>NZ_JBWKXF010000024.1:0-83344 GCF_059422645.1 Pseudomonas sp. GW821-FHT01C01 | reverse complement strand
GCGTCCGGCTGCGCAGCCGGACGCAGGCTTCGCCAGCTGCTACAAAAGCTATGCTGGCTGAACCGCGCCAAACGCCCCTTGCCGCGACACCACAATCAACACACCCAGGGCCCCCACCGCCATTAGCAATGGCAACGCATGCCCGCTGATCCACTGACTGCCGGCACCCGCCAGCAGCGGCCCGATCAAGCAACCAATCCCCCACAGCTGGGCGATGTGCGCGTTAGCCCGCACCAGCGCATCGTCGCGATAACGCTCGCCGATCAGAATCAGTGACAAGGTGAACAAGCCGCCGGCACTTGCGCCAAACAGGACCCACAGCGGCCAGATCAGCAGTGTATCGATCAGCATCGGAATCGCCAGGCTCGACACCAGCAAGACGACTGCGCAGCCGGTAAACAACGCCCGGCGCGACAAGCGATCGGCCAACGCACCTATCGGCAATTGCAGCACCGCATCGCCGACCACCACCGTACTGACCATCGCCAGGGCGATCTCCGTAGTGAAGCCCTGGCGCAGGCAATAGACCGGCAACAGCGTCAGAATCATCGCCTCGAACGCGGCGAACAGCGACACCGCCCAGGCAATCGCCGGCAGGCCACGACAGAACTCAAGCAAATCACGCAGGGTCACGCTGCTGGCCTCGCTGCTCGGTGCACCGCTACGGCCCAGCAACAGAAACGGTGCAGCCATCAGCAAACCGACGCCGACCCAAAAGCCATAATCGTGCTCGGTGCCAAGGAAGCCCAGCAACACCGGCCCTGCCAACTGACTCAGTGCGTAGCTGCTGCCATACAGCGCCACCAGCCGCCCACGCCATTGCTCGACCACCAGTTGATTGATCCAGCTTTCACCGATGATGAATACAAGGGTCAGGATCACCCCGATCATCAGCCGCAACACCAACCAGATCGGATAGCTCGGCAACAGCGCCAGCAAACCGATGGAAACCGCCCCGGCCCACAGACACAGGCGCATCAGATTGGCCGTGCCGAAACGCGCCGCCAGATGACTGGAGATCTTCGCCCCCAACAGCACGCCGATGGCCGGCATCGCTGCCATCACACCAATGGCAAACGAACCGTAACCCCAGCTTTCCAGGCGAAACGACACCAGCGGCATGCTGACCCCCAGGGCCAGACCGACACTCAAGACAGATGCCAAAACGGCGAAATAAGTCGCCCAACGCATGTTCCACGCTCCTGTGGATTGTTGTTTCTTTCAGACCATACAAAACAAATGTGGGAGCGGGCTTGCTCGCGAAGAGGCCATCACATCCAACATCAATGTTGGCTGATACACCGCCTTCGCGAGCAAGCCCGCTCCCACAAGGGATCTGCGTCGTTCGGGAGGCCTGCTACTCGGCAGGCCTCCCTTAACGGCTTACAACTTGATCCAGGTCGCCTTCAGCTCGGTGTATTTGTCGAACGCGTGCAGCGACTTGTCGCGACCGTTGCCGGATTGCTTGAAGCCACCGAACGGAGCGGTCATGTCGCCACCGTCGTACTGGTTGACCCACACACTGCCGGCACGCAGTGCGCGAGCGGTGAGGTGAGCCTTGGAGATGTCGGCAGTCCAGACCGCAGCGGCCAGGCCGTAAGGCGTGTCGTTGGCGATCGCGATGGCTTCTTCGGCGCTGTCGAATGCGATGACCGACAGTACCGGGCCGAAGATTTCTTCCTGGGCGATTTTCATCGCGTTGCTCACACCGTCGAAAATCGTCGGCTCAACGTAAGTGCCGCCAGTTTCCTGGAGCGTACGCTTGCCACCGGCCACCAGCTTGGCGCCATCGGCATGGCCCGACTCGATGTAGGACAGCACGGTGTTCATCTGCTGGGTATCGACCAGCGCACCAACGTTGGTCGCCGGGTCCAACGGGTTGCCCGGTTTCCAGGTTTTCAGTGCCTCGATTACCAGCGGCAGGAATTTGTCCTTGATCGAACGCTCCACCAGCAGGCGCGAACCGGCGGTGCAGACCTCGCCCTGGTTGAAGGCGATGGCGCCAGCAGCGGCTTCGGCAGCGTCTTGCAGGTTCGGCGCATCGGCGAAGACGATGTTCGGGCTCTTGCCGCCGGCTTCGAGCCAGACGCGCTTCATGTTCGACTCGCCGGAGTAGATCAGCAGTTGCTTGGCGATTTTGGTAGAGCCGGTGAATACCAGGGTGTCGACGTCGTTGTGCAGGGCCAGAGCCTTGCCGACGGTGTGGCCGTAACCTGGCAGCACGTTCAACACGCCTTTCGGAATGCCGGCTTCGACGGCCAGTTCAGCGATGCGAATCGCCGTCAGCGGCGACTTTTCCGACGGTTTGAGGATGACCGAGTTACCGGTGGACAGTGCAGGCCCCAGTTTCCAGCAGGCCATCATCAACGGGAAGTTCCACGGCACGATGGCGCCGACGACGCCAACCGGCTCGCGGGTTACCAGACCCAGTTGGTCGTGGGGGGTGGCAGCGACTTCGTCGTAAATCTTGTCGATGGCTTCGCCGCTCCAGCTCAGGGCTTGCGCCGCGCCGGGAACGTCGATGTAGAGGGAGTCGCTGATCGGCTTGCCCATGTCGAGGGTTTCAAGCAGGGCCAGCTCTTCGGCGTGCAGTTTCAGCAGGCCGGCGAAACGGATCATGGTGGCTTTGCGTTTGGTCGGCGCCAGGCGCGACCAGACACCGGAATTGAAGGTAGTGCGGGCGTTTTCCACGGCGCGCTGGGCATCGGCGGCGTCACAGCTGGCAATCTTGCCCAGCAGACGGCCATCGACCGGGCTGATGCACTCGAAGGTCTCGCCGGAGACGGCGTCGGTGTATTCGCCATTGATGTAGGCGCGGCCTTCGATTTTCAGGTCGCGGGCACGTTGTTCCCAGTCGGCACGGGTCAGGGTGGTCATGCGAGTGTCCTCCTCTTATTGATACGACACCCGCGTTCTTCGCGGGTGCTGTCAGGAATTCTGCCCGGCCAGCCTGCTTTTCGGCCCAAGGCATCCACCACCCTAAACCAGCCACCCATGAAGTTTCAATATATTTGACACAAGGCCGGCAAACGGCCTTGCGATGTTCATTTTAATAAACATAGACTTTGGGCTCATCAACCAACCGCGCCGCAATCACGGGGGATAACAACAATGAACATCCAGAACGTCGTCGACTTCAGCCAGGCCACCACCGCCGCCGAACGCTACCGCCCGGACGCCACCAAAGTACTCAAGGGCGATCCGGAGCAAGCGGTTTACAACCACTACAACAGTCCTTGCGGACAGTTGAACGCTGGCGTGTGGGAAGGCGCCGTCGGCCAGTGGACGGTGAACTTCACTGAACACGAATACTGCGAAATCGTGCAGGGTGTTTCCGTGCTGCGTGACCTCGATGGTAATGCCAAGACCCTGCGCGTGGGCGACCGCTTCGTGATTCCAGCAGGCTTTCGCGGCACCTGGGAAGTGCTGGAGGCGTGCCGCAAAATTTACGTGGCCTTCGAACAAAAAGCCTGAGACACACGATAAATAATTACCGCACCCGGCAGCCATTTCGGTCGGATCATCGACAGGCGCTTCAATGAATGAAGTGCCTCGACATGAACTCACCGCAAGGAAGCACCATGCCTAACGCAACCACTTACACCGACGAACAGGTACTTGAACTGATCAAGTCCGTGGTCGGCTCGCCTTACTCCGAAGCCCTGCGCAAGCAAGTCGAAGACACCACCGGCCGCCCGACTCGTCCGTGGGGCAATTATGTGGCGACCTATGACTCGCGCGCCGAACGCATCAACCTGAACGTCAACGAAAACGACATCATCATTTCCATCTATTTCGGTTAATTCCTGAGGCTCGATTGGGGTCAGAAACAAAAAAGGCCCGTATCTCGCGATACGGGCCTTTTTCGTAAGAGGGAAAAATCAATTACTTGATTTTGCCTTCCTTGTAGATCACGTGCTTGCGAACAACCGGATCATATTTCTTGATCTCGATTTTGTCCGGGGTAGTACGCTTGTTCTTGTCGGTAGTGTAGAAGTGACCAGTACCGGCGCTCGAAATCAAACGAATCAATTCACGCATGATTAGCTCCCTTAAACCTTGCCATCGCGGCGAAGTTCGGCCAGCACGACAGTGATGCCACGCTTGTCGATGATACGCATGCCTTTGGCAGATACGCGCAGACGCACAAAACGTTTCTCTTCTTCAACCCAGAAGCGGTGATGCTGCAGGTTCGGCAGGAAACGACGACGGGTTTTGTTGTTTGCGTGGGAAATGTTATTCCCGGTTACCGGACCCTTACCGGTAACTTGACATACTCTAGACATGCCTCAGCCCTCTAAAACCACATGCCCAACCCGGCATGGGTTGGCCGCTTAATCTCTCAGTCATTTGGCGCCAGGCGCCGCGTTTCTTTAGAGGTCTTACCGGCTACACCTACAGTGAAGGAACCGGGCCCCTAGAAAAGAGCGCTGCTTTATACCAGAAAGACTGGAGAGCAACAACATTCGGTGTGCGTTGAATTCACAAAAACCCCGTTTTTCGGGCTCCGAGCGCCTTGGACAAAGGCTATCATCGATGGCGACCGCTCGTCGCAGAGAATCGGCCATCGAGCCAACCAAGGGTTTTGTTCAACCGCTGCACAGCAAAATCAGTCGCCTATAGTCCCCTCAAAATGAAAAAGGGGATAGTCATTTGCAAAAGAGCCCACTAGGGTAAGCCTTTTCCAGACTGCACTTGCAGATGGGCCTTCGATCTGTAAAGGAAGCCGACCATGCGCCTCGCTGCCCTACCGCTATTGCTCGCCCCGCTTCTGCTGAGCCCACAGGCCTTTGCCGCCGCCCTGAGCGTTTGCACCGAGGCCAGCCCTGAAGGGTTCGACGTGGTGCAGTACAACTCGCTGACCACCACCAATGCCTCGGCCGATGTGCTGATGAACCGCCTGGTGGACTTCGATACGGCCAGTGGCAAAGTGGTCGCCAGCCTCGCCGACAGCTGGGAAGTCAGCCCCGACGGCCTGATCTATGTCTTCAAGTTGCACCCGCAGGTGAAATTCCATAGCACCGAGTATTTCACCCCAACGCGTGACCTGAACGCCGAAGACGTGATTTTCAGCTTCGACCGCATGCTCGACCCGGCCAATGCGTGGCACAAAGTCGCCCAGAGCGGTTTCCCACATGCGCAATCGATGCAATTGCCTGCACTGATCAAGAAGATCGATGCACTGGACCCGCAAACCGTGCGCTTCGCCCTCGACCACCCGGATTCGACCTTCCTGGCGACCCTGAGCATGGGATTCGCTTCAATCTACTCGGCCGAATACGCCGACAAACTGATGAAGGCCGGCACGCCCGAGAAGCTCAACAGCCAGCCGATCGGCACGGGGCCGTTCGTTTTCACCCGCTTCCAGAAGGACGCCTCGGTTCGCTATAAAGCCAATCCCGAATACTTCGGCGGCAAACCCTCTGTAGATCCGCTGATCTTCGCCATCACACCGGATGCCAACGTACGTTTGCAGAAGTTGCGTCGCAATGAATGCCAGATCGCGCTGTCGCCCAAGCCCCTGGACGTGCAGGAAGCGCTGAAAGAGCCGACCCTGAAAGTCGAAAAGACTGACGCATTCATGACTGCGTTCGTTGGCATCAACAGCCAGCATCCGCCGCTGGACAAGCCTGAAGTCCGCCAGGCCATCAACCTCGCCTTCGACAAGGCCCACTATGTCAAAGCCGTGTTCGAAGACACCGCCGAGGCGGCCAATGGCCCCTATCCGCCCAACACCTGGAGCTACGCGAAAAACCTGCCGGGTTACCCTCACGACATCGACAAGGCCAAAGCCTTGATGGCCAAGGCAGGGCTCAAGGAAGGCTTCCAGACCACCATCTGGACCCGCCCTTCCGGCAGCCTGCTTAACCCCAACCCGAGCCTTGGGGCGCAACTGCTTCAGTCCGACCTGGCGGAAATCGGCATTCAGGCTGAAATCCGCGTGATCGAATGGGGCGAGTTGATCCGCCGCGCCAAGGCCGGTGAACACGACTTGCTGTTCATGGGCTGGGCCGGCGACAACGGCGACCCGGACAACTTCCTCACGCCGCAGTTTTCCTGCGCCGCGGTCAAGTCCGGCACCAACTTCGCCCGTTACTGCAATGCGGACCTGGACAAGCTGATCAGCGCCGGCAAGACCACCGGCGAGCAAGGTGTGCGCAGCAAACTCTACGAACAGGCCCAGGCGCAGATCCAGCAGCAGGCATTGTGGCTACCCCTGGCCCACCCGACGGCCTTCGCGCTGACGCGCAAGGATGTCGAGGGGTATTCGGTCAGCCCGTTCGGTCGGCAGGACTATTCGAAGGTCAACCTCAAATAATCCGCCCCACCACAAAACCCTGTGGGAGTGGGCTTGCTCGCGAAGAGGGAGTGTCAGTCGCCATCAATACTGACTGATACACCATTTTCGCGAGCAAGCCCGCTCCCACAGGGGGTTCGCTTCTCTACATCCACCCATACTCAGCCATCGACAGCGGGTTGCCATCACCGATGATGAAATGGTCCAGCACCCGTACATCGATCAGTTCCAATGCCTTTTGCAGACGTTTGGTTAGCTGTCGGTCGGCCTGGCTGGGGTCAGAGTTACCTGACGGATGGTTATGGCAGAGGATCAATGCCGCAGCGTTGTTGGCCAGCGCCCGTTTGACGACCTGTCGCGGGTGAACACTGGTGTTGTCGATCGAGCCGCGGAACAGTTTCTCAAACGTCAGCACCTGATGTTTGGAGTCGAGAAACAGGCAGCCGAAAACCTCATGGGGTTCGTGACGCAGCATCGACTTGAGGTATTCGCGCACCGCTTGCGGGTTTTCCAGCACCGATCTGTGGCGCAATCGCTCGGCCAGATGCCGCCGGCCCATTTCCAGTACGGCTTGTAGCTGTGCGAATTTTGCCGGGCCCAGGCCCAGCTGCTCGCTGAATGTCGAAAGGTCAGCCTCCAGCAACGAACGCAGGCTGCCAAACTCGCTCAGCAGATGCCGCGCCAGATCTACCGCGCTTTTGCCGGACACACCGGTTCGTAAAAATATCGCCAGCAACTCGGCATCGGAAAGACTCGCCGCCCCCTGCTCCAGCAACTTCTCCCGCGGCCGTTCAGCCGCCGGCCAATCGCGAATACTCATGGCACCTCCCTGTCTGTGGGCACCGCTGTTCCGTAGCGGTCGCTGTGATATCGTAGCCCATCTTTTTTGCGGGCGAATTCACCCTGGGGAGGGGGTTTCGCTACGTATGTCACCCACGAATTGAAAGGCAGGCCTATGCAGCGGCTGTATCGGAAACGCATTGTTCTGGGCGTCGGCGGCGGTATCGCTGCCTACAAGAGCGCCGACCTGGTTCGCCGCCTGATCGACCAGGGCGCCGAAGTGCGCGTGGTCATGACCCGTGGCGGCGCAGAGTTCATCACCCCGCTGACCATGCAGGCCCTGTCCGGGCATCCGGTCCACCTGGACCTGCTGGACCCGGCGGCCGAAGCGGCCATGGGGCACATCGAACTGGCCAAATGGGCCGATCTGGTGCTGATCGCCCCCGGTACCGCGGACCTCATTGCCCGGCTGGCCCAGGGCATCGCCAATGATCTGCTGACCACCCTGGTATTGGCCACTGATGCAGTGGTCGCCGTTGCCCCGGCAATGAACCAGGCCATGTGGCGCGATCCAGCGACCCAGGCCAACCTGCAAACCCTCGAAAGCCGCGACATCAAGGTCTTCGGCCCGGCCTCCGGCAGCCAGGCCTGCGGCGACGTCGGCCTGGGGCGCATGCTTGAAGCCCTTGAATTGGCGCAATGCGCGGCCGACTGCTTCCAGCGCCAGGCGCTGACCGGCAAGCACGTGCTGATTACTGCCGGCCCGACCCAGGAAAACATCGACCCGGTGCGCTACATCACTAACCACAGCTCCGGGAAAATGGGCTTCGCCCTGGCCGAAGCCGCCGTGGAAGCGGGTGCCCGCGTGACCTTGATCACCGGCCCCGTGCATCTTCCGACCCCGGATCGCGTCACTCGCATCGACGTGGTCAGTGCCCGCGACATGCTCGCCGCCTGCGAAGCAGCCATCCCTTGCGACCTGTTCATCGCTTCGGCAGCCGTCGCGGACTACCGCCCGGAAGTCGTCGCCCCACAGAAACTCAAGAAAGATCCTACGAACGGCGACGGCTTGTTGCTACAGATGGTGCGTAACCCGGACATCCTGGCCACTATCGCCACCCGCCCCGACCGCCCGTTCAGTGTCGGTTTCGCCGCCGAGACCGAACACCTGCTCGATTACGCTGCGCGCAAGTTGAAAGACAAGAACCTCGATCTGATCGTCGCCAACGACGTCGCCAACCCGAGCATTGGCTTCAACAGCGAAGAAAACGCCTGCAGCGTCATCGATCGCGAGCTTCACGCCACACTTTTCGCCCAGACCAGCAAGAGCAAAATTGCTCGCCAGCTGATCACTTTTATCGCCGAACGTCTGAACCAGGTTTAATTTACATGCACGCTTTGCAAGCCAAGATCCTCGACCCCCGCATCGGTACCGAATTCCCGCTGCCGCAATACGCCACACCGGGCTCCGCCGGCCTCGACCTGCGCGCCATGCTGGAGCAGGACACCGTGATCAAGCCGGGTGAAACCGTGCTGATCCCTACCGGCCTGTCGGTCTATATCGGTGACCCGAACCTGGCGGCGCTGATTCTGCCGCGCTCGGGGATGGGCCATAAGCACGGCATCGTGCTGGGCAATCTGGTCGGCCTGATCGACTCCGACTACCAGGGCCCGCTGATGGTCTCCTGCTGGAACCGTGGCCAGACCGAATTCACCATGCCGGTCGGTGAGCGTCTGGCGCAACTGGTGCTGGTGCCGGTGGTGCAAGCTCATTTCGAGATGGTTGACGAGTTTGTTGAAACCGAGCGCGGCACTGGCGGTTTCGGCCATACCGGCACTCGTTGATAGAGATCCATCGTGGCGAGGGAGCTTGCTCCCTCCCCACAAAATTCAAATTGTCATCTGCAAGGTTTAGCTCCGAAAATCAAGGCATTGCCCGGCCAAACCCCTACCATCAGGGGTGTCATGGCCCTTTCATACCACGAACTCTCTGTGGAAAACGCCGTCATACCCTTCAGTTTGAACCTGCCGCCGAATGACCCGGCGGCCTGTCCAGCCACTTTCGAGATGGAGCATTTCCACAGATGAACACCCCGGCCAAAATCGCACCCAAGTTCCCTGACAGCATCTTCCGCGCCTACGACATTCGCGGCACCGTCCCGGAATTCCTGAACGCCGAAACCGCTTACTGGATCGGCCGCGCCGTCGGCTCCCAAAGCCTGGCCCAGGGCGAGCCAAATGTGTCCGTCGGCCGCGATGGCCGCTTGTCCGGCCCGGAACTGGTCGCGCAATTGATCAAAGGCATCGCCGACAGCGGCTGCCACGTCAGCGATGTCGGCCTGGTCCCGACTCCGGCGCTCTACTACGCCGCTAACGTACTGGCCGGCAAATCAGGTGTGATGCTCACCGGCAGCCACAACCCGTCGAACTACAACGGTTTCAAGATCGTCATTGCCGGCGACACCCTGGCCAACGAACAGATCCAGGCCCTGCACGACCGCCTCAAGACCAATAACCTGAGCAGCGGCCAGGGCAGCATCACCCAGGTCGAAATCCTCGACCGCTACACCACCGAAATCGTCCAGGACATCAAGCTGGCCCGTCGCCTGAAAGTGGTCGTTGACTGCGGCAACGGTGCGGCCGGCGTGATTGCCCCGCAGTTGATCGAAGCGCTGAACTGCGAAGTCATCCCGCTGTTCTGCGAAGTCGACGGCAACTTCCCGAACCACCACCCGGACCCGGGCAAGCCTGAGAACCTCGTCGACCTGATCGCCAAGGTCAAGGAAACCAACGCCGACATCGGCCTGGCCTTCGACGGCGACGGCGACCGCGTCGGTGTGGTGACCAACACCGGCAGCATCGTTTACCCGGACCGCCTGCTGATGCTGTTCGCCCGCGACGTCGTGGCGCGCAACCCGGGCGCCGAGATCATCTTCGACGTCAAATGCACCCGCCGCCTGATCCCGCTGATCAAGGAATACGGCGGTCGGTCGTTAATGTGGAAGACTGGTCACTCGTTGATCAAAAAGAAAATGAAACAATCCGGCGCCTTGCTGGCCGGCGAAATGAGCGGGCACATCTTCTTCAAGGAACGCTGGTTCGGTTTCGACGACGGCATCTACAGCGCCGCGCGGTTGCTGGAGATCCTCAGCAAGGAAAAATCCTCGGCGGAAGAGCTGTTCGCGACCTTCCCGAACGATATTTCTACGCCAGAAATCAATATCCATGTGACCGAAGAGAGCAAATTCAGCATCATTGATGCACTGCACGACGCACAGTGGGGCGCAGGCGCCGACCTGACCACCATTGACGGCGTGCGAGTCGACTACGCCAAAGGCTGGGGCCTGGTACGCGCATCCAACACCACACCGGTGCTGGTGCTGCGTTTCGAGGCCGATGACGAGGCTGAATTGCAGCGCATCAAGGACGTTTTCAAAGTCCAGTTGAAGCGTGTTGCACCTGATCTCCAACTACCGTTCTGATTCACCCGGAGCCCTGAATGACCCTCGAACGCGAAGCCGCCGCCAACACCGCCAAGGTCCTGTCCGAAGCGTTGCCTTATATCCGCCGATACGTCGGCAAGACACTGGTGATCAAATACGGCGGCAACGCGATGGAAAGCGAGGAGCTGAAAACCGGCTTCGCCCGCGACATCGTGCTGATGAAGGCCGTGGGCATCAACCCGGTGGTGGTTCACGGTGGCGGCCCGCAAATCGGTGACCTGCTCAAGCGCCTGTCGATCGAGAGTCATTTCGTCGACGGCATGCGCGTCACCGACGCCGCGACCATGGACGTGGTGGAAATGGTCCTCGGCGGCCAAGTCAACAAGGACATCGTCAACCTGATCAACCGTCACGGCGGCAGCGCCATCGGCCTGACCGGTAAAGACGCCGAGCTGATTCGTGCGAAGAAGCTCACCGTCACCCGTCAGACCCCGGAAATGACTACCCCGGAAATCATCGACATTGGCCATGTGGGCGAAGTGGTCGGGATCAACACCGATCTGCTGAACCTGCTGGTCAAGGGCGATTTCATTCCGGTGATCGCGCCAATCGGTGTCGGCGCCAACGGCGAGTCGTACAACATCAACGCTGACCTGGTGGCCGGTAAAGTCGCCGAAGCGTTGAAAGCCGAGAAGCTGATGCTGCTGACCAACATCGCCGGCCTGATGGACAAGTCGGGCAAGGTCCTGACCGGCCTGAGCACTGCACAGGTCGACGAACTGATCGCCGACGGCACCATCTACGGCGGCATGCTGCCGAAGATCCGCTGCGCACTGGAAGCGGTCCAGGGCGGCGTGGGCAGTTCGCTGATCATCGACGGGCGCGTGCCGAACGCGATCCTGCTGGAAATCTTCACCGATACCGGCGTGGGCACCCTGATCAGCAATCGCAAGCGTCACTAAGCGATAGCGCAAACAAAAAGACCCCGCTCAGCCTGGCTGAGCGGGGTCTTTTTTTGCACAGATGTTCACCTGATAAACCGCGGCGTTTCAATCGCTGGCAAGCCAGCTCCTACAGGAATATCACCGATTCTGTAGGAGCTGGCTTGCCAGCGATGGCGATTGAACGGGCAACGCCAGCGTCTGATCAGACGCCGAACTGGGCGCGGTAGGCTTCCACGGCTGGCAGATGCTGCTTGAGCTGCGGATCATCTGCCAGGAATTCCAGCACCTGGTTCAGCGAAACGATGCTGATGACCGGGATGCCGAAGTCACGCTCGACTTCCTGGATCGCCGACAGCTCGCCGTTGCCACGCTCCTGACGGTTCAGGGCGATCAGCACGCCGGCGGCCTTGGCGCCGTCCTGGGAAGCGATGATCTGCATCACTTCACGAATGGCTGTGCCGGCGGTGATCACGTCGTCGATGATCAGCACTTCGCCGGTCAGCGGTGCGCCAACCAGGCTGCCGCCTTCGCCATGGGCCTTGGCTTCCTTGCGGTTGAAGCACCATGGCAGGTCACGGTTGTGATGTTCAGCCAGCGCCACGGCGGTGGTCGCCGCCAACGGGATGCCTTTGTAGGCCGGGCCAAACAGAACGTCGAACGGAATGCCGCTCTCGGCAATAGCGGCGGCGTAGAAACGACCCAGCTGCGCCAGAGCCGAACCTGAGTTGAACAGGCCCGCATTGAAGAAGTAAGGACTGGTGCGCCCGGACTTCAGGGTGAACTCACCGAAGCGCAAAACGCCGCGATCGATGGCAAAACGAATGAAATCGCGCTGATACGCTTGCATGAAAAAAACCCCAAATACCACGGATTTAGCTAATTAGCTTGACGCCGTGTATCATACACGCACGCGATTTTTGGGGCCATTTATGCGGATCATCAGTGTGAACGTCAATGGTATTCAGGCTGCAGTCGAGCGTGGTTTGCTCAGTTGGCTGCAAGCACAGAATGCCGACGTCATCTGCCTGCAGGACACCCGCGCCTCCGCCTTTGAACTGGACGATCCAGCCTTCCAACTGGATGGATACTTCCTTTATGCCTGCGATGCCGAAGTCCCCGCCCAAGGTGGCGTGGCTTTGTATTCGCGGCTGCAACCGAAGGCTGTCATCAGCGGTCTCGGTTTCGAGACGGCCGACCGCTACGGGCGCTACCTGCAAGCCGATTTCGACAAGGTCAGCATCGCGACCTTGCTGCTCCCTTCGGGGCAGAACGGCGATGAAGACTTGAACCAGAAGTTCAAGCTAATGGACGACTTCGCCCGTTATCTGGATAAACAGCGGCGCAAACGTCGCGAGTACATTTATTGTGGCTCGCTGTACGTGGCGCAACAGAAGCTGGATATCAAGAACTGGCGCGATAGCCAGCAATCTCCGGGCTTCCTGGCACCTGAACGTGCCTGGATGGACGAGATTGTCGGCAACATGGGTTATGTCGACGCCCTGCGTGAAGTCAGCCGCGAAGGCGACCAGTACAGCTGGTGGCCGGATAACGAACAGGCGGAGATGCTCAACCTCGGTTGGCGCTTCGACTATCAACTGCTGACCCCTGGCCTGCGCCGCTTCGTACGCAGCGCACGCCTGCCACGCCAGCCGCGGTTTTCGCAACACGCGCCGCTGATCGTGGACTACGACTGGACGCTGACCATCTAAGCGTCGTTTCGCAGATACAAAAAAGCCGACAGCAATGTCGGCTTTTTTGTGGGTGACGATTTGCATTTCTGTAGGAGCGAGCTTGCTCGCGATGGTGTGTCAGTTGACACCAATGTGGCTGACACATCTTCGCGAGCAAGCTCGCTCCTACAGGGGATCCTTGCTGATCGTTATTTAACCAACCGCCAGGTAAACGGATATCGATAGGGCTGCCCTTCATTAGCCTTCACGCCAGCGATGATCGTCAAAACCAGCGCACCGATGGCGATCAGACCAAACAGGAAGAACCCGATAATCACCACCATCAGCAGGAAGCAGACGGCCGAGGCAATGGCGACGGTGATCTGAAAATTCAGCGCCTCCTTGCCCTGGGCGTCGATAAACGGGTCCATCTCTCGCTTCATCTGCCAGAGAATCAGCGGCCCGATGATCGTGCCGAAGGGAATCCAGATCCCCAGCAAGGCGGACAAGTGGCAAAACATGGCCCACTGACGAACCTCCTGGCTCGGCGTGGGCAGCGGTAGTTGCTCGTCACTCATGGTGTCCTCCTTTTCTGGAGCTGTCCGGTCAGTCGGCCAATGCGGCCTTTTGCAATTCGAAGATCTCGTTCATGCCCTTCTTCGCCAGCTCCAGCATGGCGTTCAGCTCTTCAGGCTGGAACGGCGCGCCTTCGGCAGTGCCCTGGACTTCGATGAAACCGCCAGCGCTGGTCATCACCACGTTCAGGTCAGTCTCGGCAGCCGAGTCTTCCAGGTAGTCGAGGTCGAGCACAGGCTCACCCTTGTACATGCCCACGGAAACAGCGGCGATCATCTGCTTGACCGGGTCGCCGCCCTTCAGGCCGCCACGCTTCTTGATAACCTTCAAGGCATCGATCAGCGCGACCATGGAACCGGTGATAGACGCCGTGCGGGTGCCGCCATCGGCCTGGATCACGTCGCAGTCGACGTACAGGGTGACGTCGCCCAGCTTGGACATGTCCAGTGCAGCGCGCAGGGAACGACCGATCAGACGCTGGATTTCCAGGGTGCGGCCGCCTTGCTTGCCACGGCTGGCTTCACGCTGGTTACGCTCGCCGGTAGCACGCGGCAGCATGCCGTACTCGGCAGTCAACCAACCCTGGCCCTGGCCTTTCAGGAAACGCGGTACGCCCGGTTCAACGCTGACGGTGCAGATGACCTTGGTATCGCCGAACTCGACCAGCACAGAACCCTCGGCGTGTTTGGTGTAGTTGCGGGTGATGCGGATCGAGCGGAGCTGATCGGCAGCGCGACCACTTGGACGTATCATAGGGAGTACCTGTACTGGGGACGGAAAACTGCGGAGCATTATAGAGCCGCCGGCCGCCACTGGGCACTTCTAAAAAATTCCGCCGACGACCGAGGGCTCTGTACCGCGTGTCGGCGAAGGCCTGCCGCTCTTTGTCACACCGTGTGTTTGGGCGCATCCGCGCCACTGCGCTACAATCCTGCGCCTTTGCTGCCAGTCGGCTTTAATTCATTGATATCGGATTCCCGGAACCTCGGTTCTGTGCCGATCTGCCTTGCGAGGTACCGCCATGGTGCACAGCATGACCGCCTTCGCCCGCGTCGAAAAAGCCGGCGTCCAGGGCACCCTGAGCTGGGAACTGCGGTCGGTCAACAGCCGCTACCTGGAACCCCACCTGCGCCTGCCGGAGTCTTTTCGCGACCTCGAGGGTGCTGTTCGTGAAGCCCTGCGCCAGGGTGTATCGCGGGGCAAGCTCGAATGCACCCTGCGCTTCACCGAAGAAAACACCGGCAAAGCGCTGCAAATCGATCAGGAGCGCGCCGCGCAACTGGTCGCTGCCGCCGAGACCATCGCCAGCCTGATCAAAAACCCGGCAGCGCTGAACCCGCTGGAAGTCCTGGCCTGGCCCGGCGTACTGGTAGGCGATGCCATCGACCCACAAGCCTTGAACGCCGAAGCGCTGGAGCTGTTCAACCAGGGCCTGAAAGAACTGAAAGCCGGCCGCGAGCGCGAAGGCGCGGAGCTGGGACGGCTGATCAACGAGCGCCTGACCGCCATCGAAGAAGACGTGGTGACCCTGCGCGAACTCGTTCCGCAAATGCTCGCCACCCAGCGCCAGAAAGTCCTCGACCGCTTCGCCGACATGAAGGCCGAGATGGACCCGCAGCGCCTGGAGCAGGAAATGGTCATGCTCGCGCAAAAAAGCGACGTCGCCGAAGAACTGGATCGCCTGAGCACTCACATCATCGAAGTTCGCCGGGTACTCAAGTCCGGCGGCGCTGCCGGTCGGCGCCTGGACTTCCTGATGCAGGAACTCAACCGCGAAGCCAACACACTGGGCTCCAAAGCCTTCGACCCGCGCAGCACCCAGGCTGCGGTCAACCTCAAGGTGTTGATCGAGCAGATGCGCGAACAAGTGCAGAATATTGAGTAAGGCTACCCCGACATGACCCACAGCACTGGCACCCTTTACATCATTTCCGCTCCTTCAGGCGCGGGCAAGAGCAGCCTGGTCAAGGCCCTGACCGACGCCGATCCGGAGATCCGCGTCTCGGTCTCCCACACCACCCGCGCCATGCGCCCCGGTGAAGTGAATGGCGTGAACTATCACTTCGTCGACCGCAGCGAGTTCGTGAAGATGATCGAACACGGCGATTTCCTCGAGCGCGCCGAAGTGTTCGGCAATCTCTACGGCACTTCGCAAAGCCACCTGCAGCAGACCCTGGACGAAGGCCACGACCTGATTCTGGAAATCGACTGGCAAGGTGCCGAGCAAGTGCGCAAGCTGATGCCCCAGGCCCGCTCGGTCTTCATTCTGCCGCCGTCATTGCAGGCCCTGCACCAGCGCCTGACCAACCGTGGCCAGGACAGCGACGAGATCATCGAAGGCCGGATGCGCGAAGCTGTCAGCGAAATGAGCCATTACGTCGACTACGATTACCTGATCATCAACGACGATTTCGCCCACGCACTGCACGATCTGAAGGCGATTTTCCGCGCCAATCAACTGATTCAGAAGCGTCAGCAACAGCGTCACGGCAAATTGCTGGCTGAATTACTCGGTTAATCAGCTCTTCCCAAAACCGCTGCAAGGGCTTTACATTGGCACTTGTAGCGCGTTGAAGGGTTTGGTCAAAAAATCAGCGCTTCCCTAATCGCTGGTGATTTTTTAAACTGTTGAGTCCGCTCGCCCATCCGGGCAGCGCGCATATTGCATTTGCTACGAGGAAGACCATGGCCCGCGTAACCGTTGAAGACTGCCTAGAACACGTGGATAACCGCTTTGAGCTGGTCATGCTCTCTACCAAGCGTGCCCGTCAACTGGCCACCGGCGGCAAAGAGCCGAAAGTAGCATGGGAAAACGACAAGCCTACCGTCGTCGCCCTGCGCGAAATCGCTGAAGGCCTGATCGACTACGCAGCTATCGCCGAAGCCGAAATCGTTGAAGATGAACCGCTTTTTGCTGCATTCGAGGACGAGTCCAACGAGGCCGTCTAAGCCTATGCCTGGTCGACGTAGCACGGCGCGGGATCACAGCCTACGGCAGGAGACATCATGCCGAGCATAGACGCCCTCGCCGATCGCTTATCGACCTACCTCGGCAAGGACCAGGTCAACCTGGTCCGCCGAGCGTATTTCTACGCCGAACAAGCCCACGACGGCCAACGCCGCCGTAGCGGCGAGGCGTACGTCACGCACCCACTAGCGGTTGCGAATATTCTTGCCGACATGCACATGGACCATCAGAGCCTGATGGCCGCGATGCTGCATGACGTGATCGAAGACACCGGCATTGCCAAGGAAGCGCTGCAAGCGCAGTTCGGCGAAACCGTGGCCGAACTGGTCGACGGGGTCAGCAAACTGACCCAGATGAACTTCGAGACCAAGGCCGAAGCCCAGGCTGAAAACTTCCAGAAAATGGCCATGGCCATGGCCCGCGACATTCGCGTGATCCTGGTCAAGCTGGCCGACCGCCTGCACAACATGCGCACCCTGGAAGTGCTGTCCGGCGAAAAGCGCCGGCGCATCGCCAAGGAAACCCTGGAAATCTATGCGCCCATCGCCAACCGGCTGGGCATGCACGCCATCCGCATAGAGTTCGAAGACCTCGGCTTCAAGGCCATGCACCCGATGCGTTCCGCGCGGATCTACCAGGCCGTCAAGCGCGCCCGGGGCAACCGCAAGGAAATCGTCAACAAGATCGAAGAATCCTTAAGCCACTGCCTGGCCATCGACGGCATCCAGGGCGAGGTCAGCGGTCGCCAGAAACACCTCTACGGCATCTACAAGAAAATGCGCGGCAAGCGTCGGGCCTTCAACGAGATCATGGACGTCTACGCGTTCCGGATCATCGTCGACAAGGTCGATACCTGCTACCGCGTGCTGGGTGCTGTACATAACTTATATAAACCGTTGCCGGGTCGCTTCAAGGATTACATCGCGATCCCCAAGGCCAACGGCTATCAGTCGCTGCACACTACGCTGTTCGGCATGCACGGTGTTCCGATCGAGATCCAGATCCGCACCCGTGAAATGGAAGAGATGGCCAACAACGGCATCGCCGCCCATTGGCTGTACAAATCCAGCGGCGACGAGCAGCCAAAAGGCACTCATGCCCGCGCCCGCCAGTGGGTCAAAGGCGTGCTGGAAATGCAGCAACGTGCCGGCAACTCGCTGGAATTCATTGAAAGCGTGAAGATCGACCTGTTCCCGGACGAGGTCTACGTGTTCACGCCCAAAGGCCGGATCATGGAGCTGCCCAAAGGCTCCACGGCGGTCGACTTCGCCTACGCGGTGCACACCGACGTGGGCAACAGCTGCATCGCCTGCCGGATCAACCGCCGTCTCGCACCGCTGTCCGAACCGCTGCAAAGCGGCTCCACGGTCGAGATCGTCAGTGCGCCCGGCGCGCGGCCGAACCCGGCGTGGCTCAACTTCGTGGTCACCGGCAAGGCACGCACGCACATCCGCCACGCGCTGAAACTGCAACGCCGCTCCGAGTCCATCAGCCTCGGCGAACGCCTGCTGAACAAGGTCCTCAATGGCTTCGACAGTTCACTGGAAAAAATTCCGGCCGAGCGCGTCAAGGCCATGCTCGTCGAGTATCGCCTCGAACTGGTCGAAGATCTGCTCGAAGACATCGGCCTGGGCAATCGCATGGCCTATGTGGTGGCTCGCCGACTGCTGGGTGAAGGCGAACAGTTGCCGAGCCCGGAAGGCCCGCTGGCGATTCGCGGCACCGAAGGGCTGGTGCTCAGCTACGCCAAGTGCTGCACGCCGATCCCTGGCGACCCGATTGTCGGCCACCTGTCCGCCGGCAAAGGCATGGTCGTGCACCTGGACAACTGCCGCAACATCAGCGAAATCCGCCACAACCCGGAAAAATGCATCCAGCTCTCGTGGGCCAAGGATGTCACCGGCGAATTCAACGTCGAGCTGCGCGTCGAGCTGGAGCACCAGCGCGGCCTGATCGCCCTGCTGGCCAGCAGCGTCAACGCCGCCGACGGCAATATCGAGAAAATCAGCATGGACGAACGCGATGGTCGCATCAGCGTGGTCCAGTTGGTGGTCAGCGTACACGACCGCGTGCACCTGGCCCGCGTGATCAAGAAACTGCGTGCCTTGACCGGGGTGATTCGCATCACCCGCATGCGTGCATAGCTCGCCAACGTAGCCAACTCATTACAAGGAGTCATCAATGACCAAGACTGTTATCACCAGCGACAAAGCCCCGGCCGCCATCGGTACTTACTCCCAGGCGATCAAGGCTGGCAACACCGTTTACATGTCGGGTCAGATTCCTCTGGACCCAAAAACCATGGAACTGGTTGAAGGCTTCGAAGCCCAGACCGTCCAGGTGTTCGAGAACCTCAAAGCCGTGGCCGAAGCGGCCGGTGGTTCGTTCAAGGACATCGTCAAGCTGAACATCTTCCTCACCGACCTGAGCCACTTCGCCAAGGTCAACGAGATCATGGGCAAGTACTTCGACCAGCCTTACCCTGCCCGCGCCGCCATCGGCGTAGCGGCCCTGCCAAAGGGTTCGCAGGTTGAAATGGATGCCATCCTGGTCATCGAGTAATGCATGCGGCGCAGCCTAGGGCTGCGCCGACTGCTCTGCTGTAAAGAAAGCTTGAAAGGATTCCACCATGCGCAACGCGCTTGTTCTCTCGCTGCTCGCCCTGTTCCTGGGCGGATGTGCCAGCAACCCTGCCGACCGAGATATCAGCGGCACCTGGATCAACCAGGTGGCGATCGATGCTGCCGCCAAAGGCGTCCCCCTGCGTGAAGCGCTCCAGGCCTATGGCCCGAACCTGGAATGGGACATCAACACCAAGGCCGGTCAGGCCCGCTACACCAATGGTTTTGAAAATGTCGACGGCAAACTGCTGGGCGAAGAGTCCGGCGCCTGGAAAATCGACTTTTATGGCAGCTCGGCCAGCGAGCTGAAGCGTGACGGCAAGCAACTCAGCCAGTCCGCCAGCGACAACGAGCCCGAGCAGGTTTTCGACCGCGCCCAGATTCCGGTGCCGGACGGCGCTCCGATCGGCGCCAGTTTCGAGCGTGCACTGTATTCAGCCTACATGGGCGGCAGCTGGACAATCGTCAGCGGTACCGGCGAAGGCAACACGGTTCAATTCCAGGCCGACGGCCAGGTGACCGGCCTGCCCGGCAGCGACCGCTATGCGTTGTGCCTGGCTGGCGATTGCGCCTCCATGAGCGGCGGCAATGACAACATGTGGCTGCAACTCAATGGCCAGGGCAACGCCTGGATCTTTGCGCGCAAAGGCAAGGAGCTGGAGATTTTCCAGACCGTGAACACGGCGCAGGCGGACGAAATGCCTTCGTTCACTCCGGGCGAGCGCAAGTGGTTGCTCGAGAAGCAATAACCTGCGCACATCCCCTGTGGGAGCGGGCTTGCTCGCGAAAGCGGTGTAACAGCCAACAGAGATGTTGATTGTTACGACCCCTTCGCGAGCAAGCCCGCTCCCACATTTGCTTTACTGTGACCGAAAGTCAGCAACGCCCTTCAAGAATCGCCGCATAGCCCTCGCGGAAACTTGGATACGTCGGCGTCCAGCCCAACGCCTTGGCCCGCGCATTACTGCAGCGCTTGCTGCCCGTGCGACGCACGGTTTCGTCGTCGGCCCATTCAGTCACACCCAGATAGCCGCGCAACCAGTCCACCACATCAGCCAGCGCTGCCGGCGCGTCATCGACACCGATGTAGACATCATCCAACGCCACGCCACGCCGATCCGCCTCAAGCAGGCACGCCATCAACCCCGCAGCATCGTCCGCATGAATCCGATTGGCATACAACGGTGGCTCGACCGCCACGCGATAACCCCGGCGCACCTGCGTCAGCAGCCATTCCCGGCCGGGGCCGTAAATGCCGGTCAAGCGCACGATACTGGCCGCAATGCCGCTGTTGAGAGCAAGTTGCTCGGCTTCCAGCATCACACGCCCGGAATAGCCCGCCGCCACGGCCGGTGAAGTCTCGTCGACCCATTCACCATCCTGCTGACCGTAGACACTGCTACTGGAAACGAACAGCAGGCGATTGGGCATCTGCCCGTAGTCGTTCAGCCACTCCAGCACATGCTCCAGGCCCTGGACATAGGCAGCACGGTAACCGGCTTCATCGTGATCGGTGGCCGCCGCGCAATACACCAGGTAATCCACGGCGCCGATTGGCCAAGTGGCCGGGCAGTCTTTGTCGAACAAGTCACCGGCAACGCCGATGACGCCCTTGGGCAGGCGTGAAACATCGCGTCGCAGGCCATGAACCTCCCACCCCGCCGCCAGCAATTGCGTGGCCAGGCGGCTGCCGACATCACCGCAGCCGGCGATCAAAACAGTAGGCGCAGACATCAGAAAACTCCCATCGGAAAGCCACAGACTAGCGCCGGCAATAGACAGGCGGCTAGCAATGCAGGAAAAAAAGAGACTCTATTACTTTTGTTAACAAGAATTACTTGCAATAATGCGCCCCACTTTTGTTCTCGGCCTTTCGAGGCCTGGAAGAACATCACACGTTTATTCTCTCAGGTCCGGCCAGCATGACACGCAATCAATTCCCCGCTTCGCCAACCAAACGACCTCGCGCCTGGAGCGCGGTGGCTGCCCTGCTCCTCAGCCTGATGCTCGCGCCAGTCGCCGCTTTCGCCGATGCCCAGCCGCCAGCTACTCCGGCCGCCGCAGCACCTGCACCGGCCGATCACGCCGCACCGGCCGTTGCTCCGGCCGCGACCGATTCTGCCCAGGCAGCACCGGCAGAAAACCTGGATGCAGACGCTCCTGAAGTCCTCGAAGCCGACAACACCCTGGGCATGGCCCATGACCTGTCGCCGTGGGGCATGTACAAGAACGCCGACATCATCGTGAAAATCGTGATGATCGGCCTGGCCATCGCCTCGATCATCACCTGGACCATCTGGATCGCCAAGGGCCTTGAGCTGATGGGCGCCAAGCGTCGTCTGCGCGGTGAAATCGCCCAACTGAAAAAATCCGCCTCCCTCAAGGAAGCCAGCGCCACGGCGGCGAAGGAAGGCACCCTCGCCAACCTGCTGGTGCACGACGCTCTCGAAGAGATGCGCCTTTCGGTCAACAGCCGCGAAAAAGAAGGCATCAAGGAACGCGTCAGCTTCCGCCTTGAGCGCCTGGTCGCGGCGTGCGGTCGCAACATGAGCAGCGGCACCGGCGTGCTGGCGACCATCGGTTCCACTGCGCCGTTCGTCGGCCTGTTCGGTACCGTGTGGGGCATCATGAACAGCTTCATCGGCATTGCCAAAACCCAGACCACCAACCTCGCCGTCGTGGCTCCCGGCATCGCCGAAGCCCTGCTGGCCACCGCGCTGGGCCTGGTTGCAGCGATTCCTGCAGTCGTGATCTACAACGTCTTCGCCCGCTCCATCGCCGGTTACAAGGCTCAGGTATCCGACGCGTCGGCGCAGGTCCTGCTGCTGGTCAGCCGCGACCTCGACCACCAGCCTGAGCGCAGCTCGCAACCGCACATGGTGAAAGTGGGGTAATCGGCCATGGGCCTGCATTTGAAGGAAGGGGCAGACGACGATCTGTCCGAAAACCACGAAATCAACGTCACGCCGTTCATCGACGTGATGTTGGTGCTGTTGATCATCTTCATGGTGGCGGCCCCGCTGGCCACCGTGGACATCAAGGTCGACCTGCCCGCCTCGACCGCCAAACCGGCGCCACGGCCAGAGAAACCGGTGTTCCTCAGCGTCAAGGCTGACCAGCGCCTGTTCCTCGGCGAAGACGAAGTGAAGGCCGAAGCACTCGGCGCCACCCTCGACGCCAAAACCCAGGGCAAGAAAGACACGACAATCTTCTTCCAGGCCGACAAAGGCGTGGATTACGGCGACCTGATGAGCGTGATGGACAACCTGCGCTCTGCCGGTTACCTGAAGGTGGGCCTGGTCGGACTCGAGACGGCAGCCAAGAAATGATCACGACGCGCCATAAGCTGACGCGTTACAGCGGTAGCCTGGCTGTGGTGCTGGGTGTTCACGCGCTAGCCATCGCGCTGGCGCTGAACTGGTCCGCCCGTCCGCCCATCGAATTGCCCCCTCAGGCAATGCTGGTCGAACTGGCACCGGTTCCAGCCCCGCCACCGCCTGCTCCGCCGAAGGTCGTCACCCCGCCGCAGCCACCGGCTCCGGTTGAAGAACTGCCGATACCCAAGCTCGCTGAAGCGCCGAAAGCTGAAATTGCCGTGCCCAAGCCGGTCAAACCCAAGCCGAAGCCGCAGCCGCCCAAGCCGGTAGAGAAGAAACCCGAACCGCCGAAGGAAAAACCGGCTGAAGAAAAGCCTGCCGAAACGCAACAGACTCAGGCGCCAACGGAGAAATCCGCCCAGCCTGCGCCCGGCCCTTCGCCGGCTCAACAGGCGGCCAAGGCCAGTTGGCAAGGCACGCTGCTGGCGCACCTGCAGAAGTACAAAAAGTACCCTGCGAGT
The DNA here is from genome assembly GCF_059422645.1 of Pseudomonas sp. GW821-FHT01C01. NCBI lineage: Bacteria > Pseudomonadati > Pseudomonadota > Gammaproteobacteria > Pseudomonadales > Pseudomonadaceae > Pseudomonas > Pseudomonas sp. GW821-FHT01C01. The sequence continues at coordinate 60,206 of NZ_JBWKXF010000024.1, read as the reverse complement.
GCACAGGCGCGGGGCAAGGAAGGGATGAACCGTCTGCGTTTCGTCGTGGATGCTGAAGGCAATGTGTTGTCGTTTGAGCTGGTAGGCGCCTCCGGCACGGCCGATCTGGACCGGGCCACCCTGGAGATGATCCGCCGCGCCCAACCGCTGCCCAAGCCACCCGCCGACATGCTGACCAATGGCTCCATCGAAATCGTTGCACCGTTTGTGTATTCGCTGGAAAAACGCCGCCGGTAAAAAATGTGGGAGCGGGCTTGCTCGCGAAGACGGTAAATCATTCGACATTGAAGTCGCCTGAAGCACCGCTTTCGCGAGCAAGCCCGCTCCCACAGGGTTGTGCGCCAAGCAAAAGGCACCGAAAGGTGCCTTTTGCATATCTGCCAGCGGCAAACCGGTATCGCCCGGTGTCACTCGACACACTCAGTCTGATAACGTGCGTCTATCGATTGCAGCCGGTATGCTTGGCACGCAAATTCATGGACGCTTGCTATGACTCTCACAGAATTACGCTACATCGTTACCCTCGCCCAAGAGCAGCACTTCGGCCACGCGGCCGAGCGTTGCCACGTCAGCCAGCCGACCCTTTCGGTGGGCGTGAAAAAGCTTGAAGACGAACTCGGTGTGCTGATTTTCGAGCGCAGCAAAAGCGCCGTGCGCCTGACCCCGGTCGGCGAAGGCATCGTGGCCCAGGCGCAAAAAGTGCTGGAACAGGCCCAGGGCATCCGCGAACTGGCCCAGGCCGGCAAGAACCAGCTGACCGCCCCACTCAAAGTCGGTGCGATCTACACCGTCGGGCCGTACCTGTTCCCGCACCTGATTCCGCAACTGCACCGGGTCGCCCCGCAGATGCCGTTGTACATCGAAGAAAACTTCACCCACGTGCTGCGCGACAAACTGCGCAACGGCGAGCTCGATGCGATCATCATCGCCCTGCCGTTCAGCGAAGCCGACGTGCTGACCCTGCAACTCTACGACGAGCCGTTCTACGTCCTGATGCCTGCTCAGCACCCGTGGACGCAAAAAGAATCCATCGACGCCAACATGCTCAACGACAAGAGCCTGCTGCTGCTCGGCGAAGGTCACTGCTTCCGCGATCAGGTACTGGAAGCCTGCCCGACCCTGACCAAGGGCAACGACGGCGCCAAGCACACCACGGTGGAATCCAGCTCCCTGGAAACCATTCGCCACATGGTCGCCTCGGGCCTCGGGATTTCGATCCTGCCGTTGTCGGCGGTCGACAGCCATCACTACGCCCCTGGCGTCATTGAAGTGCGTCCACTCTCGGCACCCGTGCCCTTCCGCACCGTGGCCATTGCCTGGCGCGCCAGCTTCCCGCGTCCGAAGGCGATTGAAATCCTCGCTGACTCCATTCGCCTGTGCTCGGTGGCCAAGCCCGCAGCACCGGTGGCTGTCGGTTAAGTCGTTGCCATGACCGAGTTGTCGCAAGTGTCGGTAACGGCACTCAAGGGTGTCGGTGAAGCCATGGCCGAGAAACTGGCCAAGGTCGGCCTGGAAAACCTCCAGGACGTACTGTTTCACCTGCCGCTGCGCTATCAGGACCGCACCCGTGTGGTCCCGATTGGCGCACTGCGACCCGGACAGGACGCGGTCATCGAAGGCACCGTCAGCGGCGCCGATGTGGTCATGGGCCGTCGGCGCAGCCTCGTGGTGCGGTTGCAGGATGGCACCGGGGGCTTAAGCCTGCGCTTCTACCATTTCAGCAATGCGCAGAAAGAAGGCCTCAAACGCGGTACGCGGATTCGCTGCTACGGCGAGGCACGGCCCGGTGCTTCGGGGCTGGAGATCTACCACCCGGAATATCGCGCCATCACCGGTGACGAGCCGCCGCCCGTGGATGAAACCCTGACCCCGGTCTACCCGCTGACCGAAGGTCTGACCCAACAGCGCTTGCGCCAGTTGTGCATGCAAACCCTCACCCTGCTCGGCCCCAGCAGCCTGCCCGACTGGCTGCCGAACGAACTGGCCCGCGACTACCAATTGGCGCCGCTGGCCGATGCCATCCGCTACCTGCACAACCCGCCCGCCGATGCCGACGTCGACGAACTGGCCCTCGGTCACCACTGGGCGCAGCACCGACTGGCCTTCGAAGAACTGCTGACCCATCAACTGTCGCAACAGCGCCTGCGCGAAAGCATGCGCTCCCTGCGCGCGCCGGCGATGCCCAAAGCCACCCAACTGCCGGCCAAATACCTGGCCAATCTCGGCTTCAACCCAACCGGTGCCCAGCAACGAGTCGGCAACGAAATCGCCTACGATCTCAGCCAGCACGAACCGATGCTGCGGCTGATCCAGGGCGACGTCGGCGCCGGTAAAACCGTGGTCGCCGCCCTTGCCGCGCTGCAAGCGTTGGAGGCCGGTTATCAAGTCGCGCTGATGGCGCCCACCGAGATTCTTGCCGAGCAGCACTTCATCACCTTCAAGCGCTGGCTCGAACCGCTGGGCATCGAAGTCGCGTGGCTCGCCGGCAAGCTCAAGGGCAAGAACCGCACCGCCGCACTGGAGCAAATCGCCAGCGGCATACCGATGGTGGTCGGCACCCACGCGCTATTCCAGGACGAAGTGCAATTCAAGAACCTGGCGTTGGCGATCATCGATGAACAGCACCGTTTCGGCGTGCAGCAGCGTTTGGCCTTGCGGCAGAAAGGTGTCGGCGGGCGCATGTGCCCACATCAGCTGATCATGACCGCCACACCGATTCCGCGCACGCTGGCCATGAGCGCCTACGCCGATCTCGACACCTCGATCCTCGACGAACTGCCCCCCGGCCGCACCCCGGTCAACACCGTGCTGATCACCGACACCCGGCGGGTCGAAGTCATCGAGCGGGTGCGCAGCGCTTGCGCCGAAGGGCGTCAGGCCTATTGGGTGTGCACGCTGATCGAAGAGTCCGAAGAACTGACCTGCCAGGCCGCCGAAACCACCTTTGAAGACCTCACCGCCGCCCTCGGTGAATTGAAAGTCGGGCTGATCCACGGCCGCATGAAGCCTGCGGAAAAAGCCGCGGTGATGGCCGAGTTCAAGGCCGGCAACCTGCAACTGCTGGTCGCGACCACAGTGATCGAAGTCGGCGTCGACGTCCCTAACGCCAGCCTGATGATCATCGAGAACCCTGAACGCCTGGGCCTGGCGCAATTGCACCAGTTGCGCGGCCGCGTCGGGCGAGGCAGCGCCGTCAGCCATTGCGTGCTGCTCTACCATCCGCCGCTGTCGCAGATCGGTCGTCAGCGCCTGGGCATCATGCGTGAAACCAACGACGGTTTTGTCATCGCCGAAAAAGACCTCGAACTGCGCGGCCCCGGCGAAATGCTCGGCACACGGCAAACCGGCCTGCTTCAATTCAAAGTCGCTGACCTGATGCGCGATGCCGATTTACTGCCCGCCGTACGTGATGCCGCCCAGGCATTGCTCGAGCGCTGGCCGACCCACGTCAGCCCGCTACTCGACCGTTGGCTGCGTCATGGCCAACAATACGGCCAAGTGTGACAACTGTCGCAGTTTCTGAGGCGTGGCCCTGAGCAAGCTGGTTATACTCCTGCAATTGTTTTAGCACGGATACAAACCATGACCGAAGTTGCCTTCGCACCCGACACCCCGCACGCTCCGTCGGTTATTCGGCTGATGCTGGGCAAGTTAGGCATTGCCTACGAAGAAGTGCTGGACCATCACGGCCTCAATGCCGCGCGCAAGGTCCAGGCCGTTTTACTGGATGACAGCGTTGGCGCGCTGATGGTGTTGTTCCCACAGAGCCAATTGCTGGACCTCAATCGCCTCACTGAACTCACCGGTCGCCGCCTCACCGCCGTACCGATCGAGCGCCTGACAAAAATGCTCGGCAAGCACAACCTCAGCTTGCTGCCGGGCCTGCCGGCGCTGACCAGTTCACCCTGCCTGTACGACGAAAGCCTGCTGCGTCAGCCGAAGTTGCTGATCAACTCCGGTGAGCCGGGCGTGCTGCTGGAAGTCTCCAGCGAAGACTTCAAGACCATGCTGGCCAAGGCCAGCGCCGCCAACTTCGGCGAAAACCTGACCAGCATCCGTCCCAACCTCGACCGCCCCGATGACGACCGCGAGGAAATCACCCAGGCCGTCCAGGCGTTCACCGCACGGCGCATCCAGCAGCGCCTGGAAGCGACCATCGAAATTCCGCCGCTGGCCGAAACGGCGCAAAAAATCATCAAGCTGCGCGTCGACCCCAACGCCACCATCGACGACATCACCGGCGTGGTCGAAACCGACCCGGCGCTGGCGGCACAAGTCGTGAGCTGGGCGGCGTCGCCGTACTACGCCTCGCCGGGCAAGATTCGCTCGGTGGAAGACGCCATCGTGCGCGTGCTGGGCTTCGACCTGGTGATCAACCTGGCGCTGGGCCTGGCCCTGGGCAAAACCCTGAGCCTGCCCAAGGACCACCCGCAACACTCCACGCCGTACTGGCAGCAATCGATCTACACCGCCGCCGTCATCGAAGGCCTGACCCGCGCCATGCCGCGCGCCCAACGCCCGGAAGCCGGCCTGACCTACCTCGCGGGCCTGCTGCACAACTTCGGCTACCTGCTGCTGGCCCACGTGTTCCCGCCGCACTTCTCGCTGATCTGCCGTCACCTGGAGGTCAACCCGCACCTGTGCCACACCTTTGTGGAACAACACCTGCTGGGCATCAGCCGTGAACAAATCGGCTCGTGGCTGATGCGCTACTGGGACATGCCCGAAGAACTGGCCACCGCCCTGCGCTTCCAGCACGACCCGGCCTACGACGGCGCCTACGCCGAATACCCGAACCTGGTGTGCCTGTCGGTGCGCCTGCTGCGCAGCCGTGGCATCGGCTCGGGCCCGGACGAAGGCATCCCCGACACCCTGCTCGAACGCCTTGGCCTGAGCCGCGAAAAAGCCAACGACGTGGTCAGCAAGGTCCTCGAAGCCGAAGTGCTGCTGCGCGAACTCGCCTCGCAATTCACTCAGGGCTGAAAAGCATCGTCGGAGCGCCGCCCGGGGCAAGCCACGCTCCCACATGGATCACCTGAATCCTGTAGGAGCGGGCTTGCCCGCGAAGGTCGTCAACGATGACGCGTGCATCCTGGATAAACGCGGAGCACTTGAGTTTCTCGCGAGCAAGCTCGCTCCTACGCCTTCTTCGGCTTCAAATACTTGGTCAACCCCTGGAACCAGATCACCAGCGCCGGGTTGCCCTTGATCTGAATCGACTTGTCCTGAATCCCCGTCATGAACGCCAGTTGCTTGTTCTTCGCCTGCATCGTGGCGAAGCCATACGCGGCGTCTTTAAAGGCAATCGCAAACGCAGGCTCGGCGTGCACACCCGATTGGCTGGTAATGCGCTGGTCCTTCACCCGAAAATGCCGCGCCACCTTCCCGTCCAGGGTCTGCAGCTGAAACACCAGATCCTTGTCACCCAACTGCTGCTGAAACGCCGGATTGGTCCGGCTGGCCTTACCCATCAACAAACCCAGCATCCACAGCAGAAAACGAAATTTCATGCGCACAGCCTCAGAAGAAAAATGAACGGCCGGGGCAGTGTAACGGCTTCGAACAGGAACGCCACTATCGAGTTTCATTGGAAGAAGATGTCGCCGTTTTTGACGCTGATGACTACCAAGTCATTGACGAAACACGTCTTCCAGTCGCTTTCAAAAACTACAATTTCTTGACCTGAATTTGAGTTATTGCATTGATATCGCCAATGAGTTTCATCGCTTTTGCGTGGTGCCTTGAATGAATCAATAGCCGATTACAGTCAATCGCCCTCCATCATTACAGCGAGCGTCATATTGATGAACTCTTCGTTCTTGCTGATGGTAGAGAGGGCGCTACGCACGTTATTGGCGACGTCATCTGATCCACGCTGCTCAACCCAGTTCGAAAGCTCCATGATGGCGGCTTCGAGAGCAGTTTGGTTTTCGTTGATCTTTTGCAGCAGGGATGGGAGTAGATCTAAGTTTGGCATCGTGAATCCTGCTTAGGTCATTTGCTGCCTTTGGCAACACTACGTCATTTCCTCGTCGATCATGACTACGAAACATCATGGTCAAACTCAATGTAGCTTAACGGTCAGTTGCAACCCAAATGGCTGAGCAGGCACGTGAAAAGAGACGTTTAAGTGAAGTGCGATTTCGTACCTATTCCCCGCAACCTTCTCGGAATTTTCCTTCGAAAAGTCGAGCCCTCCATGAACTATTCACCTTCCCTATCCCCGGTTAACCTCTGCTCGTCACCGCAAAAAACGGTGACACGGACGTGCAAGTCCGGTACATATCGCCGCGCAAACGCCTCGCAGACCTTTAAGCATTAAAATGTTTTTTGGATCGCAATATGGCGGCTGTGCGTGGGAGGTCCCTTTGGGACCTGCCGGGGTCCGATATGCCCGGTCTTGCACACCTGCGCACGGCTGCCACCACCATTCGAATGCAAGCGAAAAGGTGTCAGTCCCTAAACACACATATCGGGATACACCAATGATCAAGCCAACACCCAATCCGCCAGATAACCCTGACACATCTCCCTACGAGGGCCTCGATACTAAAAGGCTTCATGAAGCCGCGGAACGCGCCCTCGATCACCATCTCGCCCCACCAAAACAAACACCACCAAAACGCAAAGGCCAGCTATTCAGCGTGTACCCAAACGTCAACACCGAAGCATTACTCGCTAACGCCTCAGAAGACCTACTATCCATCAGCGCCATAGCCGCCGATCTCGCAGACGATGTTGATGGCTCGCGCCGCTCTATTGCCTTGGCGATCAGCCGCCTGGCTGATGGAGTTCAGTTACTGGTGGAGCGAGCACTGGATCATCTGGATGACCCAGAAATACCGGGGAGTCTTGTCAAAGCATAAGGCTGGATCAAAATTACTCGCGCAGAGAAAGCACAGCCCCAATTGTCGTAAACAATTGGGGCTGATTTTTTGAAGCAAGCCATGATTGGGTAATTGCACGGACTTGCCCACCCATTTGCATTCGACCTGACCAGTCATTTGCATCAGATTTGACTAGCACGATTCGTGGACATGACCGGCAGAGAACGACCCGATGCAGTCAGTCGACCTGGGGACATAATTTGGATGGCGTGTACCAGTGGACTGCGGAGTCGACATGAACGTGTTTTTGCTTTTGAGGCAGGAAGGGTGTGTCAAGCGTTCCCAATGCTATCGAAACCCAGTCAGCAAATTCGCCTTGAGATCGTGACCAGAACAACGTCGAACCACAGTGCGCGCAGAACTCGCGTAACACCGTATCTGAGGAAGGATAGGTTTTGATGCTGGTGGCGCCGCCAAGTATCCGTAGCGCGTTGCGGGGAACGCTGCCGTACGAAGCGAAGGCTGCCCCGTGACCTTTGCGACACTGGCTGCAATGACAATGACTCACTGCTTTTGGTGGAGTGAGTAGCTCGTAACTGACTGCTGCGCATAGGCAGCTTCCTCGGTATACCTCTGTCATGCGCCCAACCCTGCACGTGAAAACACGCCAGCTTAACCATCTCAATCAAGACAGTCGACTGACCGCTCCCGGCCGTTCTCTGCCGATCATGGTTACAACGCGTGCTGGTCAGAACGAATGCAAGTGACTGGTCAGGTCGAATGCAAACGGGTGGTCAAGTGGAGCGCAATTTCGCAATGATTCAGGAATTCCCTCATCACACATAAAAATGGTTCTTCCCTGGATTCCGTGAAGAACCTTTTTTTTGCCCGCGATATTTATTTACCGCCAACCGCGCCCTGCCGGTCACTACCTTGCAACGGATCGCGCACCGAACTTTCGACGGTGCCTGCCGCCTCACAAAGGATGTGACCATGACCGAAATTTTCAGCCCGCTCGTCATACCCGGCCTCTCCGCCGATCAAGATGCCCTGCTCACTCAACTGGTGACAGGCCCTTCGATCAGCGAGGTTGCCACCCATGCGCTGCAACCGGCCCTGAATACGCTGTACCCGAACCTGCCGATCGACCCTCGCCTGGCGATGGTGGTCACACCGACCTGGACGCTACGCGAGCAACTTGTCGTCCCCGGGCCGCGACATTTCGAATCGCTGACGGATGCCCTGGTACGCCACGGTGTCGCGCAAACGCCCGTGGTTTACCTGGATGGCGAGCACTACCTCACCCTGCAACCGCTGGAGCCGTCACCGGCGCAACTGCCCGTCAGCGTCGAAGCCATCGGGCGCCTGCTCAATGAGTTGGCGCCGCTGCTGTTCGATGCCTTTCAAGAGCAACAGGTCGACTACTGGAACCAGTTCACCGGTCCCTCGACCCCGCGCTGGAAAGGCTTATCTCAGTCGTTGCGCGAACTGTGGAACATCGAGGCCAACCCGAACTGGTCGAACGACCAATGTGCGATGGCTCGCAACTTGTTCACCTACCCGGACAAAAGCAATCGCATGACGCACGATCGCTATGGCTCCCGCGCTTGCCTGATCGACCTGGACTACCAGAACGAGGGTGTCTCGACCCACCTCAACACCCTGGACATGGCCGTACTGATCGGGACTCTGGGCAGCCGCACGCTGATCCTCAGCCACACCATTACTAATGGCTTCCAGGCCCACGACTCGTTGCAGGAACTGGGCGAATCCCTGCGGATGTATACCAATGGCGACGTACCCGGCGATACCTTGCAATGGCGCCTTATCGAGCCGGAGGGTAATTTTTTCGACCATCAGGCATGCACCCTGATCGCCCTGCAGGCGGACTCGATTGCCGCACTGGCAAACGATAGCGCAGAGGCAAACCCCGACCTTGCCCCCCACATCAGCCGCACCAAAAACGAACTCGCCCCATCGGACAAGCCGGCACCCTCGCGCTTCAACCAGGTCGAGCAGGCGCTGCCTGACTGGATGGCCAATGCCACCTCCCGCGATCTCACCGCCTACAGCCGTCACCTGATGGATCTGGTGACCGTACAGAACCAAAACGCCGGGCAGTCGTTCCAGGACGGTATCAAACCGATCCGCGAATTCGCCCTCGATCAATTGCGCGATGCCATGCTCACCGAACATCCCGAGGCCACGGACTTGCAGCTGGCGGACATCGAGATCGTGATCGACAGGGTCGTGGTCTGGGGCAGCTTTGCACCGCCAGTGGACCCCGAGCGCACTACGCTGAGCCTGGTCGATCTGGCGCTGCAAAACCTGATCGCCCTGCCGCTGGGCAACAAATCCGTGCGCAGCACCAGCGCCGCGATGCTGCCAACCTGGTTGACGGTCAGCTATCTGGAAGGGTTGATCGTCAGCGTCAACATTGGTGAAACCTATCCGGCGCTGATCAAAAGCAAACTGCTCGACGATCCCCTTGAAAGCCTGCGCCGCCAGAACCTGTTCACCAGCCGGTTACGCGTCGAGTTGCCGCTGCTGGCCTTGCAGCAAAAAATTCGTACTCGGGGCGGGATCGATGAGTTGGGCTACCGCTATGTCGCGGCCGTGGTCCAGGTCCTCGACGCCAATCGCTGGGTAGACGGTCAGGAGATCGTCATCCGCCCGCTGGCGTTCTCCCCCGCCTGGCGCCTGGGGACGTCCACAGACGAAGTGACCAACATGTTCGTGATTGCCCCCCGGCAAATGGACAAGGGACCTTGCCTGCTCTACCAGCCACTGCTCGACCAGCCCTTGAGCCAGTACCCGACGCCGGCCAACCTGATCTATGCCATCCGGCATTCTCCGAGGCTGCGACAATCGGTGCTCGCCTGGCTGCCGGACAGGGTTCGCACCAATTACGCCAACCATGTGTTCACCGGAGATTTGCCTTCGGTCTGGAGTCTCTCGCAACTGCTGGCCGACCCACTGACCTCCCTGCAAATGAGTGGTCCCCTTACCCTTGGCTCTCGAGTCGTCGCGACGGATTACCTGGCCAACCTGTTCAAGGCCAACGTCAATGCAATGGTCGAGCTGGCACACCGGCAATCGGTGTCCAACACGCAAAATCGCTGGGCGACCTTCAAGCAGGCCGGCTGGAAGATCCTCAACACAGCGTTGCCTTTTCTGGGCCGGACTGTCGGGACGGCCGCCTGGATCTGGCAAGTACTCGATGATCTGCAACAAACCCTCGACGCGGGTGAGGAAGGCAACGCCGAACAACAGAAAACCGCCATGGCCGACCTGTTGCTGACTCTGGCCATGGTGCTCGCCCATCACGCCAGCACTCGCCGTCCGACAGCCCGCATAACCGAGGAAAAATCTTCGCCAACGTCTACGACCGAGGCCGTGGAAAAACCGGCAGCAACGCCGATTGCCTTTATTCAACTACCCGACATCGTCGGCGAGCCCTCGGCTACACAGCACCGCATTTCAGTCGCGACCGATGCCGCCCTGAGCCTGACCAAAACCCTGGATCGCTTCAATATCGCCAGACCCGAAAATCTGACTTCTCCCAATGGTGCAGCCGGTATCCATCAACATCTCTACCGGCACGGAAACAGCTATTACGCGCCTGTCGGTGAGCGTTGGTTCGAAGTGGCCGTCGAAGAAACCGGTGAAGTGTCGATCATCGATTCAAGGCCACAGTCCCCCGGCAATGGCCCCGCACTGATCAGCAATCAACGGGGCCAGTGGTTCGTCGACACGCGCCTGCGTTTGCGTGGCGGCGGCTTGTCGAGTCGGCGCAAGGCGTTGCAACAGCAAAACCGCCAACGCATTGCCGAGCTCAAACGGCAACTGGCCGAGTTTGATAACGAACGCGAGCGCGCACGGGAGGAACTGACCAGTACCTACAACCAATTGAAAGCGACCAGCGACGAGGCACACGCTGCGATAAAACTGCAGTTTCTGGAAAGGCTCGACCGGCGAACCAGCGACTATGCCGCCCCCATCGAACAGCTGAAATCGCTGAACCTGCTCGACACGGTTCCCAACTACCGCAGTGCCATGGTCGAGATGCTCGGCACCCAGCTGTTCTTCAACCAGACATGGCTCGATCAGCAAAACGCGGTGTTCGTCCAAACCCTGCGCGAAACCCTGGCGTTGCTTGAGGCTGAAGAAACGACGGAGGGGGCCGGGGATCGTGCGACCTACCGGAAAATGATCGACCTGACCGAGGGTATGATCGGTAAAATCGAGTTTGCCCAATCGCGGTTCGAGGAACTGAGCCAACTGGGCAGAAGTGCTGCCGAGGTTGCCAACACCTACAAAACAAAACTGCCCGTTTACAGCCTTGACGATCTCAAGGCGCTTCAGGTTTCCCTGGCCCGCGAGGTATGCCTGAAAGAAGGTGACAGCATTGCGCTGACTGAGGCCCGCAGCGAGTTCGCACGCTTGATCGACTCCACCAACCTGGTTATCCAGACGTCCCAGGAGCTGATGCTCAAAGACAGTGCCTGGAGTGACGGTGAACGTACCGAAAACCTCAATGGCATGCTCGAACAGTTCGTCGCCATCGATCAGTCCTTCGAAGACTTCGCTGTCAGCCACAAGGAAGCCGTGCAGGAGCAACCGTTCAAACATTTGCGCACACGAGTCAGCGAATTCCAGCAGCACACCGAAAGTTACCTGGCGCAGTTGCTGCGCGAACAACAGCCACTGGAGCCCCGACCCGGTCCCTCGAGGCCTGCGCCCGCATCACGCAAACGGGTGATCAAGACACGCTTCAAGGGCACGGTCGTTGGCGAAGTCCGTCTCTCGGCACCGGGGGAACCGGTGTTGCTGGATGTGCGCGCCCCCGTGACCGGCAAGGTCATTGCCACCTTTCATGAAAAGACCCCCGGAGTATGGCTCGAGCGAGTGCCCGCAAGTCCTCGCCGGCCAACTGCGCAGACTCCCGCACTCGATACGCAAATCATCCACGGCCGGACGCTGCTCGATGGCGTGGAATCCTTCATCCGGCAAACCGAAGCAAGCTCGAAAAAACCCGGACGCATTCCGGTGGAGGTCGAGGAGCTGTTTCAACAGAGAGCCGATCTGCTCGACCAGGCGGCCCGAACCCTGGAACGGTCCCAGTTCGAATCGAACACAACCGACGCTGCCGCGACAACCCTGACCAGGGAACTCAACGAGGCACGCAATCGCCTGTACACCGAAGGTTCCCGGATACGCGTCGAGATGATCAAACAGCAACCGCCCACGGCATCCCGTGTCGAGTGGCTGGTGAGCAAGGATGAAATCGACATTGTGCGCAGCGGTGAACGACGCCGCCTCAAGGGCCCGCGCAAGGATTTCCTGCAGGAGTACGAAATCCGCGAGCGCAGTTCCGGACAAGCGCTGTGGTATGCCCATTTTCACTACGCCAGCCAGAACGCGCCCCTCGACACGTTTACCGCCGCCCACCTGAAACTGCGCGATCAACGGCTAATGGCAGGCGGCCTGGACCTGCGCTCGGCCGCCACCAACCCGCAATTGATCGCCATCTATCGCAGCGAGATCAGCCCGCAACTGGCACGTGCGCTGTTCTTCTCGCAAAACTGAAACGTCAAAAAGGAAAATGACGATGACCCCACATTCGGAAAATATCGAGACTCCGGTCCTGCTGAAAAAAAGCCTGGTCGTCCACCAGACGAGCCAAGGGCCGACCGTCAATGAAGTCGCCGCTCAAATGCTGCGCAAGGCCCTCAAAACGCTGTATCCCGAACGGGATCTCGACCCCGACCATACGATGATCGGCACGCCGCAATGGCAAACGCTCGACGGCGCGCTCGTGGCCTTGTCGACCCGGTTCGAGTCGCTGACCCAGACGCTGGTGCATCAGTTTTTTACCTCTACCCACGCCAATTACCTTGAAGGCGAACACTTCCTGACGTCGAACCCACAGGCCTCGCCCGTGGTGCATCTTGACGTCGACATCGAAGCCATCGCCGAGATGCTCAACGACTACTCCCCCCTGCTGTTCGTTGCGTTTGAAGAGCGCCAACTGGCCTACTGGAACAGCACCGGGAAACAGGCACCGCACTGGCAGGAGCTGTCCGATGCCTTGCGTAAAACATTCGATGTGCAACACGTCACCGGCTGGGATGCGCTCCAGTGCCGCGTGGCCAGGGCCGTCTCGCTTGAGCCTGACAAATCACAACGACAATCCAGTGATCCGGCGCTGTCGGCCATCCAGGTCTGCCTGATCGACATCGATACCGTCGATGCCAACGGCAGCACCCGGCATTTGTTACTCGGCGGTGCCGCCGTGCTCACCGGGCGCTACGAACAACGTGACTTGGTGATGATGTACACCGTGGAAAACGGGTACGAATCGTTCGACTCCCTGAAGCAACTGGGTGACTCAATACCGGCGCGCATCGAGACGCAGCTGGCGGGACGCAACATGAAGTGGCAGTTGTTCGAGCCCGAGGGAAATTTTTTCGACCACATGGCCTGGGCCTTGATCGCTAGCCAACTCGACACGATCGCCGCAATCACTGGCGAGGGTGTCGCCGCCGAAACGGATGATCCTGCCGAGCCTGCTTTCCCCGTCGATCACGCCAACACTCGGGAGAAGAACACCCTCATTGGCCTCGACGATTCCATTCCCGACTGGCTGTTCGGTGCTTCGGCTGCCGACCTGGATGCCTACAGTCGATCCGTGAATGCACTGGGCAAACTGTACAAGCAGGCCGACAAAAACCTGTTCCGGATTCAGCCCATCAGCACGTTCGCCCAGCAGCGCATGCGTGACGCGATCGGTGCCGACAAGCCTTCTGCGAAAACGCTGCCCCTGGATAAACTTGAGATTACGATCACCAACAGTTTCGAGTCCGGCGGATTGACGCTGCCCAATCCGCATGACATCCACACTGAAATCCTGGGCGAATACGCCTTGCAAAACACGGCACCGTATCAGGCAAGCGTTCGATTCAACCCACCACAACCTGTACCTGAATGGCTGACTGTGGCCTATCTGACGCAAATGGCGAGCGAAGTCGATATCGGCGCGAACTACCCCAAACTAATCAAGGACAAGTTGATCGAGGACTCAATACAGGCCGGTTTGCAACAGCACTTCTACATCAGTCAACTGCGTGCCTTGCTGCCGCTGATTGCACTGGAATGCAAGATCCGGCGCATCGGCGGCATCGATCAACGGGGTTACGATTTTGTTCGCCAATGGCTCAACCCAACACCAGGTTACCCGCAACCAATTGCCATCCGTCCGCTCGCCTTCCTCCATGCCGGGGACACCCACGCAGACACCGTGGCGAACATGTTCATCATTGCCCCGCGCCAGCCGGAAGGTGGGCCTTGCCTGTTATATCGTCCGCTGTTTGAACAGCCGTTGTTGCAATTCCCCTCGGCGCAAAACCTGCTGTACGCCTTGCATCAACCGGGCGAACTAAGGGACTCGGTTCTGGCCTGGTTGCCCGACTCGGCCACCAGTTTCAAATACGCCCAGTACACCTTCCCCGTCGGCCTTCCCAGCCCGTGGTTGGGAACCCAACTACTTTCCGAACCCTGGACCTCCGTGGACTGGGCCGGCCCGGTCGGGCTCTCGGCCGATGAGCTGATCGGCGATGTTTTCCCCGTCCTGTTCAAGACCAACGCCCAGGCCATGGCCGAACTCGCTGATCGACAGTCACTGTCCAATGCGCAACGCCGTTGGGCCTTGCTGCGTGACAGCGGTTGGGCACTGTTCAACGTCGCCGCGAATTTTCTCAGCGGTCCGGCAGGAGCTGCGGTGTGGATCTGGCAAAGCATCAGTGAAATCGAGCAGGCGCTGGATGCCCACCAGCATGGCGACAAGCTAACTGAATGGAGTGCGATCGCAGACATGCTGCTGAGCCTGGGCATCCTTCTCGCTCACCATGCCGCCATGCGCCGCAAGACCGGTGCGCTACCGATGCCACGACGAATCGACAGCGCAATGCTCAAGCCCGAGACACCAAAGATCGAGCCGGCACGGCCCACCGCGACCCTCATTCCCACCCGTTTGACCGGTGAACTGCCACCCAGCCATTACTCCTCACTGGAGGCCAGCGGCTCGGTGCCTCGTCGATCGCCCACGGCATTGGCCACGTATTTGAACTCTTTGGCCGTATCAGCACCTGATCTCACAGCCCCGACCCTGGAAACACGCCTGCTTGATACCGCCCCCCTGTATCGACTGGGTGAGCGGACTTATGCACAGGTCGGTGAGCGCTGGTTTTGCGTGGTGGAATACGACGATCAGCAGGTACAACTCGTGTATCCGGACGAGCCCTCGAAAACCGGTCCGCTATTGATTCACAACCGACAAGGCCAGTGGTTTCTGGATCTCCGATTGCGCCTGCGTGGCGGTGCCGGTGGTAGCAGCTTGCAAAGCCAACTCAAGGCCCGGCGCAGGGAAAAGGTGCAGCAAAAGCAAGAACTGAGCGTTGCGCTGGAGAACTTCAAACGTCAGGAAGCCGCCGGTAATGCCGCGCTGAATCGGGCCCAGACCGAAATGATGAGCGCAACCGGGCTAGCACATGATCAGGCGACCGAGCGCTACCTCAGCCAGGTGGAAACGTTGGTCGGCGATTACAGCCAGGCCCTGAAAAATCTGCAGCAATGGCGCCTCATGGGCGGAAGCGAGGGCTATCTCAATGATCTGTTGAGCATGACCACCCACCTGCAAAAGAACCTCAGCCTGTGGTTCGTCCTCAAGCGCAACGCCTACGCATTACAGACGCGCAGGCTTGCGGAGAACACGCGCACTGATTCAAACACGCTGTTGCAGACCCATATCGAGGGCGTCCGGCAGGCGCTGGCGCTAAGCCAGGACATGGTCGCCCGCCTGCAATTGTCCGCCAGCTCCCTGGAGCCGCTCGACGCCATTGGCAGCGCCGGCATGACCGCGGCAAAACGCCTGCGGCAACTACAGCCAACCTTCACTCAGTGGGATTTGAAGTCCAACGAAATCGGCATGTCCCATGAGTTGTGCATGCGCGACGACGCCAGTCTGGACAATGAACCGGCCCGCACGGCGGTGGGAGAGCTGATTATCGAGGCGGCAACGGCCACGCACCGGCACGCGGCCTTGAACCGGAGCCCGGAAGGCGCTGACGGTGCAGCGCTTCGCATCGATGATCTGAGCAGGCTGATCGATGTCTACGCCGATGCCGATCAGCGCCTTGAAGACCTTCCCGGTGAATACCCCGCCCAGGTGGAGCCCAGCGAACTTGAGAGAGTACGTGGCTTGATCAGCGAGTTTCGCCAACTGGCCCAGGAGCAACTGAGCACACTGTTGCCCGAGAGCGGCAAAACCCTCACGCCTGTCTTGCCCAAACCGGCCATTGCAGGACCCTCCCGGCCAACCGCCAAGGTCACCAAGAGTCGACCACGTGACCCGATGCCAGCCAAGGCCCCGCCACCCGAAGAACCAAGCTTCAAGGAAATGCTGCCGGCCCGGCCAAAACCCGCTGCACCGCCGGTATTGGATGACAGCGGCACCATTGCCGATGGCCTGGAACTGAACGTGAATGTTCAGGACTTCATTAAGCGAACGCAAAAAGATGCCTCCAAGCCCAACCGCATACCGGCAGACATGCAGGACTTGTTCGATTTGCAGGCCCAACGGCTGGAACAGGCCGCCATCAATGTCACACAGGCCATGGCGCGTCTGCGCGCCGCGGGGCAACCCCCCCCTCCGGTGGGCAACCTGGCCGCGGAACTTAATAGCGGCGCTATGCAGTTACGCGCCACAGGCATCGCTACCCGTGCCAGCCTGCTCAAGGAACGCCAACCCCGACAGGCCTATCTGCAATGGCTGCTGGACAACAATCAGGTGCGGATCGAAAGAAACGACCAGGGACGGATCAGGACCAAGAAACGCCGGGACTATTTTCAGGAGTACCGGATTCTCGACATTGCGAACAACGATCAGCCGTTGTGGCTGGCGCACTTTCACTACGATTCAGTGGATGCCCCGCTGGAACAGTTCACCGCTGCACACCTTAAAATCGCCGAACCCTATTTGCAGAAATTCACCGCCGAGCGCCGTCAAGCACTCACCACCCTGGCACCGATCGACTACGTGTTGAGGCGCATCAGCGACTCGACGCTGTTCTTCAAACTCGAAGCTCAACCCTGATACAGCCTGGCGGGCGGACTGAAAAGCCGCCCGCTTCAGAGCACCTTCCACACACTGCGCAATCGCTCCAGCGCTGACTCGATCGCTTTTTCGGGCACGGCAGCAAAACCCAGCACCAGTCCCGCGCGCTGATCCATCGGCGTCGCTGAGTCGGGCAACCAATAGCTGCTCAAACCGTTGATCTCGACATCGACGCTTTGCGCCAGCTCGATCAATTCACGTTCACGCGCCACGCTATCAACGGGTACGGTCATGTGCAGCCCCGCGGCGACGGTGGGCAACGGACCGACACCAGGCACATCCGCCGGCCAGCCGCTGAGCAGCGTATTACGCCGGCTCAACGCCGCACGGCGCATGCGGCGGATATGCCGCTGGAAGTGCCCGGCCGCCATGAATTCGGCCATCACCGCCTGGGTACTGACTTCGGAATGGCGTACGTCCACGGCTCGACGCTGGGCAAACGCCTGCACCAGCCCTGCCGGCAACACCAGGTAACCCAGGCGCAACGCCGGAAACGCCACTTTGCCGAACGTGCCGACGTAGAGCACCCGCCCTTGTCGATCCAGTGCCGCCAAAGGTGCCAGCGGCGCACCGCTGTAGCGGTACTCGCCATCATAGTCATCCTCGACGATCCAGCCCTGAGTGCGTTCTGCCCAGGCCAGCAACTCCAGGCGGCGAGCCAGGCTCATCACCACCCCGGTAGGATACTGATGGGACGGTGTGACGTAGGTCAGACGACAATCGCCGAGCTGTGCCAGCGTGTCGCAGTCGATACCCTCGCTATCCACCGCGACCCCATGCAACCGGGCACCCGCCACGGCGAACGCATGACCCGCCGCCCGATACCCCGGATTTTCAATCGCCACCCCGTCACCGGGCTCCACCAGCAGCTGTGCACAAAGGCTGATCCCCTGCTGTGCGCCACTGGTGATCACAATTTGTTCAGCCGTGCACTGCATGCCACGGGAACTGCGCAAATACGCGGCGATCATTCCACGCAAGCGCGCATCGCCGGCCGGGTCGCCGTAACACAGTTGCTGCAAATCCGGTTTGCGCCAGAAAGCCGCATTCAGCTTGGCCCAGACCTCGAACGGGAACAGATCGAACGCCGGAACACCCACCCGAAAAGCTCGAGGCGGGCCACTCGGCGGGCTGGCCAAATGGTTGTTTTCAACCCGCGCCAACGCGTTGCTGTGGATAACTTTGCTGGATGAATTCACAGGTAAATCGAGCCAATTTGTGGATAAGGCTGTGGGTAACCCTGTTGAAAACCCTGTGGATACTTTTGTGGATAGTTTTTTTGCCGGCAACGCCGCTTGAGGCAGTTGCGCGACATAAGTGCCATCCCCGACTCGCCCCTCAATGAAGCCTTCGGCGTAAAGCTGATCGTAGGCACGCACCACGCTGTTACGGGAAATCGCCAGCGCCGCCGCCAGGTCACGACTGGCTGGCAAACGCGTACCGCTGGCCAATCGTCCGTCGAGAACGCGAAGTCGCAAGGCCTGATAGAGCTGGCGACTCAACCCCTGGCGACGATCAAGTTCGATACCGGCCGGGTTGAACGATAAGGAAAGCGGCGCATCCGTCATGACAATGGACCCATGAAATTGGTCATTAATGGCTCTTACAACAGACCAATAGCCTGCCTAGGATGAAGACATTCGCCAAGGAAAATATCTCCATGTACACGCCACGTGCTTTTGCCATCGACGAGTTGTCCCAACTACATGAACTGATCCTCGCCACCCGTCTCGCCATATTGGTGACCCACGGTGAAAGCGGCCTGCAAGCCAGCCATGTACCAGTGCTGCTGCATTGCGAACAAGGCTCGAACGGCACGTTGTACGGGCATCTGGCCAAAGCCAATCCACAGTGGAAAGACCTGCGCGACGGCGCCGAAGCCCTGCTGATTTTTGCCGGTGCCGACGCCTACGTCAGCCCTGGCTTCTACCCGAGCAAGGCCGAACACGGCAAAGTCGTGCCAACCTGGAACTACGTCGCCGTACACGCCTATGGTCGAGCCGAAACCTTCAGCGATGGCGGGCGGCTGCTCGACATCGTCAGCACCCTCACCGATCGTCATGAAGCTGGCCGCGCCCAACCGTGGTCAGTGGCCGATGCCCCCGCCGATTACATCGACGGCATGCTCAAGGCCATTGTCGGTTTCGCCATTCCCATCGACCGCCTGGAAGGCAAGCGCAAGCTCAGCCAGAACCGCAGCCCCGCCGACATCGCCGGCGTGCGCGAAGGCCTGGCCGCCAGCCCCGACGTCAACGACCAAACCCTCGCCCAATTGATGCGCTAAGGAAGTCACCATGAGTCAAATCGACATTTGCCAAGTCACCGCCGGTGATCACGCGGTCTGGTTGCCACTGTGGCAAGCCTATCTGCGCTTCTATAAAACCGAATTGCCGGAGGCCGTCACTCACAGCACCTGGCAGCGCATGCTCGATCCGAACGAGCCAACCCACGCTGCCCTCGCCTGGGCTGACGGCAAAGCGGTGGGCATGGTGCACTTCATCTACCATCGTTCGAACTGGGCCATCGAAAACTCCTGCTATCTGCAAGACTTGCTGGTGGTCCCGGAAACCCGTGGCACCGGTGTCGGCCGCCAGCTGATCGAATTCGTCTACACCACGGCCAAGGCAGACGGCTGCAACAAGGTCCACTGGCTGACCCACGAAACCAACGCCACCGCGATCCAACTCTATGAGCGCATCGCCGAGCGTCCCGGTTTCATCCAGTTTCGCAAAGCCATTTAGGTTCAAGGAGAACAGCATGTCGATTTCACTCGCCGACTGGAAAGGCGTCCCGGCTCCCACGACTCAACTGATCGAAGGCCGTTACATCCGCCTGGAAAAACTCGACCAGGCGCGCCATGGCGACGACCTGTTCAATGCGCTGCAAGGCCCCGGTGCCGATCCAAAACTGTGGGACTACTTGCCTTACGGCCCCTTCCCCGAGCGCAGCATCTTCAACGACTGGCTGAACAACCACGCGGCCAGCAGCGACCCGTATTTTTTCAGCGTGATCGACCGCGCCAGCGGCGAGGTACAAGGCATTCTCAGCCTGATGTCCATCGTCCCGGCCCAGGGCCGCATCGAGATCGGCCACGTCACCTTCGGTGCCCCGATGCAGCGCTCGCCGAAAAGCACCGAGGCAATTTACCTGCTGGCCAAGGAATCCTTTGCCCTGGGTTACCGTCGCCTGGAATGGAAGTGCAACAACGCCAACGCCCGCTCCAAATACGCGGCCGAGCGATTGGGCTTCAGTTTTGAAGGCGTGTTCCGCCAGCACATGGTGGTCAAGGGTCAGAACCGCGATACCGCGTGGTACTCGATCCTGGACTCGGAATGGCCGGCGATTGGCGCCGGGTTTGAGAAGTGGCTGAGCGCTGAGAACCAGACGGCTTCGGGGCAGGTGAAAGGGTTGGTGGAGTGTCGTAACCAAGGGCAGTAAGTAGACGAGCTTCCGACACTACGCCAACGGACACGTCCGGGAATGCTGTAAGGAAAAACGGCTGACCAACGGGTAAATCCGGGCAAGATCGAAACCTTCCGGTGATTGGGCTACAAGCGCCGCTTCTGTGGACTGCCAGCTACCCGGAAACGCCCGGCATCGCGAATTTTCATCGACTTTTAGAGTTTGGCCTCCCTTCACGAGAGGCTGAACCCAATGTTGATCCGACACGCTTACCGACCCCATTGCATGGCACTGGCGATTTCCGTCGCCTTCGGCCATGCAGGCTGCGCAATCGCTGAACAGTCAACCGTGCCCATTGATCTGCCCGCCGAACAGAGGGCGCGGCTGGAAGCACTGATCAATGATCCAGCCACCATCAGAACCCCGATAACCAAGCCAGAAACAGGTGCGGACGGCATCGCATTAAAGCTGGGTGATGACCATGACCTGGTCACTGTCAGTCGACGCGGCCGTTTCGATGGCCTGGTTGACGGAGGCGGCGGCAACAACGCGCTGCAACTCGATACTGCGAATGGTGGTGAACTCGGAGAAAGCCGCAACTTCGACTTTCTGCACATCAAACGAGGCCAGTGGACACTGACAGGGACAGATGACTTTCGTGACGGCGCCATCGTGATGAACAACGCCACGCTGACCAACCATGGAAGCATTGTCGGCCAGGTGTCCGTTGATAAACGAGGGACGTTTCGCGGCAATGGCCAGGTCGGCCACCTGCACGTAGAAGGCCATCTTGAGATTGATGCCTTGCACGGCGCCCCACGCGTGAAGGGCGACCTTACCCTTTATAAAACCGCCGAACTGGCCTATGAGGTCAACGCCGATGGCCGCAGCGAAACGATTGAAGTCGATGGCACTGCCCGTCTCGGCGATGCCACGCTAAAGATTGTCGCAGCACCGGGCGATTACCCGGTGACCAGCCAATACTCGGTCATTGAGGCCGGTCAAATCGAAGGTGAGTTCGGCAAGGTTCGCAACGATCTGGCGTTCTTGACTCCAGCATTGCAGTACAACGAAAAGACCGTCGGCCTGACCTTCGCTCGAAATGATGTGGAGATCGAGAGCGTCGCCACCTCTGCCAACGGACGGGAGTTCGCTCAAAGCATTTCGCTTACAGAAGAAATTCCATCAGCTCAAGTCCCCCCTGAAGCAACAAACAACATTATCAATGCGCCGAGCCCATTGCCTGTTACGGAAACCTCCGTTGCTGCTGCGCTTTCATCTCCTGTCCTTGAAACGTCCGATGCTTCTCCGGTTCCAACTGCTGCACTCGAAACGTCCGTTACTGCTGCGGCTCCAACTACTGTCCTTGATGCCTCCGTTACTGCTCCGGTGCCTACCGTTCAACCCTCCGCTGAAACATCGCTTGCACCACCTGCCACTCAAACTTCCGGCACAGCTCAAACCCCTTCCCCGGTCTCCCGGCCAACAGTCGCATCGTTCAAGCCTGCCCAGATAACGAACGCCGCGATCGCAGCTCTGATGGGGGCCAGCAAAACCACCGCAGCACAGGCATTGGAGCAATTGGCGGGGGGCAGCAATGCCAATCTTGGCAATGCCACGTTGAGCAGCGTCGATCCGCTCAGTACCAGCATGCTGTCAGCCATGCGCCAACTGGATAGCACTCAACTCATCTACTCAAAAGGTACGCCACGTCGGACAGCAGACGGCGAAAACAACGGCAGGGTCTGGCTACAGGCGCTGGGCAATGGCGGCACGCTCGATCGCGGCCAGGGCAGCAGTGCATTGCGTCATGCCACCAAAGGCCTGGTGCTGGGTGCGGACTGGACAGTCGATGAGCAATGGCGACTGGGTGTGATCGGCGGAAAATCGCGGACCCGTCTGGATGCTAACCAGCTGGACGGGAATCTCGAGAGTGTTCATCTCGGTGCCTACGCTCTTCGCCAAAGCGGACCACTGGCGATACGCTTGGGCGCCACTCACAGCAGCCACGACGGCAGCAGCAAACGTCGGGTGGCGTTCAACGGATTCAGCGATCGCCTCAAAGGCAACTACGACGCAAGTACCCAGCAAGCCTTCGCAGAACTCGGCTACAACCTGGGCACCGGCAACCTGACTGCCGAGCCGTTCGCCAATCTCGGCTATCAGCGTTACCAGCGCGATGGGTATACAGAAAAAGGTGGCCCGGCGGCTTTGCAGGTCGAGGGGCAAACTCAGGACAATATTGGCAGCACTTTTGGCTTGCGCCTCGCCCAACTCAATACGCTGGACAACGGCATGCGCCTGACACCGAGCGTCAGTGCCGGTTGGAAGCATATCTACGGTGACATCGACAGTCGTACCCGGCAAAAACTGAAAACGGGCAGCAGGAGTTTCACCGTTCGGGGGACAGCACTGGATCGTGACAGCCTGAGCCTGGAGGCCGCGCTGGAACTGTCTCTTTCGCCTCGGCATACCCTGGGTGTCGGCTACAACGGCGCAGTCGGTAGCGACAGCCGCAGCCACGGCGTGACGGGTCAATGGCGGATGGCGTTCTGATCAACCACTGACCCAACACAGAACCTGTGGGAGCGGGCTTGCTCGCGAAGGCGGAGTGTCATTCAGTATTTGTGTGGCTGTCACACCGCTTTCGCGAGCAAGCCCGCTCCCACAGGATAGGTGACGCTTTCATGAACGGATTTGCGGGCAAAAAAAGGGGAGCACATGCCCCCCCGAGGTATAAAACGTTGTTATCCCGGCTGTTAACTCAGCCTTCGATCTCGATCAGTATCTCGCCCGGGTTCACCCGGTCGCCCTTGGCCACGTGAATGGCGGTGACTTTACCGGCGATGGCGGCCTGGACTTCGGTTTCCATCTTCATCGCTTCGGTGATCAGCACGGCCTGGCCTGCCTTGACGGTGTCGCCCTCCTTGACCAGCACGTCGACGATGTTGCCCGGCATGGTGGTGCTGACGTGGCCCGGTGCAGTGGCTTGCTTGCGCTTGCTGCTGCCGCCGCTGACGAACTCGTTGAGCGGTTCGAACACGACTTCTTCCGGCATGCCATCGATGGACAGATAGAAGTGACGCTTGCCTTCAGCCTTGACGCCGACACCGGTGATGTCGACGCGGTAGGTTTCGCCGTGGACGTCGATGACGAACTCGGTCGGCACGCCTTCGCCGCCCGCCGAAGCCACCTTGCCGGCTTCCGGAATCGGCAACAGCACTTCAGGAGTCAGGGTGCCAGCCGCGCGCTCTTCGAGGAACTTGCGGCCGATATCCGGGAACATGGCGAAGGTCAGCACGTCTTCTTCAGACTTGGCCAGTGCACCGATGTCGGCACGCAGCTTGGTCATTTCCGGCTTGAGCAGGTCGGCCGGACGCACGTCGATCACTTCTTCGCTGCCGATGGCCTGGCGACGCAGTTTTTCGTTCACAGTGCCCGGCGCCTTGCCGTAGCCGCCCTGCAAGTACAGCTTCACTTCGTTGGTGATGGTCTTGTAGCGCTCGCCGGCCAACACGTTAAAGAACGCCTGGGTGCCAACGATCTGCGAAGTCGGGGTCACCAGCGGCGGAAAGCCCAGGTCTTCACGAACCCGCGGGATTTCGGCCAGCACTTCGTTCATGCGGTTGAGTGCGCCCTGCTCTTTCAACTGGTTGGCCAGGTTGGAAATCATCCCGCCCGGCACCTGGTTGACTTGAACACGGGTGTCGACAGCGGTGAATTCGCTTTCGAACTGGTGGTACTTCTTGCGCACGGCATAGAAGTACAGACCGATCTCTTGCAGCAGTTCCAGGTTCAGGCCGGTGTCGAACTCGCTGCCTTTAAGCGCTGCGACCATCGACTCGGTGCCCGGGTGGCTGGTGCCCCAGGCGAAACTGGAGATCGCGGTGTCGATGTGGTCGGCACCGTTTTCGATGGCCTTCATTTGGCACATCGCGGCCAGACCCGCCGTGTCGTGCGAGTGAATGAACACTGGCAGCGATTGCTCGGCTTTCAGAGCCTTGACCAGTTCGCCGGTGGCGTACGGGGTCAGCAGGCCGGCCATGTCCTTGATCGCCACCGAGTCGCAACCCATGGCTTCCATTTGCTTGGCCTGGTTCACGAAAGCCTCGATGGTGTGCACCGGGCTGGTGGTGTAGGCGATGGTGCCCTGGGCGTGTTTGCCGGCGGCTTTCACCGCTTCGATGGCCACGCGCAGGTTACGCACGTCGTTCATGGCGTCGAAGATGCGGAACACGTCGATGCCATTGACCGCGGCCTTGGCGACGAAGGCTTTGACCACGTCGTCGCTGTAGTGGCGGTAGCCCAGCAGGTTCTGGCCGCGCAACAGCATTTGCAGGCGGGTGTTAGGCAGCGCGGCGCGCAGTTGGCGCAGACGCTCCCACGGGTCTTCCTTCAGGAAACGTACGCAGGCGTCGAACGTCGCGCCGCCCCAGCACTCCAGCGACCAGTAGCCGACTTTGTCGAGCTTGTCGCAGATCGGCAGCATGTCTTCGGTGCGCATGCGGGTGGCGAGCAGCGATTGGTGGGCGTCGCGCAGGATCGTGTCGGTAACGTTTATCTTTTTAGAAACAGGGGGTTTGCTCATTGTTCTATTCCTCACAGGCCTGCGTGGGCGGCGATGGCGGCGGCGATGGCCAGGGCCAGCTCTTCGGGTTTGCGCTTGATCGAGTAGTTAGTCAGTTCAGGGTGGCTTTCAACGAAGCTGGTGTTGAACTGGCCGCTACGGAATTCCGGGTTACGCAGGATTTCCTGGTAGTACGCGGCAGTGGTCTTGACCCCTTGCAGACGCATGTCATCGAGGGCGCGCAAACCACGGTCCATCGCCTCTTCCCAGGTCAGCGCCCACACCACCAGTTTCAGGCACATCGAGTCGTAGAACGGTGGAATGGTGTAGCCGGTGTAGATCGCCGTGTCGGTACGCACACCGGGGCCGCCGGGTGCGTAGTAACGGGTGATCTTGCCGAAGCTCGGCAGGAAGTTGTTCTTCGGGTCTTCGGCGTTGATCCGGAACTGCAGTGCGAAGCCACGGTGCTGGATGTCTTCCTGTTTCACCGAGAGCGGCAGGCCGGAAGCGATGCGGATCTGCTCGCGGACAATGTCGATGCCGGTGATTTCTTCGGTGATGGTGTGTTCCACCTGCACCCGGGTGTTCATCTCCATGAAGTACACCTCGCCCTCGGCGAGCAGGAACTCCACGGTACCGGCGTTCTCGTAACCCACGGCCTTGGCCGCACGCACCGACAGGTCGCCGATGTAGGCGCGCTGTTCCGGGGTCAGTTGCGGGCTCGGGGCGATCTCGATCAGCTTCTGGTTGCGGCGCTGGATCGAGCAGTCACGCTCGAACAGGTGCACCACGTTGCCGAAGCTGTCGCCAAGAATCTGCGCTTCGATGTGCTTCGGATTGACGATACATTTTTCCAGGAACACTTCCGCCGAACCGAATGCCTTGGTGGCTTCGGAAATCACGCGAGGGAAGGCCTGTTCGAGTTCTTCGCGGCTGTTGCAGCGACGAATACCGCGGCCGCCGCCACCGGACGTGGCCTTGAGCATCACCGGGTAGCCGATGCGATCGCCTTCGGTCAGGGCTTCTTCGATGCCCGACACGTTACCTTCGGTGCCGGGGGTAACCGGTACGCCGGCCTTGATCATGCTGCGGCGGGCTTCGGTCTTGTCGCCCATGCGGCGAATGACTTCAGCCGATGGACCGATGAACTTGATCCCGCGTTCGGCACAGATCTCTGCCAGTTCGGCGTTTTCCGAAAGGAATCCGTAACCAGGGTGCAGTGCATCGCAGCCGGTTTCCACCGCCAGGTTCACCAGCTTGCGCGGGTTCAGGTAACCGGCCAGCGGCTCGGCACCAATGCTGTGGGCTTCGTCCGCACGCTTCACATGCAGGGCATGGCGGTCGGCGTCGGAGTAGATCGCGACCGAGCGAATGCCCATTTCGGCGCAGGCACGTACGATTCGTACGGCAATCTCACCACGGTTGGCGATCAGGATCTTTGTTATCACTTGGAGTTTCCCTTGAGCCGGTGGTACCCACGACCTGCTAGACCCAGGTCGACGCGTGACCAAATGTTTCAATTTGGTCGCAGGTCCACACTAGCGCCCACAAGGGATTAACAAAAATGAATAAAAATTGGGTCATGCATAAGTAAAGACTTATAGTTGAATCACCAGCCAGCGACGAGAGCGACCAGATAATGCGTAAGTCATTGATGCGTATGACTTTGCGGCAATTGCAGATCTTCAATGAAGTCTGTGATTTGCGTTCCTACAGCCGTGCGGCCGAGGAAATGTCGCTCACACAACCTGCCGTCAGCCTACAGATTCGTCAACTTGAAGAGCTGATTGGCCAGCCTTTGTTCGATTACGTCGGCAAAAAACTCTACATGACCGAAGCCGCTGAAGCGTTACAGCGGGCCAGCCGGGATATTTTCGGACGCCTGGAAAACCTCGACATGCAGCTGTCGGACATGCAGGGCTCGTTGCAGGGGCAACTGAAACTGGCGGTGGAATCCAGCGCCAAGTATTTCGTGCCGCACTTGTTTGCCGCATTCAAACGCCAGCACCCGGAAGTGAACCTGCAACTGACAGTGGTCAATCGCGGCCAGGTCATTCGGCGCCTGTCGGACAACCGCGACGACCTGGTGATCATGTCCATGGTGCCCCAGGACATGGGCCTGGAGTTCCTGCCGTTCCTGAACAACCCGATCGTCGCCGTGGCGCCACCGGATCACCCGCTGTGTCATATGGGGCCGCTGCGTTTGCAGGATCTCGAACCCTACACACTACTGTTGCGTGAGCCGGGCTCCGGGACGCGGCTTGCGTGCGAAGAATACTTCAAAGAGAAGCGCGTGCACTTCAACCAGACTCAGGAAGTCTCGTCTGCCGAAGCCCAGCGTGAATGTGTACTGGCAGGTCTGGGCGTTGCGCTGTTGACGCGCCACGCCCTGAACCTTGAACTGGCAACCGGCGGACTGATCGAGTTGCCGGTCGAAGAATTGCCGCTCTACCGCAGCTGGTGTCTGGTGCAGGCCAAGGCGAAACGCCTGTCACCGGTGGCTCACGCCTTCCTGGCGTTTATCCGTAGCGAACGCATTCAGATCAGCGCGCTGGTTGAGCGTTTCGACGGGAAGTCGAGGGAGATGACTGCCAGAAGTTGAGCTCCAGCTCCGGAAAATCGCCAATTTCGGCCAGAAGCTGACGGCGTTCGCAGCGATCTTCAATGGCGCGACGGAATTCCATGCGGCGCTGATCTTCTTGCTGACGACGGGTTTTGACAGCGCTGTTGCGTTCTTCGTAGGGCATGGCCATTTCGAGTCTCCCAAGGCGAGTACGGGAGTTTCAAGATAGGCGCGCGGGATGACGGTTTGGCGGCTCGTTGATTACAGACTAATGAAAATTTGGTGGGCACGCTGTACCTGTGGCGAGGGAGCTTGCTCCCGTTGGGTCGCGAAGCGGCCCCAGGATTTTGCGACTGCTGCGCAGCCGAGCGGGAGCAAGCTCCCTCGCCACAGGGTCCGCGCCAGTCTTGAGATCAGTCGTCCAGCGCCTTCACCGACTTGGGCGACAACCGCAAACTGCGAAGGCTGCGCTTGACGCTCTTGAGGTGGTTGACCAGGCTCGGTCCGCGCGCCATGGCCACACCCATCGCCAACACGTCGATGACGACCAGGTGGGCGATTCGCGAGGTCAACGGCGTGTAGATTTCGGTGTCCTCATGCACATCGATCGCCAGGTTGACGGTCGACAGCTCGGCCAACGGCGTCTGGCTCGGGCACAGGGTGATCAACGAAGCACCGCTTTCACGCACCAGGTTGGCGGTGATCAGCAAATCCTTGGAACGCCCCGACTGGGAAATGCAGATCGCCACATCGGTCGGCTTCAGGGTCACCGCCGACATCGCCTGCATGTGCGGGTCGGAATACGCCGCTGCGGTCAGCAGCAAACGAAAGAACTTGTGCTGGGCGTCTGCCGCGACCGCACCCGAGGCGCCGAAGCCATAGAACTCGACACGCTGGGCCTGGGACATCAGCGTCACCGCACGCTGCAACTCCACCGGATCGAGTTTCTCGCGAACCTCCATCAGGGTGTGCAATGTGGTGTCGAAGATTTTCAGGCTGTAGTCGGCGACCGAGTCATCCTCATGGATCGCGAACTGGCCAAAACTCGCACCCGCCGCCAGGCTCTGGGCAAGCTTCAACTTCAGGTCCTGGAAACCGGAGCAACCGATGGCGCGGCAAAAACGCACGATGGTCGGCTCGCTGATGCCCACGCTGTGGGCCAGGTCGGCCATGGAACTGTGCATCACGGCCGCAGGATCAAGCAGCACGTGGTCGGCGACCTTGAGCTCCGACTTGCGTAACAGGTGGCGAGACTGGGCGATGTGTTGCAGCAGATTCAAAGGGCTGGACTCTTTGTTATTGGCAGGTGCCGGGGATGTAGCACGCTTGTAGTTATACTACATGAATCGGCTTTTTGCCTGCTCAATGCGTAACCACATCCCTCGACATTCAGGCACGCGCGCTCCATGTAGCGCTTATCGCCAGCGTTCCAGTTGCTCATCGATGCTCGCCTTTTGGCGTTGCGACAAAAATGGGCCGCCCCTTACAAACTTCACCATTAGTTATCTCATCAACAACACACAACCCACATCAACTTACAAACAAGTCAACTATCGCCACCAAAAATTTAATAAAGACGGATATATTACATAGGCAGGACGCAATTATTTTAATTACAGGAGTTACACACAATGACCATTACAACCAAAGACTGGATCGCCCAAATTGACCGCATGCCCGGCGCTGCTTCCTTCCGTGCCTTTGGCACGGTAACCGTTGCAAACTCTGGCATTACGCCAAAACTGGTACTGAGCGAGCTTCAGGACAAGTCGTTTGATTTGCGACTTGACCTGAAACTTGAAACAACCCACGAAGTTGCACTTCAAGTCCTGACTGACAGGCTTGTCGAATATAAAACTGCTGGTAATTCCAACGTCACTGGCGTCAGCATTTTTTTCGAAGGCAAGTTACTGCACCACATTGATAAAGTACTGATCACCGATTAAATAATTACCTACTGAAAACTTCCCGTCAGGCCTTTTGGCGGTCTGACGGGAAGCACCCTCAGTCAATCCGCGCCCTGCCCTCGC
This sequence comes from Pseudomonas sp. GW821-FHT01C01, assembly GCF_059422645.1. Classification (NCBI taxonomy): domain Bacteria; kingdom Pseudomonadati; phylum Pseudomonadota; class Gammaproteobacteria; order Pseudomonadales; family Pseudomonadaceae; genus Pseudomonas; species Pseudomonas sp. GW821-FHT01C01. The sequence continues at coordinate 30,643 of NZ_JBWKXF010000024.1, read as the reverse complement.
AGCTGACCCGCCAGGTCTTGTGCCTCTACCGGCCGACTGATCAGATAGCCTTGCACCTCATCACAGCGCTCACGCTTGAGAAACTCAAGCTGCTCCTCCCGCTCCACCCCTTCCGCGACGACCTTCAACGACAAGCCATGAGCCATGGCAATGATCGCCCGGGTGATCGCCGCATCCTCGGTGCCCTCCCCCAGCCCCCGGATAAACGCCTGATCAATCTTCACGTAATCCACAGGAATGCGCTTGAGGTAGCTCAGGGATGAATAACCGGTGCCGAAATCATCGATTGCCAGTTTCACCCCCAGATCGCGCAACTGCTGGAACGTCGCGATGATGTGCTCGACGCTGTCCAGTAACTGGCTTTCGGTCAACTCCAGCTCCAGGAAGTGCGGCGCCAATCCGGTTTCTTCCAGCACCTGGCGCACCAGGCTGACCAACTTACCCTGGCGCAACTGATGCACCGACAAATTGACCGACACCCGAATCGGCTCAAGCCCCTGGCGCTGCCATTCACAGGCTTGCCAGCAGGCCTGACGCAGCACGAACTCGCCGATCGGACCGATCAGCCCGGTTTCCTCGGCCAGCCCGATAAAGTCCCCCGGCGGCACGCGGCCCATGGTCGGATGATCCCAGCGCACCAGCGCTTCGGCGGCGTTCAGCCGGCCGGTGGCCAGGCACAGCTTCGGCTGGTAATACACCTTGAGCTGTTTATCTTCGATGGCTTTGCGCAGATGGTTTTCCAGTTGCAGGCGTTCCAGGGTGCTGGCTTGCAGACTGTCGGTGTAGAACTGGAAGTTGTTGCCGCCCAAGTGCTTGGCATGTTGCATGGCCATGTTCGACTGACTGACCAATGCAGACATCTCCCGGGCATTGTCCGGAAGCAGGCTGATGCCCATGGACGCACTGACCACCAGTTCATGCCCTTCGACCGTCACCGGCAGGCGCAACTTGGTTGCCAACCGTGTCGCCACCCGCGCCAGGCTCGACAGGTTGCCGTAGGAATTGAACAGCACCGCAAACTCATCGCCGGACAAGCGCGCGATGGTGTCTGCCTCCGGCAACGCGTTGACCATCCGCCGGGCCATTTTTTGCAACAGTTGGTCGGCGACTTCATGGCCGAGGCTGTCGTTGAGCAGCTTGAAGCGGTCCAGATTGATGTGCAGCAATGCCAGACTGCGATAACCGCCCTGACGTACCCGTTGGTGCGCCTCGCTCAACCGTTCACGAAACAGCGAGCGATTGGCCAGGCCGGTCAACTCGTCATAGTGGGTCAGGTAGCGCATGCGCTCTTCGGATTCGCGTCTCGCCGACAGATCAGCGAAGAAGCCCACTATATGACTGATCTTTCCCCGGGGATCACGCACGGCATTCAGCTGAAGCCATTGCGGGTACATCTCCCCGTTCTTGCGGGTTTCCACCAGTTCGCCCTGCCAACTGCCGTGCTGCTCCAGCGCTTGATGGATCGCGGTGAAGTGCCGGCGGGCGTCGCGACTGCACGGCAACTCGACCACGTTGCGCCCGAGAATGTCCTCGATGTCATAACCCGTTACGCGGCTGAAAGCCTGGTTGACGGCAATCAGTGCATAGGCGGGATCAAAAATCACGATGCCCTCACTGGCTGCCTCGAACACCGTTGCTGCCAGTTGCTGTTGTTCCTCCAGCACCTTGCTGGCACTGATGTCGCGGCGCGTCCCGACCATGCGAATGACCCGGCCGCTTTCGTTGCGCTCGACCGCCCGGCCACGGTCCTCGATCCAGACCCAGTGACCATCGCCATGACGCACCCGGTACTCGACCTGGTAATCCTCGCTTCGGCCCTTCAAGTGCTCGACCAGCGCCCGACGCAATGCCGGAAGATCCTCGGGGTGCAAGCGCGGCTTGAGATGGCGAAGCATCGCTGTCACATATTCCGGCTCCAGACCGAACAGCTCTTGAATAAGGGTGTGATGCACTTCGTCGGTCTGCAGATTCCAGTCCCAAAGCCCCAACTCACTGGCTTTTAAGGCGAGCGCCAGGCGTGCTTCGCTTTTGCTCAGGGCCTGGTTGGCCGCGTCCAGTTCCAGGCTGCGCTGGGTGACGCGGCTTTCCAGTTCAGCCTGGATTTGACGCAACTCGTCTTCGGCCCGACGGCGTTGGTCAACTTCCCTGGCCAGTTTCTGATTGAGTTGGTCACTGCAATTGCGGGCGTGTTGCAAATGCTCGATCAGCGCCTGATTCTGAAAACGCCGCAACAGTCCGTGATCGATCAAACGATTGACCTGCCAGGCCACGACACTCAGCGCACCGAGCAATATCAGGCCGAACCAGCCCCAGCCGTGCTGTTGCTCATCTGCGCCCCAGAACATATAGGCAATGGCCGGCAACAGGCAGGGCAAGGTAAAAGACAGGAAGGCCGGCAGACTCACTGCGTAAGCAACGCTGGCCGACAATGCCGCGGCGCCGATCAGGCCGAACACCCAGGCTTGCTGGATGAAATTGTCGGCGGGGATCAGCGCGATACCGGCACCCGCCAGGGTCAGGCCGGTCAGGCCCGAACCGAGCAAAAACATGCGTCCCCAGACTGGGTTGGCTTGACGGTTGGGAATGGCCGAATCAAAGGCGGCGACCTGGATGACCCGCAATGCCACCAGCGACAGCAACCAGACCAGCCACACGCTGACCAGGAAGTAGCGCTGCGGGCTCCAGAGCAAACCGGCACAGACCAGACCATTGATCAGCATGAACAACGTGGGCAGCAGCGAGCCCTGATACAGCAGGCGCGTGCGTTCGACCGCCATTTCCATGGCGTATTGCTTTCGGATAACCCGGGGCTCCACAGTGGGGCCCGACAGGTCGAAGCTGAGGGTCATAGGCAATGTTCTTGTTCTTATAATGATGAGCATGGGCCCGAAACTGCTCGGAGCATACACAAGCAATTGCCCGGACCAAACTGCTGCTGATCAATAAATCGCCAAATTTTTCAGCCGCCGACGCCCCTGAAAACGCCGAAGGCACGCCCCGCCAACGCCTGCAGCCGATGACTGACCGGTCGTCCTTTGCATAACTTTCATCGGCTAAATCGAAGTGGAGTTTGCCCGGTGTGTCGCGGCCCCCTAGAATGCCCCGATGCGCGATGATCTCTCCCTTCTGCTGAACTCCCTCAACGATGCCCAACGCCAGGCCGTAGCGGCCCCCGTGGGTCGTCAGTTGGTCCTGGCCGGTGCTGGTTCCGGTAAAACCCGAGTGCTGGTGCACCGTATCGCCTGGCTGATCCAGGTCGAAAACGCCTCGCCCCACTCCATCCTGTCGGTGACCTTCACCAACAAGGCTGCTGCCGAGATGCGCCAGCGCATCGAGCAACTGATGGGTATCAACCCGGCCGGCATGTGGGTTGGCACCTTCCACGGCCTGGCGCACCGCTTGTTGCGGGCGCACTGGCAGGAAGCGGGCTTGAGCCAGACGTTCCAGATCCTCGACAGCGATGACCAGCAACGGCTGGTCAAGCGGGTGATCCGCGAGCTCGGCCTGGACGAACAGCGTTGGCCGGCCCGTCAGGCCCAATGGTTCATCAACGGGCAGAAAGACGAAGGCCTGCGTCCGCAACACATTCAAGCCAGCGGTGACCTGTTCCTGGCAACCATGCGCGGCATCTATGAAGCCTACGAGGCCGCCTGCCTGCGTGCGGGCGTCATCGACTTCTCCGAATTGCTGCTGCGCGCCCTCGATCTGTGGCGCGATCACCCGGGTCTGCTCGCTCACTATCAAAAGCGTTTCCGACACATTCTGGTGGACGAATTCCAGGACACCAACGCCGTGCAATACGCCTGGTTGCGCCTGCTGGCCAAGGGTGGCGACAGCCTGATGGTGGTGGGCGACGACGACCAGTCGATCTACGGCTGGCGCGGCGCGAAAATCGAGAACATCTACCAGTATTCCGAAGACTTCCCGGACGCCGAAACCATTCGTCTGGAGCAAAACTATCGCTCCACCGCCGGCATCCTGAAAGCCGCCAACGCCTTGATCGCCAACAACACCGGGCGCCTGGGCAAAGAGCTGTGGACCGATGGTGGCGACGGCGAAGCCATCAACCTGTACGCCGCCTTCAACGAACACGACGAAGCACGCTACGTAGTCGAAACCATAGAAAGTGCGCTGAAAACCGGCCTGTCTCGCAGCGATATCGCGATTCTGTACCGCTCCAACGCCCAATCACGGGTTTTGGAAGAAGCGCTGCTGCGTGAACGCATTCCGTACCGTATCTATGGCGGCCAGCGCTTCTTCGAACGCGCGGAAATCAAGAACGCCATGGCTTACCTGCGATTGCTCGAAGGGCGGGGCAACGACGCCGCGCTGGAACGGGTGATCAACGTGCCGGCCCGTGGCATCGGCGAGAAAACCGTCGAAGCGATCCGCGACCATGCGCGCCACAGTGATGTGTCGATGTGGGAAGCGATGCGCCAACTGGTGGCCAACAAAGGTCTGACCGGTCGTGCGGCCGGTGCCCTTGGCGCGTTTATCGAGCTGATCGAGAACCTCGCCGCCAAGTGCATGGAAATGCCGCTGCACCTGATGACCCAGACCGTCATCGAGCAGTCGGGGCTGATTGCCTATCACGAAGCGGAAAAAGGCGAGAAAGGCCAGGCCCGGGTAGAAAACCTTGAGGAACTGGTCAGCGCTGCGCGCAACTTCGAAAACAGCGAAGAAGACGAAGACCTGACGCCATTGGCAGCGTTCCTCGGTCACGCGTCGCTGGAGGCCGGCGATACCCAGGCCGACGAACACGAAGACAGCATTCAACTGATGACCCTGCACAGCGCCAAAGGCCTGGAATTTCCTTATGTGTTCCTGGTGGGTATGGAAGAAGGCCTGTTCCCGCACAAGATGAGCCTGGAAGAACCCGGCCGCCTTGAGGAAGAGCGTCGTCTGGCCTACGTCGGCATCACCCGGGCCATGCAGAACCTGGTGATGACCTACGCTGAAACCCGACGCCTTTATGGCAGCGAAACCTACAACAAGGTGTCGCGCTTCGTACGCGAGGTGCCGAAAGGTCTGATTCAGGAGGTGCGGCTGTCCAACAGCGTCAGCCGTCCTTTTGGTGGTAACCAGTCAATGAGTGGCAGCAACCTGTTCAGCGGCAGCGAGATTCCGGAAACCGGCTTCAGCCTCGGCCAGACTGTGCGCCACTCGATTTTCGGTGACGGTGTGATCCTCAACTTCGAAGGCGCCGGGGCCCAGGCCCGGGTGCAGGTGAACTTCAGCGAAGGCAGCAAGTGGCTGATGCTGGGTTATGCCAAGCTGGAAGCAATCTAAAAGACCGCCAGAAGTCTAATGTGGGAGCGGGCTTGCTCGCGAAGAACGATCACGCGGTGTTTCTGATGAACCGCGGTGCTGCCTTCGCGAGCAAGCCCGCTCCCACAGGGTTAGGCGTTGGCCTATGTGAATGAAAGGGAACAAATATGGGCTCAGGCTTTTTTTCCTCTTGGACATTCTGGGCCCTGTTATCGGCGGCGTTCGCGGCGATGACTGCCATTTTCGCGAAAGTCGGCATCGAAAACGTCAACTCTGACTTCGCCACCCTGCTACGTACGATAGTGGTATTGGTCAGTCTGGCCTTGATTTTGTACGCCACGGGCCAATATCAGTCTTTGGGATCGATCTCTGCGAAGAGCTACCTGTTCCTGCTGTTGTCGGGCCTGGCCACTGGTGCATCGTGGATCTGCTATTTCCGCGCACTCAAGGTTGGTCCGGCGTCACTGGTTGCCCCAGTGGACAAACTCAGCGTGGTGCTGGTGGCCATTCTTGGCGTTGTCCTGCTGGGTGAAAAACTCGACCTGCGCCAATGGGGCGGAATCGGTCTGATCACGGCCGGAGTCGTCATGCTGGCCCTGCGACGCTAGGCGAACGTCCTACAAAACTTATCCATTCATCTGACATACCAAAGTCAAAAGGCCTTATTGCACTGACTGAAGCTGAACATGACCTGTCAGGCAAAAGCCCGAAACACTCTGCCGCTAGCCAGTAACACTTCAGCTGTGCAACATGGCGCGCGTGCCTTCCACAAATGGGAATTCCCTTTATGAAACGTTTTCTTAGCATCGCCATGGCGTTGTGCATCGGCCTGACGATGAGTCTCGACGTCAATGCCGCCAAGCGCTTCGGTGGTGGCAAAAGCGCAGGCGCTGCGCCGACGCACCAGACCAGCCAGATGGCTCCTTCTTCCCCAGGCATGGGTGGCGCCGCGGCGACCGCTGGTGCTGCCGGTGCCGCTGGCGCCGCTGCCAAGGCCGGTGGCGCTTCGCGCTGGCTCGGCCCTCTGGCCGGTATCGCGGCCGGTGGCCTGCTGGCATCCATGTTCATGGGTGGCGGCTTCCAGGGCATGCAGATCTTCGACATCCTGATCATGGCCGTCATTGCGTTCCTGGTCTTCCGCTTTATCGCCGCCCGTCGGCGCAAGCAGCAGGAGCATTACGCTCCGGCCGGCCACGCGCCGATGCAACGTGAAGCGTTCGAACAAAAGCCTGCCGGCGGTTCGATCTTCGGTGGTTCGCCAGCGCCTGTTGCCGCTCGTCCGGTGATCAACGCTCCAGCCTGGTTCAACGAAAGTAACTTCGTCGAAGCGGCACGCAATCATTTCCAGTCCCTGCAACAGCACTGGGACGCCAACGAAATGGACAAGATCGCCGAATTCGTCACCCCGCAAATGCTGGAGTTCCTCAAGCGTGAGCGAGCTGACCTGGGCGATGGTTTCCAGTCCACCTACATTGATAACCTCAATGTACAACTGGACGGTGTGGACGATCGCGCCGACAAGACCATCGCCACCCTGACCTTCACTGGCGTGTCGAAAACCTCGCGTTTCGACCAGGGCGAAGTCTTCAGCGAAAGCTGGAACATGGAACGTGCACAGGGCGAAAACCAGCCTTGGCTGGTGGCCGGTATCCGCCAGAACGGCTGATCACCCTCCACGTTTCACCTGCTGCAATAAAAACCCCGGCCTCGGCCGGGGTTTTCTATTTCGCGGTTGCATCTATAGCGAGCTACTGTATAAACCGCCCCATATAAACCGCGCCATACAAGCAAGAGGATCCCGGACGTGGAAGAAATCATCGAACAACTGCGTGAAGCCAACGAACCGGTACCGGTCCCCTTGGAATTGCCCGACGAAGACCTGCTGGTCGAAATCGAAGAACAACTGTTCATCGACATTCCGTTCGTCTTCAGAGAGTTTCTGCTGACCGTCAGCGATGTGGTCTACGGTAGCCTGGAACCGGTCACCGTGACCGACCCGCAATCCCATACCTACCTGCCCGACGTTGCCGCCAACGCCTGGGACGCTGGCGTTGATCGCAGCATGATTCCTATCTGCCAGGTCGGTGATGACTACTACCTGGTCGAAGAGGACGGCACCGTGGTGTTTTGGCAGGCCGAAGAAGAGCTGATCGCCGAAGAAACCTGGGAGTCCGTGTGGCACTGGGCGCGGGACGTCTGGCTGGAAAGCTGATCCAGCCAACGCCGCGGGGTGGTCAATGCCCGGACGACTCCTTGTGATTATCGAGGGTTTCCAGCAACGCCACCTGCATCCGCGTATGCACACGAATAAACCAGCGCCACAGCAGCGCCGCCACGGCGGCCGCGACGATGGCGATCAGCACCAGCAACTTGTTGGTCGGCAGAATACTGGCCGACAAGGCTGCCAGCAGCAAAAAGATCACCAGCAGCGACAGGATCGGAATCACTTCGGCGATCACCCGACGCACTCGCTGCGTGTGGCGCCCGGCCATTTCCGGCTTCACGCCCATTTCCGCCAGCAACATCGACAGTGCCTTTAGCTTGCGGTACGCCGCAATCAAAAAAGGCAGCGACAACAACAGCGCCCCACCCCAGATCAATGCCTTCTGCCAGCTCGAATCGCTGACCCAGTCTTGCAAGTAAGCCGACATGCGCTCGGCGAAGAACGCGCCCGAGAGAAAGATCGCGATCACCAATGCCAGGTTGACCCCAACCTGCAGCAAAATCCTTCTGATCATCGACGCCAACAACGCCCCCTCACCCTGGGGCTGAATGCTGCGCAGCCATTCGCCGTACATCCCCAACACCCGTCCCAGGCGTTCTGGCATGACGCCGGCGAGCTTGATCGACAATGGATCAGCCGCGCGGATCAGATAAGGCGTCAGCAAGGTCGTGATCACCGAAACAGCCACAGCCACGGGGTATAAAAAGTTGCTGGTGACCTGCAACGTCATGCCCAGTGCCGCGATGATGAAAGAGAATTCGCCTATCTGTGAAAGACCCATCCCGACCCGCAGCGAGGTGCGTCCGTCATTGCCAGCGATAAATGCACCAAGGCCACAGGACAGCATCTTGCCAAGCACCACGGCTACGGTGATTACGGCGATTGGCCACGCGTATTGAAGCAGAATCGCCGGATCGAGCATCAGCCCGATGGCCACAAAGAAAATCGCGCTGAACAGATCTCGAACCGGTTCAATCAAGCGCTCGATTTTCAGCAGTTGCCGGGATTCAGCCATGATCGCGCCAATCAGGAACGCCCCGAGGACCATGCTGTATTCAAGCTTGACCACCAGCAGGCAGAAGCCAAAACACAGGCCCAGCACGGTAATCAGCAGCATTTCGTTGCTATCGAATCTGGCCACGTAGGCCAGCAACCGCGGCACCATCAGAATACCGATGACCAATGCGACGATCATGAACAGCGATAGCTTGCCGACTGTGGAGAACACTTCACCGGAACTGACCGTACCGCTGACGGCGATGCTGGACAGCAGTGCGATGATGCCAATGCCCAGGATGTCTTCGACGATCAGCACGCCGAATATCAGCTGTGCAAATCGCTCGTTCTTCAACTTCAGATCGTTGAGCGCCTTGACGATGATGGTGGTCGAGGAGATCGCCAGGATCGCACCCAGGAACAGTGAATCCATGGTGTTCCAGTCGAACCAGCGACCAATCTCGTAGCCGATCCAGATCATCAGCACGATTTCCAGGAACGCCGCGATGAATGCCGTGGCACCAACCTTGAACAACTTGCGCAGGCTGAACTCCAGGCCCAGGCAGAACATCAGGAATATCACACCGAGTTCGGCCAGGGTCTTGATGGTTTCTTCGTCATGGATCAGGCCGAATGGCGGGGTATGCGGACCAATGATGAAACCGGCGACGATGTATCCCAGCACCACCGGTTGTTTCAGGCGATGGAAAATCACGGTTACCACACCTGCGATCAACATGATCACTGCCAGATCCTGAATGAAACTGATGGCATGCATGGTGTGAGACTCCCTGGATGGCATTGCTCGATCCCCGGACGCAGGAAAAGTCTGATCGAGCAGAACAAAAATCTGGATTACGCGTAGGAAATGCCCTTGAGGCAGGGCTTTTTTGCAGGGTAACACCGCGACTTCTGGCAGAAAGGCGGTGCAATATATGGAAACAGATCGATCCGGCGTGACGGCGACTCTGCACCCGGCGTCCCGATAACTGTTGGTTTGAAAAAACCGCTGAGGCACCCGCAGAGGTGCATCCCTCAAACCTGGCCTTGACCCGTGAGAATGCTATGGAACCCGGAAACGCCCAGCTGTCGATGACGGTATTGATGACCCCCGACATGGCCAACTTCTCTGGCAATGTTCACGGCGGCACCCTGCTCAAGTACCTCGACGAAGTGGCCTACGCCTGCGCCAGCCGTTATGCCGGCCGCTATGTGGTGACCCTGTCGGTTGATCAGGTCATTTTCCGTGAGCCGATCCATGTCGGCGAACTGGTGACCTTTCTCGCCTCGGTCAACTACACCGGCAACACCTCCATGGAGGTGGGCATCAAAGTGGTGACCGAGAACATCCGCGAACGCTCGGTGCGTCACACCAACAGTTGCTTCTTCACCATGGTCGCAGTGGATGACCAGCGTAAACCTGCACCGGTACCACCGCTGCAACCGCAGAACAGTGAAGACAAGCGCCGCTACATGCAGGCCCAACAGCGCCGGCAGATTCGTCAGGAGCTGGAAAAGCGTTATCAGGACATCAAGGGCGACGCCTGAGCTGGTCAGGCAGGCTGATGGTGTTCTCTAGATAGCCTTCGCGAGCAAGCCCGCTCCCACATTGGATCTATGCAACACCAAAGATCCAATGTGGGAGCGGGCTTGCTCGCGAATGGTTTCAACACTCAATCAGAGACTGATTGGTGTTGCCTCGAACCGCACCCGCGGATGGGCAATCCGGTCCTGAGCCCGAACCAACTCCAACTCGTAGCTGGCACACGCCTGGGTTTCCAGCAGTACTTCATGCACCGCCGACGCCGTGAACTCGAAGGCGGCCACCAGGCTGTCGCCCAACAGCACCCGCGCCAGGAACAGACCGGACGTCAGATCGCCAACGCCCACCGGCTGACGCGGAAACGCCAGCAACGGGCGCTGCAAATGCCAACTGCCTTCGGCCGTCACCAACAGCATCTCGAAGACCTCTGCCGGTTTACCGGGATAGTCCAGATGCTTGACCAGCACCGCTTTCGGGCCGCGCGCCAGCAATGCACGCGCCATTGCCAGGCAATCGAACAGCGATAGCGGCTTGCGCCCGGAGAAGCTGTCCAGCTCCAGCTGGTTCGGGCACATGAAGTCCGCCACGGCAGCGGCCTCTTCCAGCAGAAAATCACTGACTTCCGCCGGAACACTGCAACCCTTCTCCGGATGCCCCATGACCGGGTCACACAGGTACAGCGCCTTGGGATTCATCGACTTGATCCGCGCCACCCCCGTCAGGATCGCCCGGCCCTGGGCCGCACTGCCGAGGTAACCGGAGAGCACCGCATCGCAGTTGCCCAACTCGCCAATCGCCGCGATGCCTTCGACCAGGTCAGGAATCTGGTGCGGCGCCAGCACTTCACCGGCCCACTGACCGTACTGGGTGTGATTGGAGAACTGCACGGTGTTGAGCGGCCAGACATTCACCCCGACCCGTTGCATCGGGAAAACCGCGGCACTGTTGCCGGCGTGACCGAATACCACGTGAGACTGGATAGCGAGCAAATGCGGAGTACGTTTCATGCGGTGGATTTCCGTAAAACGATTGAAATTCTAGCCGCGCAGTATGCGACTAAACGCAGCCTGTACGACAGACCAGCGACACAGTTAAGCTGACACTATCTTGTTGGAGCACCCTGTTAATGCTGACCCTTGGAAATATATTCGTGCTGATGCTTTTCGCCACTGCCGGCGCATGGCTATGGCACAACCACGGCTTGCGCGAGCGCGCACTGGAGCGGGTCAAACAGCATTGCAGCAAACTCGGGATCGAATTGCTCGACGGCAACGTGGCCTTGAAAAGAATCGCGTTCATCAAGGATGCCAGTGGTCGGCGACGCCTGGCCCGTGTGTATAACTTCGAGTTCACCGTGACCGGCGAAACCCGCCACAACGGCACCATCACCCAGTTCGGAGCTCACAGCGCACAGATTGAGCTGGCGCCCTATCCGGTCCCATTCGACGAAACCGAACCGGTGGTCGATGTGGTGAAGCCTCGCGCAGAGGTGATCGAGCTGAGCCAGTGGCGTCAGGAACACACCAAGTGGCGGCCTTGAACCACTAACCCGATTCGGATCGGCACGCTGCGAGCTCACTCTGCAACAGTTCTGCATTCTGCGGTTCACTGAAAATCAGCTCGATACGTGAATCCTGCCGCCATTCACTGGGCTGCCAGTCCAGCACCGAGTTATCCACCGCATTCGCCGAGACCCACCCTTCGACACTGTGGATAACCAGCTTCGCCCGCCTCCAGCCAGCGTCCTCAAGCCACTGGCTAACCAGAGCGGCATCAAACACCTGGCCTGGGTGCCAACGCCAACCGATGCTCCAGCCACCGTCCTGCTCCTGACTCAAGCAGATTGGCAATGCGCGATCGCTCCAGACGGCCGGCAACTGCGCCAATCCCTTGGGCACGACGAAGTTATCCACACCTGCCTGCGCTTTGGTATTCAACCCCGGCAACTCGCTCAACGGTAAAACCGCCTGTTGCGTCCAGCACAGGGGGGTCGGCGGCAATAGCGCGGCGACTCGCTGGCGACGTTCTTCGTCGAAACCTTCCGACTTGTTCAGCAGTAACAATCCCGCATGGCTCAGCGCTTGCTGTTGCGCATCCGGCAACGGTTTGCCAGCGGCGAGCGACTGGGCGTCCAGCACCAGCACACAAGGCTGAACAGCCAACACGCCTTGCCACGGCGCTTCGCTCAATTGCCTGAGCAACTGCGCCGGATGCCCCAGCCCCGAGGGTTCGATGAACAGCCGGTCCGGTTGCGCCTTGCGCAACAATCGCCCAAGTCCAATCTGAAACGGTGCCCCATTGACGCAACACAAGCAGCCCCCGGCCACTTCGCCCAGTGCGATACCATCGGCATCCCGGGTCAGTAGCGCAGCGTCGAGACCGATCTGGCCAAACTCGTTGATCAGCACCGCCCACCGCTCGCCGGCCGGACGCTGGGCCAGCAGGTGCTTTATCAGGCTGGTCTTGCCGGCGCCCAACGGGCCGGCAATGACATGAGTGGGGATATTCTGCAGCATGGTCGATGGTTTCTGAGGAGGTGATGGATGCGGTTGATTGGCTTGTCGTTGCTCCTGGCACTCGTTTCAGGCGAGGCGCTGGCCCAGGCGTGTGTGGTTCACAGCCAGGCCGAGCGGCTTGACGTCCAGGTTTGCCAGCAGAACCGCAACATCCCGCCAAAGCTCTTTGCCGATGGTTTCTGCCAGCCGAACCTGGCGGGGCAGAAAGTCGAAGTGAAGTATGTCGACCAATGCCCCGGCGGCGCATTTGGTATCTGCAGCAACGCCCAAGTCGCCAATATGCCCTACCGGCAAGATATTCACTATTACGGAGTTGCCACCGACGCGGCGTATTTACAGCCGTACTGCGAGGCCCAGAGCCAGGGCACCTGGCTCAAGCCTTGAAGCTTGCGCAGCGGGTCAGGCAGCCTCTTCGTACCAAGGGCCGAATGGATCAGCCAACAATCGCCAGCCTTCTACACCGAGCGCCATTTCCTCATCGGTCAGCAGGCAGGCGTCCAGCTCGGCCGCTAGCTGCGTGAAGTCGATGTTCTGGCCGATGAATACCAGTTCCTGGCGACAGTCTCCGCTGTCGGCAGTCCAGTTTTTCATGATCCCGGCGGTACTTTCCGCATCCTGCGGCCATTGGTTTTTCGGCACGAAACGCCACCAGCGCCCGGCAAAACCATAGCGCATCATACCTCCGGCCTGAGACCAGCTGCCGGCGTCCATGTGCTTGCTTGCCAGCCAGAAAAAGCCCTTGGAGCGCAGCAGTTTGCCGTTGTCCCAAGAGCCGTTGATGAAGTTGAAGAAGCGCTGCGGATGAAACGGTCGGCGTGCCCGGTAGGCGCTGGAAGCAATGCCGTACTCTTCGGTTTCCGGTACGTGTTCGCCACGCAGTTCCTGCAGCCATCCCGGTGCCTGGGCAGCCTTTTCGAAGTCAAAACGACCGGTGTTTAGAATTTTATTCAAGGGGATTTCGCCCATCGCCATCGGAATGATTTCTGCCCGGGCGTTGAGCCGTTCAAGGATGGCAATCAGCTCCTCGCGTTCGTGGCTGCTGATCAAATCGATCTTGCTGAGCAAAATCACATCAGCGAACTCGACTTGCTCAATCAACAGATCGGTAATCGAACGCTCGTCCTCTTCCCCAAGGGTTTCTCCTCGGGAAGCCAGGCTTTCGGCAGCCTGGTAATCGAGCAGGAAATTCATGCCATCGACTACCGTGACCATGGTGTCGAGACGTGCGATGTCGTTGAGGCTCTGCCCGTTTTCATCGCGAAAGGTGAAGGTCTCCGCTACTGGCAGCGGTTCGGAAATACCGGTGGATTCGATCAGCAGGTAGTCGAAACGACCCTCCCCGGCGAGTTGACTTACTTCCTCCAGCAGATCTTCACGTAACGTACAGCAAATACACCCGTTGCTCATTTCCACCAACCGTTCTTCAGCCCGATTCAGGCTGACATCACGCTGGACTTCGGTGCCATCGACGTTGATTTCGCTCACATCGTTGACGATGACTGCAACCCGCAAACCATCACGATTACGTAGTATGTAATTAAGAAGTGTACTTTTTCCGGCACCAAGAAAGCCGGAGAGAACGGTCACGGGGAGTCGATTGGACATCTGCATATTCCTCACAGGGATGCCCGGTCGCTGTGTCGGGCTTATTTTAATGTTATAGTATAACAACACAAATAAACCATCCCCTCTTGCCCAACCGGCCAAAGGACACGATGCTGAACGCATTCCCTTCGTGAGAATCCCCATGCGCAACGCCCTGAAACCTGCGTTGATAATGCTTTCCCTGCTGGCTGCAGCCGACGCGCTGGCACAGGTCCCGAGCCTGACCAGGTGCACCCGAAGCGCGAACCTGCTGGCCTGCGTGGATGCGGATGGCAACGCCTACAGCGTCAATACCGCCGGAAGCACAATCTATTTGCGGGGTTTCGAAATGGCCGGAAAACGCTATTGGGTGCAGACCAACAGCCGCTACGGTCAACTTACGTTTTTCACCGGCATCGCTTCCGATGGCGAAGCTTGGGTTGGCTACAACCAACGCGTCGGCTGGACCACGATCAACCGGTTTTCCAGTTCCGGCGGCAGCAGCGCCAAATTCACCTGCAGCCGGATTGCCGGCTGTTAGGTCTGCCTGTTTTTCTTCGAATTTGCGTAGCCGACGCGCCAATGGCCACGCTGGCCAGAATCAGGTTGAGCAAGTGGTGTCGTGCAGGATGAAAACCTGTTCATGAAAAAGGCATCGTCGATTTAATTGTTATACTATAACATGCCAAATCAACTCCCTCGATGGACCTGCTCATGAATGCGCTGACTCTGCCGGATATCGCCGCGCAGGCCTCACGCCAAGCCCTGCCACTGGAGTGGGTGGGCATGTGCGGCATTGCTCTTCCTGTTTTGTTTGATGGCCAACGACTGAATGCAAAGGCCGATGCCGGCGTGAGTCTCGACGATGGCAACGCGCGTGGCATTCACATGTCACGGCTCTATCTGGCGCTTGAATTACTGGAGCAGGAAAGCCTTTCACCTGCTTTATTGCGCAGGGTTTTACAGCGTTTTCTTGAGAGCCATGAAGGGCTTTCCAGAAGTGCTCACCTAACCATTCACGCCGATTTGTTGCTGAAAAGGTCGGCGCTGATCAGCCCATTGGCAGGCTGGAAAAGCTATCCGGTCAGCATCGAAGCGCGTTTGAAAAACGCGATGTTCCACGTGGAACTAAAAATCGACGTGCCTTATTCCTCAACCTGTCCATGTTCCGCGGCGCTTTCTCGACAGTTGATTCAGCAGCAGTTCGCCGATGATTTCGCCAACAAGTCACTGCAACACGCCGACGTTTTAGCGTGGCTCGGCTCCACAAGCGGCATCGTCGCCACACCTCACAGCCAACGCAGCAGCGCAAAGTTGCGCGTACGGCTCGCTGATTTTGTCGATGAGTTGCCTCTGATCGCCGTCATCAACGACGCCGAAGCCGCACTCGGTACAGCCGTTCAAACCGCGGTAAAACGCGCCGACGAACAAGCCTTCGCCCTGGCCAATGGTCAGAACCTGATGTTCTGCGAAGACGCCGCACGCCGTTTGAATCTGGCCCTGAAACGCTCCACGGGCATCAATGCCTTCCACATCAGCGTCATCCACGCCGAAAGTCTGCACGCCCATGACGCCGTAGCCGAAAGCCGCTTCAACTGGGAGCTCGCATGATTGGTTGCCACGCCTTGCGCTGGGGTGCACCAGGTCAGCCACTCACGCCGGCGCTGGACCTCGAACTGCCGACGGGCAGCCTGACCGCCATCATCGGTGCGAACGGTTGCGGTAAAAGCAGCCTGCTGAAGGTCATCGCCGGTTTGCAAAAACCATTGGCCGGAAAGGTGCGACTGAGTGTTCCACTCAAGGGCGGCGTGTCGTTCCTGCCCCAGCAACAACACCTCGACAGGCAATTCCCGATCAGCCTCCAGGCATTGGTCGCCGCCGGTTTCTGGGGCAACAAACAATCACCGGAGACCCGCAGCCAACGACTGAAAACCGTCCTCGAAAACTGGTGCCTGAACGGCCTGGAAGATCGCCCCCTGATGGCCCTCTCCGGCGGTGAATTGCAACGCGCCCTGCTCGCCCGATTGAGCCTGACCGAAGCACCCTTGCTGTTACTCGACGAACCCCACGCGGCCCTTGATGAACTCGGCCAGGCATTGCTCTGGAAGCACTTGCACGACTGGCACCTCGAAGGCCGGACGCTGATGGTCGTGTGCCATGACCTCGCTTCTGTCCGCGAGCACATTCCACAAACATTGCTGATCAAAAGCAGCGGTTGCGTAGTTGGTCCGAGCACCGAACTGATCCGCCAACAACCACAAGCGCAGGTGGCCTGATGATCGCTGCTACGCATCTTTGGCAACCGTTCCACGAATTCGTCTTCATGCGTCGGGCGCTGCTCGGTGGTTTGGTCCTGGCGTGCAGCACAGCCCCGCTGGGGGTGTTTCTGATCCTCAGGCGCATGAGCCTGATCGGCGATGCCGTCGCCCACGGCATTCTTCCCGGTGCGGCTTTAGGCTTCTGGTTTGCCGGATTGAGCCTCCCGGCATTGACCATCGGCGGCCTCGGCGCCGGCCTGAGTATGGCGGGCCTCGCTGCCTGGATTACACGACGCACCGGCCTGCGAGAGGACGCCAGCCTCGCGGCGATTTACCCGATTTCCCTGGCCTGTGGCGTACTGATTCTCGGCATCGCCGGCAAACGCCTGGACCTGTTGCACCTGCTGTTTGGCTCGGCGCTGGCGGTCGACGGCCCCACCTTGACCGGCATGCTCTGGGTTTCAGGCCTGAGTCTGATTGCCATGGCACTGATCTACAAACCACTGCTGCTCGACACCCTCGACCCGCTTTTTCTGCAAACCGTCAGCCGACTCGGCCCACTGGCCCACGGCGTGTTCCTGACGCTGGTGGTGTTGAATCTGGTCATCGGTTTCCAGGCGATCGGCGCGTTGATGGTGGTCGGCTTGATGATGTTGCCTGCCGCTGCGGCGCGTTTCTGGAGTCGCCGCCTGCCGGTACTGATAGTCGTCGCGGCCTTGCTCGGCAGCCTCTCGGTGTGGCTCGGTCTGTTGATCTCGTTCTATTACTCGCTACCCAGTGGTCCGGCAATCGTGTTGGTCGCAGGCGGTTGGTATCTGTTGTCCGTGGTGTCAGGACCGGTGCACGGCTTGCTGCGCCGCCCACCTTTGCTCACATCCCAATGAGGTGTTACCCGATGCGCGCTCTACTCGTGCTGTTCAGTTTGATGGTGTCGATGTCGCTGTCTGCCGCCGAAAAACTTCAGGTGGTCACCAGCTTCAGCATCCTTGCCGACATGACCCGACAGGTCGGCAAGGATCATATCCAGATCACCAACATGGTCGGCGCGGACGCGGATGCCCACACGTACGAGCCGACACCGGACGACGCCAAGGCGCTGCTCAAAGCCAAACTCATCATCAAGAATGGTTTGGGTTTCGAGCCCTGGCTGGATCGACTGGTGACGAGCACCGAGACCAAAGCGCCGGTCATCAGCGCGAGCCACGGTGTCATACCGCGTAGCCTGGATGAAGACGGCGAAACCGTTCCCGACCCGCATGCCTGGCATAACCTGGCGAACACCGAGTTGTACATCGCCAACATCACCAAGGCGCTGATCGCCGCTGACCCGGCGAACACAGCCGACTATGAGCGCAACAGCCAAGCGTACCTGAAACAGGTCTACGCCTTGCTCGCCGAAGCCAAGGCCAAACTCGGCTCATTGCCACCGGGCAACCGCAAGATCGTGACGTCCCATGACGCCTTCGGTTATCTCGGCCAAGCCTACGGTATCGACTTCATGGCGCCTCAAGGCTTGTCCACTGAGCGCGAACCTTCAGCCGCCGAGGTGGCCGCATTGATCACCCAGATTCGTCAGGCCAAGGTCAAAGCCGTGTTCATGGAAAACATCAAGGACGCTCGCCTGCTCAAGCAGATCGCGGATGAAAGCGGTGCGCAGATCGGGGGCACGTTGTACTCCGATGCCCTTGCGGCGAGCGGTCCGGCCAGCACCTTCACCGGGTTGTTCGAGTACAACCTCAATACCCTGTACAACGCGTTGAGCAAGCCATGATCCGCAAGAACCCCACGCCGACCTGTTCGTCATTCCCGATCGCGGTTATCTTCAAGAAGGCTATCGGGCAGATCTGGTGCTGATCAAACCCGAGCCCGGCGGCGTTGCCGTTTCCATGCAACCAATCCGGTCGCAATGCGGCCGCCCCCTTCGCCCGCTGGAGCTTTCGGCACAGCGTCAGTACCACGATCACGTATAGGCAAATTGCCTGGTACGACAAACGTCTTAATGACAGCAGCCAGGATTTACGCCTACGGTTTATGCGATAACGCTCGTAAGAAGCACGTGAGTACGCCGACCATGATCCAGATCACCCTGCCCGATGGTTCATTGCGTGAATACGACCAGCCGCTGTCCGTGCATGAGGTGGCTGCCAGCATCGGCTCCGAACTGGCCAGTGCGGCCGTAGCGGGTCGAGTCAATGGTGTACTGGTGGACTGCGAATACATGATCGAGGCGGATGCCCGGGTCAGCATTGTCACCCCCCAGGAGCCGGACGGCCTGGAGATCCTGCGCCGCTCCTGTGCATTGATGCTGGCCATGGCGGTCAAGCAACTTCACCCACATGCGCAAATGCGCGCGGGGAAGGAATTGGGCGATGGCTTCTTTTACGAGTTTACAGTCGAGCGACCGCTGACCCCGGCAGACCTGCCCCTCATCGAAGCGCGCATGCAGTCACTGGCAGCGACCAATCACTCGATCCGTCGTCGGCCACCGCGCGAAGAGGTGTCGCTGTACAGTCTGGGGGACACCGAGTACCCGAGCCATGGGCCGCACGTCCCCACCACCAAAGTCTTGCAGGCGTTTGCCCTCGATCACATCAGCGGCACGTTGCAACAACGGATCTACGGCACCTGCTGGTCAAGCCATCAGGAACTGCAACATTGGCGCGTTCCGCCCCACGTGGTCGTCGTGAGCATGGATGATCGCCAGGCGACTTATGCACAAGCGGTGACCGAATCCTTGCGCCAAAGGGGCGTGCGCGCCAGGGCCGACCTGCGTAGCGAAAAGATCCACTACAAGATTCGCCAGCACAGCCGGACCGTGCCGTACCTGGTAGTGGTTGGCGAAAAAGAACAGGCGGGCGGATTTGTAAGTGTGCGCAGTCGCACGGGGGAGGATTTTGGCCGCATGGCTGTCGAAGCGGCGTGTGAGTGGTTGAGCCGGCCGGGGATCTAGGGAGGCTGGATGGACGCCTTCGCGAGCAAGCCCGCTCCCACATTTGATCTGTGGAGTTCACGAAACCAATGTGGGAGCGGGCTTGCTCGCGAAGCTTTTAAGCTCTTGGCTTCACAGTGCCGCAATCTTGCCCCAACCAGACGGCGCGGGATTCAAGGCTGCCCTTCTGCTGTATGCCGGTGGCGTTGAATGTCCCGTTGACCTTGGTGGTGAATTCGCGATCACTGACGAATGTCGCCACCCCCGCACCCTGGGCTTTCGGGCAGCTGAAGCGGAATTTCCACTGATTGCCGGAGCGGTCGGTGATTTCCTGCTTGCAGCCCGACTGCGGATCGGTCAGCGGAATGTTGTCGGTCTTGACCTGTTCCGGGGTCAGGCACGCCCGGATCCCTTTACCCCCCATGGTGATGCCCTGCTTTTCCAGCTGCGCACGCTGCTCAGGGGTCATCTGGCTCTGGAGCTGGCCGAGGATCAATTGCAGGTCCGGCATATTCTGCTCATCGACCTTCATGTTGCTCGTGGTCAGTTCCCACAATCCTGGTTGTAACATTTGCGCGTGAGCCGCCACAGGAAGTGCCAAACCCAGTGCCATGGCCAAACCCAGCAGACGAACGTTCATCGAGTAACTCCTGATCAGTAGTGGCCGTTAGACGTCAGCCGCAGGCTTCGGTTCATGGGCCAATTAATTAGCGACATTCTGCACGGAACATGGTCTGTTAAGCACTGAATCTTCAGGAGCAAGGCAGCCCCCATGGATTATTTCGGACCGCATATTTTCGGTTATACCGTCGCCCTGTTGCACTCATTGGGCATGATCGCAGCCATACACGCCGTGTTGACCGTTCGTACCGCCCAAGGCTCGATCGCCTGGGCCCTGTCGTTGTTTTTCATCCCCTACTTCACGCTGATCCCGTACCTGGTGTTCGGCCGCAGCACGTTCGATGGCTACATCAAGGCACGCCGGCAGGCCAACGAGGAAATGCGCAAGGCCATCTCCGAACTCAACTGGCGGCCCTGGGTGGAAGAAGCCCTCACCGCCCGCGCTTCCTCGGCATATGCCTCACTCAGAGCGCTGCCGAAACTGGGACACATGCCGTGCCTAGCCAACAACGAGATGCGATTGTTGATCAACGGCCAGCAGACATTCGACGCCATTTTCGATGCCATCAGCCAGGCGAAAGAAGCCGTGCTGATCCAGTTTTTCATTGTTCACGACGACCGCCTCGGCCAACGCCTGCAAACCCTGTTGTTGAAGAAGGCCGCCGAAGGCGTGGCGATTTACCTGTTGTATGACCGAATCGGCAGCCACTCCCTGCCCCACGGCTACGTGCAGGCCTTGCGTGATGGCGGGGTCGAGGTCAAAGCCTTCGCCACCCGCAGCGGCTGGCTCAATCGCTTTCAGGTGAACTTCCGCAACCACCGCAAGATCGTGGTGGTAGATGGCATTCTGGGCTTCGTCGGCGGGCACAACGTCGGTGACGAATACATGGGCGAGAAGCCGCCCCTGGCACCGTGGCGCGATACCCACGTGCAAGTGCGCGGGCCCGTAGTGGCGTGTATGCAGGAATCTTTCGCTGAAGACTGGTTCTGGGCGGCTCGTGCACTGCCGCCACTGATCCTGCCCGAGGTTTATCCGGAAGACGGCGTATTGTGCCAGTTGCTCGCCAGCGGTCCGGCAGATTCCTACGAAACCTGTTCACTGTTCTTTGTCGAAGCCATCCATGCGGCGACGGAACGGATATGGATTACCAGCCCGTATTTCATCCCCGACGAGGCCGTGTCCGCAGCGTTGCGCCTGGCGGTACTGCGCGGTGTGGATGTGCGCCTGCTGTTACCGTCTCGGCCCGACCACCGCATCGTCTACGCTGCCTCCAGCCTCTACGCCTTCGAAGCGGTACGCGCCGGTGTGCGGGTGTTCCGTTACCAACCCGGATTCCTGCATCAGAAAGTGGTGTTGGTCGACAGCGAAATCAGCGCCATCGGCAGCGCCAACATGGACAACCGTTCGTTCCGGCTGAATTTCGAAGTGATGTTGCTGACCGTCGACCGCGCGTTTGCCGCCGAGGTGGAACAGATGCTCAACGATGACTTCGCCAACGCCCACGAAATCGCTAAAGAAGAAGGCCGGGAGACCCACCGCCTGCAACAGGTCGGCATGCGGGTCGCCCGGCTGATTTCACCGATTCTCTAGAGGTAGATGTCGTCACGGGTCCATGGCAGTTCATGACTGCCATCGGCGTGGGCCTTCACCGCAAGAATCTGGTGCAGGTTGATCCAGCCCCGGGCAAACGCGTAAGCGCAACCGGCCAGATAAAGCCGCCAGATCCGCAGGACTTGCTCCGGTACGAGCTTGGAGGCCGCTTCGAGGTTATCCTCCAGGCGTTCGCTCCAGTGATCCAGGGTGCGCGCATAGTGCAGGCGCAAACTTTCGACATCGACGATTTCCAGGCCGGCCTCACTGATCTCGGCAGAGATCATCGACAGGTGCGGCAGTTCGCCGTTGGGGAACACATATTTTCCGATGAAATCACCGGCACCGCGCCCCACCGGACGGCCATCGGTGTACTTGGCGGTGATCCCGTGGTTCATCACCAGGCCGCCCTCTTTTACCGCACCGAACAGAGTCTTGCAGTACTCCGCCAGATTGGCGTGGCCAACGTGTTCGAACATGCCGACGCTGACAACCTTGTCGAAGCGGCCATCCTGCGGCAAATCGCGATAGTCGAGCAGTTGCAGTTCGACCAGGTCCTCCAGGCCCTCCGCTTTTACGCGCTCCCGGGCCAGAGCCAACTGCTCCTTGCTGAGGGTGATACCGAACACTTTCGCGCCAAACTCTCGCGCCGCAAAACGCGCCAATCCGCCCCAACCACACCCCACATCCAGCAGATATTCGCCGGGTTGCAGGCGCAGCTTGCGACACAAATGACGGAACTTGGCTTGCTGGGCCTGCTCGAGGCTTTCGCTGCCGGTCTCGAAGTAAGCGCAGGAATACGCCATGTCGCTGTCTAGCCACAGCTGATAGAACGCGTTGGAAAGGTCGTAGTGGTAGGAAATCGCCTTGGCGTCCGTCTCTTTGTCGTGGACGCTACGAACCGGCTGATTGTCGTCGCCTTCATCCAGCAATGCCTGGCTCCATTCATCGCAGACGCGGATCACATCGCTGATGGAGCCTTCGAGCTCCAGTTTGCCTTCGACAAATGCAGCGCCAAGAGCGTCCAGGCTTGGATGGGTAAACTGGGTGACCATTTGTGGGTCCTTGACCACAATCGTGACGCTGGGTGTCGGCCCCAGATTGAATTCATGGCCATCCCAGAGTCTCAGGCGAAGCGGTAATTGCAGATTCTGTAAGGCCGGTGGAAGTTGCGCGAGCATGGAAATTCCCCTTGTTTCAGACGTCTGATCAGAGGGTAGACCATCTTTGAAAAATAGCTGGCTATCGAATTAATAGCCGTTTTCAATGATTCGCGACGCCAGATCCGGCCGCCGCGAACGCACAAAATGATTTGCCCTCATCTTCAATGACTACGAACCGGGCGCACAGTTCTAAAAAGTTGAAGTCCCGTGATTACGCGGTTTAGAGCGTTCGCCTTCAGGCTTCGTCCTTGAGCTTGAGTAACGGCTCCTGGAACCGCAGCAAACGACCGGCATTACCCAACACCAGCAAGGTGCTGAGGTTATGCAGCAACGCCGCAATCATTGCCCCGGCAGCGCCGAGCCAGCCGAAAGCGGCGAAGGCCACGATCGCCAGGGTCCAGCCCAGTCCGATAATCACATTGACCTGCAACGTCTGACGGCACTGACGACTCAGGCGCACGCAGGTGCCGAGGCGGCGCAGGTCACTGCCGATCAACACGATGTCAGCCGATGCCAGGGCGATGTCTGCGCCGCCGGCACCCATGGCGACACCCACCACGCCAGCCTTGAGGGCCAGGGAGTCGTTGATGCCATCGCCGACCACCATCGGCCGGAAGCCGCTGTCGATTTCCTTGAGCACGCGGTTCAGTTTGTCTTCGGGCAGGGCTTGCGCTTCGACGTCACTGATCCCGACATCCCGGGCGAGTGTCTGCGCGACGCTATGGCGGTCCCCTGTGAGCAAAAACTGACGGCCCAGACCCAGTTCACGCAACTCACTCAAGGCAAACTGCGCCTCGGGTTTGACGCTGTCCGCCAGCAACAGCCAGGCAAGAAACTCCCCGTTGAGCGCCAGCCCGGCAATCGGACCGTCGTGATCGGGAACCGCCGTTGTGCTGATGCCCAATTGCGCAAACAACTCCGGCCGGCCGAGCGCCGCTTCACCCTGCCCGGTCATAGCCACCACGCCCAGGCCCTGGCGCTCATGAATGTCAGAAAGCAGCAGGAAATGTTCCTGGGTCACCAACCCCGCGAGCGCACGGCTGACCGGGTGACTGCTGGCCGAGCCGAGGCTGGCGGCGAGCTTCAGTACATGGCTGCGATCCTCCAGCGGACTGTCGATGGATTGCAGGCGCAAGGTGCCGAAAGTCAGCGTCCCGGTCTTGTCGACCACCAGCGAAGTCAGGTCCGCCAACTCTTCAAGGAACGCAGAGCTGCGGATCAAAATCCCGTGCCGCGCTGCCACGGCCACCCCGGCAATCGCCGTGGCCGGAGCCGACAACACCAGCGCACAAGGACAGGCCGCCACCAACACCGCGAGCATCGCTTGAGCGTTGTTGGTGATGAACCAGGTCACGGCGGCCAACAGCAAAACCAGCACCATATAACTGCCGGCGTAACGCTCCAGCAGACGGGTGATCGGCGGCTTCGAGCGCTCGGCGTTTTGCATCAGGGCGATGACTTTGCCAAGGGTCGATTCATGGCCGGTGCGGGTCACTTCGATTCGCAGCAGACCGTCGAGATTGATCGCGCCACCGAACACCGACATGCCGACTCCCGCCTCCATCGGCACCGATTCGCCGGTAATGGAGGCGGTGTCCAGACTGGCCTGGCCGACTAACACCCGACCATCCGCCGGCACCCGGTCCCCGGCGCGCACCTCGACCAGATCGCCGGCCTTGAGCGTGCCGTTGTCGACTTCGATGATGGTGCCGTCCGCCTGCACCTTGCGCGCGTGGCTGCGGGTCAGTTTGCCGAGGGCGTGAATCGCTTCCTGGGAACCGATCACGCTGCGCTCCTCCAGCACGTGACCGAAGATCATGATGATCGGCAACAGGGCTGCCGTCAGCAGATCCCCGGTGGCCCAGGCACCCAGCATGGCCAAGGCAATCAATTGATCGGTGATGCCGTGCAGGCTTGGATAACGCAGGCTGTACCAGGCCGAGCGCATGACCGGCACCGCGACCAGCAACGAGGCAAAACCCAGCAGCAGCTGACTGACGCCATTTTGCTCAGGCGACAACCAGCGCCAGATCAATCCCAAGGCGAGCAATCCCAAGGCGAGCATGGCCAGGGTCAGTTGACGTGCGGCGCTACGTTGTTCTGCCGAAGACAACATGCTCGGCGCGGTGGCGGTTTGCGCAGTCATTGTGCAGCTCCCTGAATGATCAGGCGGGAATCGTCTTTGGGATCGACCGTCGTGACCGATCCGGCCTGGCCGAGAATTTTCGGCATCCGCTCGCGATAGATGCGCAGCAACATTTGCGGATCAGTACCTTGCTGCTGTGCCTTGGCGAGGCTCAACACGGTGGCCGTATCAGCAGACGCTTTGGCCAGTCGTTCACTCGCCTGGGCATGGGCCACCTGCAGCGTGCGGTCGGCTTGCTCGTTGGCGGTCTGCGTCAGCTTCTCGGCTTCGGTGCGCGCATTGGCGACGGCTTTATCGGCTTGCTGGCTGGCCGTCAGCACCGCGTTGAAGGCGTTGACCGCAGGACTTGGCAGACTCGATTGCACATCGACCCGCGCCACTTCGATCCCCAAACCCTGCCCTGTCGCAGTGAGCTCAGCCAAGCGCTGGTTAATGCCCTGCACCAAATCCCCCCGCAAGCGCTCGCGTCTTTCCGCCGCCTGGCTATCGGCACCGATCAACTCCGGACGAGCGACCAGAATGGTGTCCAGATCCCGTGCGGCCGTGAGCGCCACGGCACTGCGGGTCACCAGCCGATCCAGTGCCGGCAACACATGTTCGCCCTGAAGCACGAACGCATAGGGCTCAGTGACTTTGTAGAAAACCCGCACATCGAGTTGCACCACCCCGGCGTCGCCCGTTAACAGATAGCCGGAGCCTGCGAGGGCATCGCTGATGGGCGTGGCAAAACTGGCCACGCGATCTGCCTGTATCGCGGCACCACTGCGCAACAGGCCTTCCACTCGACGCTCGATCACTCGATCCGCCGCCGGCAACAAAATCACCTGCTCGAACGGTTGCGGCCAGGCCAGTAACAACCCTGCATTCTGAATGCGATCCAACGCGCCGAAATGTAAAACCACCGCGCGATTTTGTGGATCGATCTGCCGCACATTGGAAAACGCCCACGCCAACGCCGCCAACACCGTTACCGCGTAGAGGGCAATAAATGCCAAGCGTCCGGCCTGAATCCAGGGACTGCTCAACTCATTTGTTCCACGTGGAACTAAACTCATGGCTGCGATCCGGACTTGTTTTCGAGGCTCGGCGGACCGTCAACCAACACCCGGAACGGTGCAGCATCGGTGCGCAGAATCAGCTTGGTCCCCGGCGTCACTACCGTGCCCAAGGTGTCGAGCGAGCGCAGCAAGTTGTAGAGCTGCGGCGATCCCGCGTAGGCGCGACCATAAATCTGCGCTGCTTCGACCCGCGATTGCGCTTCGATATCCGCCGCTTTCACGGTGGCATCGGCCTGCACGATCCGCGCATCACGCTCGGCAGCGGAACGAATTTGCGCGGCTTCACGCTTGCCGATGGCCGTGCGTTCAGTGGCGATGGTTTCACGCTCGGCGCGCATCCGGTCGACGGTCGCGGTGAGCGTCACCGATGGCAGCGTCAATCGTTCAATACCGACCTGCACCACACGCACGCCATAAGTGGTGAGTAGCTGCTGATCGATTTGCTTGCGCAGTTGGGCTTCGAAATCGGCGATGCGCACCTGGCTGGCATCGGTATTCACCAAATTCGCCAGATCAAAACTGCTGGCGGTGGTCTCCAGTGCGGAGCCGACAAAGGTGCGAATCTGCCGCGCTGCTTCATCGGGCTGGTTCTGCACCGCACGCATGAAGCGTTGCACATTTTCCGGATCGCCCTGTACCTGCCACGCCACGTAGGCCTGAACGATGATGCGCAATCCGTCCCGCGTGCCCACGTCCTGCAAACCGCTGGACGTGGTGCGCAGCCGCAGATCCACCGGGATCGCCGCCTCGAACGGTGCCGGCCAGCGCCAGCCCAACCCCGGTTCCAGCATGACCCGGGAAGGATTGCCGAAACGCGTGATTACCGTGGCCTCGCCCGAACGCACCTGCACCAGGCTCGCGGCAGCGACAGCAAACGCCACCAATAAAGCAGCCCAACCCATACGGCGCCATGGAAACGGTCCGGCCTCCTGAGGATCGCCATGATGGTGATGATGGTGATGGCCGTGGTGGTGATGCCCGCCATGGCCGTGATCGTGGCCGCTGTGGTCATCGTGATCGTGCGTATGGGACTGGCTCAATTGGCAGCTCCTGGCTGAGCGGTTTTACGCGACGGCGCAGGGTCAACCGGCAGCGTGAAAGTACGGAGGTCGATGGTCGGCGCATTGCTGCTGCCGCCCAGACGATGATCGAGAACCAGCAATTTGGCGTTGACCAAACCCTGGGACAACTGACTGAAATACTGCTCCAGCACAAAGGCTTGGCCAGCGCTGGCATAGGCTTTTCGCTCGGCATTGAATTTCAGGTCCGCTGCCTGGGCGCCGGCATTGATTTCACGGGCGCTGGCCGTCGCTTGATCGCGGGCGATACTGGCCTGCAACTGCGCCTGGTTAGTGGCCTCGGCAGCGGCGCCGCGCTCACGGGCGATCAAGGCTTGCGCAGCAATCTGCGCTGCTTGCACGCCGTGATAGGCGTTGGCTGCACCGGCCGGAGGGTGAATCGCCTCGACCACCGTGGCGAGAATTTCCACGCCGCTGTCGAGTTTTTGCAAGTCAGCCTGGACGGCGCGACCGATTTCTTCAGCCAGCCCTACCCTGTCCTCGCCCAGCAAACCGTCGAGGGTGCGTGAGGCGAAGTCGTGAACCAGAATTCGGCTGGCGGTGCTGCGAATCAACATCGGCACATCCGCACTGTTATAGGTCGCGGCCAACGCCGCCTCATCGCTCAGACCGATGCGATAGACGAAGCGCACGTCCATGTTGACGATCTGAAAGCTCTGCTTGTCGGCTCGGCTGCTGGCGATCACCTGGGATTTGTCGTTCACATGGCTGGCGTCCCATAAACGATTGGCGATCGCCGGGGCCGGGCCTTCGGCGGGGTCGGCCTGAACGGGGGCCGAGGTTTCGCCAACACTGGTGGCCAACTCGTGAACCACGCCGTTCTCGACGCTCAACACGCGCCCCAATGGCCACGGCAACCCCATATGCAAACCTGGACCAAACACCTCCACCGGCTTGCCGAATCGTTCGTAGATGCCACGCCCTTGCAGCGCAATTTCGTGAATGCCAGTCAGCGACCAGCCAACGAGCGAAACCACCGCCAACACCGGCAGGAACGCCCGACGCATGTAGGTGAAGGCCCAGATCTGCCGCAGATCGATGCCGAAGCGGTTATGCAATTCGTGCTGCAGCGCCAGCAATGGCTGTGGTGGCCAGCGCAGCATGTCGGCGACAAAACTGCGCGCCAGCAGCTCCGGTTCCAGGCGTTCGCGGCGCGGACTGAACAATGACAACACCGCGCGCAGCAACAGTTCTGCTGCCACCAACCCCGGCAGCAGTCCGATCAACACCGCCATGCGTACGGGCCAAATCGACGTTTCATCGGCAAACAACAGACAAAAGGCACCGAGTACCAGGCTGATGATCGCCACACGCGTCAATTGCGCCAACGCGGCAGCTTCAGGCCATTGCGCGGTGTTTTCCTGCGCCAGATGGCGCTCCATCACCAACAGGCCGAACGCCAACAACAAGGAACACGCCGCCCCGACAGTGGCGGCCAGGCCCAACGCTGCCGGGGGCAACGTGAGGTTCCAGGCCTGTTCGACGCCCACCAGCGCCAACACGGCCCAACCGCCAAGCCACAGCGTCGGCGCGCCTATTTGCCTGAGCAGGTGCTGCGATTGCCGGCTGATCCGGTCCAGCAACCGTTCATACCACCCCAAAGGCGCGACAGATTCGTCGACAACGACCTCCGGCACCACGGGATTCATTGCGCGGGCACGCCACTGGGCCACCCACCCGGCCGATTGCGCACCCGCCATCAACACCACAGACGCCGCGCTCAGGTTCAGCAGCAACGCTGGCCACAGTGTTTGCGAAGAAAACAGCCAGGCAAAAGAGGCCAGCAGTACACCTACCGTCGCGAGTATGCCCGCACCGATAGCGAACTGGCGCAATCGCCGCCCTTGTATGACCGCCTGCTGAAAGCGCGGCAACCCGGCTAACGGCGCTTCATCAACATCGAGATCGACTTGCATACCACCCCAGAGTGTCTTCGCTAACATGGCAATTCGTTACGATATAACGAAAATGGTGAAATTTCCGTATTCAAGCGCGCCATCTAAAGATGCACAACCTGTCACGTACCTGAAGCCTTGACCGAAATGCTGCAGAACGCACATATTACGTTCGTAATTTTATCCAGGAACTACTTTTACCCATCCCTTCCCCTTTCGATCCAGGAGTACATCCATGAGCACTTATGACGTCGTGATACTCGGCGGTGGACCCGGCGGTTACAACGCGGCGATCCGCGCCGGACAACTGGGTCTGAAAGCAGCCTGTGTGGAAGGACGCGCCACACTCGGCGGCACCTGCCTGAACGTCGGCTGCATGCCATCCAAGGCGTTGCTGCATGCCTCCGAACTTTACGACGCGGCCATGGGCGCGGAATTCGCCAACCTGGGGATCGAAGTCAAACCCAATCTCAACCTCGCCCAGATGATGAAGCAAAAGGATGAAAGCGTTACCGGGCTGACCAAGGGCATCGAGTTTCTTTTCCGCAAAAACAAAGTCGACTGGATCAGAGGCTGGGGCCACATCGACGGACCGGGCAAAGTCACGGTGACCGATAGCGCGGGTGGCAAGACCGTACTGAGCGCCAGGGACATCATCATTGCCACCGGTTCCGAACCCACGCCCCTGCCCGGCGTGGACATTGATAACAAACGCATCCTCGACTCCACCGGTGCCCTGGCGCTGGCCGAGGTGCCCAAGCATCTGGTGGTGATCGGCGCTGGCGTGATCGGCCTGGAGCTGGGTTCGGTATGGCGTCGCCTGGGGGCGCAGGTGACCGTGGTCGAGTTCCTAGACCGGATCTGCCCCGGCGTGGATATCGAAGCCGGCAAAACCCTGCAACGCTCCCTGAGCAAGCAAGGCTTGATTTTCAAGTTGAGTTCGAAAGTGACCAGCGCCACCAGCTCCGCCAATGGCGTTCAGCTCAGCATCGAGCCTGCCGCTGGCGGTGCTGCCGAGTTGCTGGAGGCCGATTACGTATTGGTGGCCATCGGACGCCGACCTTATACACAGGGTCTGGGCCTGGAGAACGTCGGCCTCACCACGGACAAACGCGGCATGCTCGCCAACAAGGGGCATCGCACCGAAGCCGCCGGGGTCTGGGTGATTGGTGACGTGACCTCAGGTCCCATGCTCGCGCACAAGGCCGAGGACGAAGCCATGGCCTGCGTCGAGCAGATCGTCGGCAAGGCTGGCGAGGTCAACTACGACCTGATCCCCAGCGTGGTCTACACCAAACCGGAACTGGCCAGCGTCGGCAAGACCGAAGAACAGCTCAAGGCTGAAGGCCGGGCATACAAGGTCGGCAAGTTTCCCTTCACCGCCAACAGCCGGGCGAAGATCAACCACGAAACCGAAGGCTTCGCCAAAGTGCTGGCCGATGAGCGCACGGACGAAGTCCTCGGCGTGCATCTGGTTGGCCCGAGCGTCAGTGAAATGATTGGCGAGTACTGCGTGGCCATGGAGTTCAGCGCCTCGGCCGAAGACATCGCCCTGACCTGCCACCCACACCCGACACGCTCCGAGGCGTTGCGTCAGGCGGCAATGAATGTGGAGGGCATGGCGACGCAGATGTAAGACTTGAAGAGTTGCAGTGACTGATCTATCGCCTTCGCGAGCAAGCCCGCTCCCACAGGTACAGCGCAATCCTTGTGGGAGCGGGCTTGCTCCTTTCTCTTCTACACATCTGACGCTGCCGACGATGGTATACCAA
>NZ_JBWKXF010000023.1:0-90127 GCF_059422645.1 Pseudomonas sp. GW821-FHT01C01 | reverse complement strand
CCGCTGGAGCGCTGCGCACTCCAGCGGGAGCAAGCTCCCTCGCCACAGGGGTTATGTTTTGAACCAGGCTTGCGTGTAGAGGGCGGCGATGCTGAAGTGCGGGAATATCAATGATCTTGTGTGAGAAAAGTCGGCATGGAGCTCAAGGCAAACGCGGCACTGATCATCATCGATCAGCAGAAAGGCATCCTGCATCCCAGACTCGGCCGCCGGAATAATCCTCAGGCCGAAGAGCGCATGCTGGAATTGCTCGGCCATTGGCGGCGCACCGCCCGGCCGGTGATCCATGTGCAGCATCTGTCCCGTTCAGTGGACTCAGTGTTCTGGCCGCAACAGTCGGGGGTGGAGTTTCAGGAGCGGTTTCAACCCATGGCCGGTGAACGCTTGATCCAGAAGCAGGTGCCGGATGCGTTTTGTTCAACGGGGCTGGAGGTGCAGTTGCGCGAGGCGGGGATCGGGCAGTTGATCATCGTGGGCGTCGCGACCCACAACTCGGTGGAATCCACGGCGCGCACCGCGGGCAACCTGGGGTTTGATACGTGGGTGGCCGAGGATGCGTGCTTTACCTTCGACAAGGCTGATTTTTTCGGCCATGCCCATAGCGCCGAAGAGGTGCACGCGATGTCGCTGGGGAATCTGCAGGACGAGTATGCGACGGTGGTCAGCAGTGCATGCGTATTAAAGGCTGACTGAAAAACCTGTAGGAGCGAGCTTGCTCGCGAATGCGGACTGAAATCCAGCATCTCTGTTTACTGATACACCGTCTTCGCGAGCAAGCCCGCTCCCACAGGGGGAAATGTGTCCACCGTAATAATGTGGGAGCGAGCCAGTTCGCGATGGCGTTTCAACAGGCGAAATCGATATCCGCCCGAAGCATCAGGCGCCGTGGCACTTCTTGAATTTCTTGCCGTTGCCGCATGGGCACGGATCGTTGCGGCCGACGTCTTTCAGGGCGTTGCGCACCGGTTCCTGGTGAGCGTGGCCGCAGTTCGGACCGTGGACATGGCCGTGGTCGTGATCATGGTGGTGATGGTCATGATCGTGGTTGCAGTCAGGGCCGTGAACGTGAGGTTGCTGGGTCATCGGTGTTGCTCCGGAATTAAATCGGCGGGGATTATCACGCCATTGCGCGCCAGGTGCACGTAGTGGGCGATGAATATACCGGTTTCCAGTTCACCTTCCAGACGATAGGGAATGGGTTGATCGGGTTTTTTCAGCAGTTTGATCAGGTCTCGCAGCTTTGACCACAGGTTGGTGCGGATCGGCACCTTGAAGTAGGCGCTGTGCCTGGGGCCGATGGTGAACCAGTGTTCGTACTCGCCGTCGGCCAGCAGTATGTCACCCAAGTGAACGCGGTACTCCAGACTGCGCACGGTCAGGTCTCTGTCATTGGGATTGTCGATGCGAAAGTGCAGGAGGAATTTCTGTTCGAGCATTTTGGCGCGGACCACCTCGACTTTCACCAGGTGGACCTCGGGGTCCGGCAAGTCGTCGTCGAACCACGACGCACAGCCACCGAGTCCCAGTGTCAGGATCAATGTGAGCAGATAGAGTGCGCTGCGGCGGATGATCATCGTGGTGTTTCTCCCTTGAGCCCCAGTCTAGACCCAAAAGATCGCAGCCTTCGGCGACCCGGCTTGGTGGACAGCCATTCCATCTCCTAACTGCTGAAATACCCCGCACAACATTTCTTGAATTTCTGCCCGCTGGCACACGGGCAGGCATCATTGCGTCCGAGCTTGAGCGGCACGGTCGGGTCGATGAAATACCAGCGCCCTGTGTTCTGCACAAATGACGAACGCTCGCGGTGGCTGTGTTCGCCATTGCTGTCGTGCCAGCGCGCGGTGAAGGTCACGAAGGCATGTTCAGGCTGGCCGCCCAGCACTTCGGAGCTTTCCACCTCAAGACCCAGCCACGTACTTTGCGCGCTCCAGTCGCTGATCGATTGACGGTCGAGGCCGGCCTGTTGTGCGGGCAGGGTCGTGGCCACCAGATAATCGACCAATCCCAGCACATAGGCGCTGTAGCGTGAGCGCATCAAGGCTTCGGCGCACGGCGCCGGGTGCCCGGCATGGTAATGACCGCAGCAGGCATCGAGCAGGGTGCCGCTGCCGCAAGGGCAAATGGATGTACTCATTGCATTACCACCAGTATTTCCCGAAGTTTTCCGGATTGGCCCAGAAGCGCGAGTTGAGCCAGTCGGGGACTTGTTTGTATTCAAGCAGATCGTAGGTGAACAGGGTCAAGACTTGCTCATCGCGTTGAAAGCGCTCGCTGGCTTGCAGGGCCAGGGAGAAAAAGTCCGTTTCCTGCCAGCCACAGGCCGGCAGATCTGCCAGCACTGCGATACGGCTGGCATTGAGGTTGCGGATGCCGCCCAGCAGGTTCAGGCCGTCGCGCTTGGGCAAATGCTCCAGGCAATCGACCGCCAGGGCCAGGTCGAAACGGCAGGCCGCCAATTCGGCGGGCAACGGGCCGGGGGCAGCGAAGGCGACGCTGCTGTCCGGGTGAGCGAGTTTGAACGCTTCCAGCGCCGGGAACTCGCTGGCGCCGATCAATAACAGGCGCGCGGGGGCATATCGGTCAAGTAACGCGGCCAGTGCCTGTTGCGGCGTGCGTGAAGAAATACCTGCAATCATCAAAGATCCTCAATCAGATCTGCCAAGACTAGCCTGCCCGAACGTTCGGGCCTAGAGCGGCTTGCCGGCAAAAGTGCCAACCCGCCGTTAATGCGTGAATAAACAGCATGGCCTATTGCTGGCGGAGATTAAAACTCGGGTCTTTACTACCTGAATCGGTTCCAAGCCGATCCTTCAGGAGAAAACTAGATGAGCATAGTTCGGACAGCATTACCCTTGGTTCTGCTAACCAGTGTCTTGACTGGTTGCGCAGGTTTGCAGAAAACCGACTGGCCGACCTGTGCGGCGGTTGGTGGTGTCGTGGGCGCGGGCCTCGGTGCGACCGAAAGCTCGGCATGGGCAGGGTATGGCGCTCTGCTCGTCGGCGGTACCGCGGCGGCTTATTGCTGGGTGCACGGTGATGGCGACGAAGACGGCGATGGTGTGCCGGATAGTCGCGACAAGTGCCCGGGCACGCCTAAAGGCGTTCAAGTCGATGCCAACGGTTGCCCACCACCAGCACCTGTGGTCGAAGAGGCGGTTGTGGTCAAGGAAGAAACCATCGTCATCCGCGATGTTCACTTCCAGTTTGACAAGGCCACGCTTACCTCGTCCGACAAACTGGTACTCGACAAGATTGCCACTCGCTTGAAAGCCGAAGCCCCGACTGCTCGACTGACCGTAACCGGCCATACCGACAGCGTGGGCAGCGACGCCTACAACCAGAAACTGTCGGATAAACGTGCGCACTCGGTGGTTGAATACCTCATTGAGCAAGGCGTACCTCGCAGCAACTTCGTCTCGGTTGTCGGTGCCGGTGAAAGCCAGCCAGTTGCTGACAACAAAACCGCTGACGGTCGTGCACAGAACCGCCGTACGGAAATCAAGATCCAGCGTTAAGCCCCCCTCGCATCCGCGCCTTGTGCAGTCGCGGATGCGGGTCTTTACTCCTGTGTAGCCGGTATTGGCCGGTGACACAGGAGCTTTCAACATGATAGTTCTCACAAGGACAGTCTTGCCGGTTCTGCTACTTGGCAGTCTCTTGACCGGCTGCGCGACCCACAGCGATGGCACTGCCCCCCTCAATCAACAAAACTGGCCAATATGCAGTCTCATCGGCGGCCTTGTCGGTGGTGGTCTGGGCGCAATCGAGAGTGGCGGTTGGGCCGCGGGTGGGGCGGCGCTGGGTATCTTGTCCGGCGGCTTGATCTGCTATGCCCAGGATGGCGACGAAGACGGCGACGGCGTTTTCGACCGACGTGACCGTTGCCCTGACACACCCGCCAATACCCGGGTCGATCACCACGGTTGCGCGGTGCCGCAGTATCCGGACAGCGTCAAGTCCGAGCCCGCGCAGTCCGAAGTCATCACCCTGAGCGATGACGTGCTGTTTGCCTTCAATCAATCCGACCTGACCCCGACGGCCAAGAGTCGACTGGATGCGTTGATGAGCAAGTTCGAAGATGCCGATGTGGTCAGCATCAAGGTGGTCGGCCATACCGACAGCGTAGGTTCGGACGCGTATAACCAGGCCCTGTCGGAGCGGCGTGCCAGCAGCGTGGCGGAATACCTGTTGAGCCAGGGTGTAGCGCCGAACAAAGTCACCAGCGAAGGCAAGGGTAAGAGTCAGCCGATTGCCGACAACGAAACAGATGAAGGCCGTGCGAAAAACCGTCGCGTGGACCTGCATATAAACCGCTGATCCAAGAGATAGAGCCGTCGGACGACAGTTGTGAGCGCGGCGACGGCCGTTCGGCGGCCTTCATGAAGATTTTTCCGTTGCCCTCTGGCTTATCCCGCGTGGAAGCCGTTACTGTGCGCCCAAACAATAATTCTCATCGGGGGAGCGTATGAAGGTGTTATGGGGGCTGGGGCGGCTATTGACCCTGGTGTTCTGGGTGGTGGTGCTGGTCAATCTGCTCACGCCGTTTGTCTTTCCGCTGCATCTGTTGGTCAATCTGGCCGGCGGCTTGTTGGGGTTCATCCATCTTCTGGAAGCGCTGCTGTGCTATCGCAGTCTGCGTGGTCGAGCCCATCCCTGGCTTGATCGCCTGAAGATTGTCATTTTCGGCGTTTTCCACCTGCAAACCATTCCGGCTCCCACCGCTTCGAAGGCTTCCCATGCGTAAACTTTGCCTGCTTGCCGCACTCATCAGCCCATTGGCCAGCGCACAGGTGGTGAGTGTTGAACCCAACTCGCTGATGCGCTTGCCCAACACCGCCAGCACCCTGCAACTGGAACGTCTGGAAGTGGCCGATTACGGCACCTTGCTGATTCCCTCGAACGTGACCGAAGTCACCGTGGGTGAATTGCATCTGGGGCGTGAAGCCCGCATTGCTATCGTACCCGGCGAACAGGCGCT
This sequence comes from Pseudomonas sp. GW821-FHT01C01, assembly GCF_059422645.1. NCBI lineage: Bacteria > Pseudomonadati > Pseudomonadota > Gammaproteobacteria > Pseudomonadales > Pseudomonadaceae > Pseudomonas > Pseudomonas sp. GW821-FHT01C01. The sequence continues at coordinate 85,146 of NZ_JBWKXF010000023.1, read as the reverse complement.
GGCGCTGAAGGTCCATCGGGCCGATTTGTCCGAAGGCAGCCAGATCACCGCGCGTGGCGCGCCGGGAACTTACCAGAAGGCTGCCCGATCCGGACGCAACCTGGATTTGCAGATCAAGGCACTGAACGCAGCGCAATTGATCGTTGATGCTCGCGGTGGTGCGGGTGCACCGGGGTTTGTGGGTCTTGATGGGGCTAACGGCCAGGAACCGGGCTGCACCTGGGGGCAGGCGGGTCGCGGTGCCGATGGCAGTGATGGCAGCAATGGCCAGCCGGGGGCACCGGGGGCGCTGGTCAAACTGGCGGTGCCGCACGACTTCCCGGCAGACCGGATCAAGGTTCAGGTGGCCGGCGGTGCTGGCGGCGTGGCCGGCCCTGGCGGTAAACCGGGCGCGGGCGGCAAGGCCAAGGGCTGCCTGATTTACAAGGCCGATGGTGGCAAGAGCGGTAAGCCTGGTGCCGACGGGCAGCCAGGGCCTGAAGGTGCCGCTGGTTCGGTGACCGTGCAGCGGTTGTAAATCTCACTAAGTAATATGTGGCAATTGATTTCCTGTGGCGAGGGAGCTTGCTCCCGCTCGGCTGCGGAGCAGTCGTAAAAACGGTCGCCGCGTTTATGCTGAAAAAACGCGGTTGCCAATTCAGGGTCGCTTCGCGACCCAGCGGGAGCAAGCTCCCTCGCCACAACAGCCTCCCAGGCCAGAGTTACTTCAAAACATCGGCCGTGCCGCAGCAATCGCCACCACAGCCAACCCCACCAGCAAATTGATCCCCACCAACCGGCGAATCCGCCCCAGCACCGCCGCCCCGGCCGGCCAATCCTGCTCGGCCACGGCTGTGCGCAGTTCCGGCAGCATCAGCGCCTGAATGCGGATAAACAACGCGGTCATCACCACATACAACCCCATCATCACCTGCACATAGCGCGGCGCATTTTCAAAACCGGTGAAGTGCAGATTCAGCATGCCCACGCCGCTGATTGGCAATAGCACCACCGCCACCCAGACCCAGCGGAAAAAACCTTGAAACACTTCTACCCACAACTTCAGCCGGGCAGGTCCTTCCAGGGCCTTGATGGCTGCGGGGCGCAGGACCATCCAGGCGAAAAACATGCCGCCGACCCAGACCAGGGCCGCCAGTACATGCAGGCTATAAATGAGGCTAAAAGGTGTCATTGGGGTACTCCGTTCTGCGCGGGATTCATTAGCGGGGTATGATAGCGGCCGAACCGAACCACTGAAAATTTATCCAGCGTTTTTTGCGCCCGACAATCCATGATCAGCACCGAACTCAAAACCACGATCCAGGGCGCCTACTCGCGTTTTCTCGAAGCCAAGAGCCTCAAGCCGCGTTATGGCCAACGCCTGATGATCGCCGAAGTGGCCAAGGTCCTGGGTGACATCGACACCGACGACGAAGGCCGGCGCAGTGGCGACCCCGCGATTGTCGCGGTGGAAGCCGGCACCGGTACCGGCAAGACCGTGGCCTACAGCCTGGCGGCGATCCCCACGGCGAAGGCCGCTGGCAAACGCCTGGTGATCGCCACGGCTACCGTGGCCCTGCAAGAGCAGATCGTCTACAAGGACTTGCCCGACCTGATGCGCAACAGCGGGCTGAATTTCACCTTCGCCCTGGCCAAGGGGCGCGGGCGCTACATGTGCCTGTCCAAGCTCGACATGTTGCTCCAGGAAGGCCACGCGCAAACGGCCACCGCACAGCTGTTCGAAGAAGAAGGTTTCAAGATCGAGGTCGACGAGGCCAGCCAGAAGCTGTTCACCAGCATGATCGAGAAGCTCGCCGGCAATAAGTGGGACGGCGACCGCGACAGTTGGTCCACCGCCCTGGAAGACGCCGACTGGGCGCGCCTGACCACCGATCACAGCCAGTGCACCAACCGTCATTGCCCGAATTTTGGCCAGTGCGCCTTCTACAAGGCCCGCGAAGGCATGGGCAAGGTCGACGTGATCGTCACCAACCACGACATGGTCCTGGCTGACCTGGCCCTGGGTGGCGGCGCGGTATTGCCGGACCCGCGCGACACCATCTACGTGTTTGACGAAGGCCATCACCTGCCGGACAAGGCCATCGGCCACTTCGCCCATTACACGCGCCTGCGCTCCACCGCCGACTGGCTGGAAACCACCGCCAAGAACCTCACCAAACTGCTGGCCCAGCACCCGCTGCCGGGCGACCTGGGCAAGTTGATCGAGCAGGTGCCGGAGCTGGCGCGGGAAATCAAGACCCAGCAGCAGTTCATGTTCACCGCCTGTGAGCAGATTGCCGATTTCAAACCCGGCGAAGACGTTGAAGGCCGCGAGCGCCCGCGTCATCGATTCGTCGGCGGGGTGATTCCCGAGCACATGCGTGAAATGGGCATCGAACTGAAGAAAGGCTTCGCGCGGCTGACCGATCTGTTCACCCGCCTGACCGAGCTGCTCAAGGAAGGCATGGACGGCGAGGTCAATATTGGCATCGCCAGCAACCAGGCTGAAGAGTGGTACCCGCTGTTCGGCAGCCTGTTGTCGCGTTCTTCCGGCAACTGGGAGTTGTGGACCGCCTTCACCGTCGAAGACCCGGAAGACAACCCGCCCATGGCCCGCTGGCTGACCCTGGCCGAAAGCGGTTCGCTGTTCGACATCGAGGTCAACGCCAGTCCCATCCTCGCGGCGGAAATGCTCCGGCGCAACCTGTGGAACGTGGCGTATGGCTGTCTGGTGACGTCGGCGACCCTGACTGCCCTCGGTACCTTCGACCGCTTCCGCATGCGCGCCGGCTTGCCGAAGAAAGCCGTGACGGCCGTGGTGCCAAGCCCGTTCCATCATGCCGACGCCGGTGTGCTGCGGGTGCCGAACCTGAACGCCGACCCGCGTGATGCTGCGGCGCATACCGCCGCGATCATTCGTGATCTGCCTGAATTGGTCGAAGGCTCGCGGGGTACGCTGGTGCTGTTCTCTTCGCGTAAACAGATGCAGGACGTGTTCGATGGCCTCGACCGCGACTGGCGCAAGCAAGTGTTCATTCAAGGCAACCTGTCGAAACAGGAAACCCTGAACAAGCACAAGGCGCGGGTCGATGGCGGGGATTCCAGCGTGCTGTTCGGCCTGGCGAGCTTCGCCGAAGGGGTCGACTTGCCCGGTGCCTATTGCGAGCACGTGGTCATTGCCAAGATTCCATTCTCGGTGCCCGATGATCCCGTCGAAGCGGCGCTGTCGGAATGGATCGAAGCCCGAGGTGGTAATCCGTTCATGGAAATCTCCGTGCCGGATGCCTCGCTGAAGCTGGTCCAGGCTTGCGGGCGCTTGCTGCGCACCGAAGAAGACCGCGGCACCATCACCTTGCTCGACCGGCGCCTGGTGACCCAGCGCTATGGCAAAGCCATCCTCAACGCGTTGCCGCCGTTCCGTCGAGAAATTTCCTGAATCACCGGTGGGCAGTTTTGCCCACCGCGTTGTCTATCTCTCTGCCATCGCTTTTCCACTGGCCCATTGAAGGTCGTAAGGGAGATTTTCGTTCTCATGATTTGCCGTTCGTTGCCTGCCGTTTTTGCCCTGCTGTTCGCAACACCGCTGTTGGCCGCTCCTGCCAGCCCGCAGACGCTGTTCAACTTTGTGCGCCCCGCCGACGTGGTCCAGGTGGCGACTCAGGACGCCAGCCTGCCGCAGTCCAACGCCGAGCAAACCCCTGAAGGCGAAGTGCTGCGCCGGGTGACGTTCAACCCGGTCGCCCGGCCGACTTTGCGCCTGGCCCCGCAAACCGGTGCCTGGGACTGGTCGCAGTCGGGCGTAATGAGCCTGCGGATTCAGAGCGCGATGAACTGGGCCTTGACCCTGTACGTAACCATCCAGAGCAACGACGGCAAGACACTGGTCAGCCGCGTCGATCTGCCGGCGGGGCCGGCGCAAACCCTGTTGGTGCCTTTGCAAGCGACATCACCGCTGAGCCAGGGCATGAAGGCTGGCCCGCCGATGCCGATGACTGTCGAGGGGCAGCGTGTGTTGCTGGCCAGTAGCGCCGGTGAGCTGGATCGCAGCCAGGTGGTGTCCGTGACGTTGTCGATGGACCAGCCGAAAGCCGCGCAAAGCATCCTGCTGGAGCGCTTTGGTGTGCAGGACGGCGAGTCGGTCACCCAAGCCGTATATGGCGGGTTGGTGGATGCTTACGGCCAGTCGACCCGGGCCAAATGGCCGGAAAAAGTCAGCAGCGACGAGCAGCTAAAAAGCGCCGCCGCCAAGGAACAGCAACAACTGAAAACCTGGCTGGCCGAGCGTCAGAAGTCTTCGCTGGACAAGTTCGGCGGATTGACCAAAGGCCCGTCGTTCAAGGCCAGTGGCTTTTTCCGCACCGAGAAACGCGATGGTCGCTGGTATCTAGTGACGCCGGAAGGGCACCCGTTCTATTCCCTCGGAGTCAATACCGTGGCCCCGGATGTCAACCAGACCTACGTTGCCGGTCGCGAGTGGATGTTCGAATCCCTGCCCAAGGCTGACGAGGCACTGGCCAGTCTCTACGGCGAAGGCGACAACCGTAGCGGTAACGGTGCCGATCAAGGGCGCGGCTACAACGCCGGGCGCTGGTACGACTTCTACGGTGCCAACCTGCAGCGTCTGTATGGCGATCCGTGCGCGAAGGGCAGTGATACCAAGGCTGGCGTCGCCGAAGCGGCGAAGACCGAAGCGACGGTAGCGACAGCCGCTGAGCCCAAATCTGTCGAACCGTGCAAGGCGCTGTTCGACGAACAGCGCTGGGCCAGTCACACCCTTGACCGCTTGCAGGCCTGGGGCTTCAACACCATTGGCAACTGGAGCGCCCCCGTACTGGGCAACGCTGATCGTGTGCCGTACACCTTGCCGCTGTCGATTGTCGGCGACTACGCCAGTATCAGCACCGGTACCGACTGGTGGGGCGGCATGCCCGACCCGTTCGACCCGCGTTTCGCCATGGCCACCGAACGTGCCGTGGCCATTGCCGCCCGCGATCATCGCGACGATCCGTGGCTGATCGGTTACTACGCCGACAACGAACTGGCCTGGGCCGGTCCCGACGATGACCCGAAAGCCCGTTATGCCCTGGCCTATGGCACTTTGAAAATGACCACCGATGTGCCGGCAAAGCGCGCGTTCCTCAAGCAACTGCGCGACAAGTACCGCAACCAGGCAGGCCTGTCGAAAGCCTGGGGCATTGATTTGCCGGCCTGGGAATTGATGGAAGACCCAGGATTCGTGCCGCCATTGCCAAGCGCCGAGCACCCGGAAATCGAAGCCGACTTCAAATACTTCCAGAAGGTCTTTGCTGACACTTATTTCAAGACCATCTCCGACTCGCTCAAATGGCACGCGCCGAACCAGATGCTGCTCGGTGGCCGTTTCGCCATCAGCACGCCGGAAGCCGTGGAGTCCTGCGCCCAGTATTGCGACGTGTTGAGCTTCAACATGTACACCTTGCAACCCCAGGACGGTTACGACTTCGCCAAGCTGCGCAGCCTCGACAAACCGGTGCTGATCACCGAGTTCAATTTCGGCTCGGCTGATCGTGGCCCGTTCTGGGGCGGCGTCACGCCGTTGGCGAAGGAGGAGGACCGTGGTCCGGCGTATTCCAACTTCCTCAAGCAGGCATTGAGCGAGCCGTCGATTGTCGGCGTGCATTGGTTCCAGTACCTCGATCAACCGGTCACAGGGCGCCTGCTTGACGGTGAAAACGGTCACTTCGGGTTGGTGGGCATCACTGATCTGCCGTTCCAGGGGTTTGTCGACAGCGTGCGCAAGAGCAATCTGGTGACGGTCGAGCAATTGGCCAAAGAAGCCGAGAAGGCTGCGGCCGCCGCCGACAAAGCCAGCCACGATGCCGAGGGCGGCAGGAAAGCCGAGGCCGGCAAGGGACCGGGGAAGGGCGCTGGTGGGCATTCCGGGAAAGGCCATTAATCGCTGAAACCGCGTCATCGTTCTTCGCGAGCAAGCCAGCTCCTACAGATCACTGCCGCACTTGTAGGAGCTGGCTTGCCAGCGAAGGCGCCCGTGAGTTCACGGTAAATTTTTATCCATTCCATTTACGATCGACCACCCAGCCCAACCCTGTTCCCAAAACCCTCAAGGGCTGGAACAATGCCCGCCACTTTGTAGAGCGTTAATCCGGGGAGTTGCGGGTGCAGATTCAGGGTCATTACGAGCTTAAGTTCGAAGCGGTGCGAGAGGCGTTCGCGGCGCTGTTCGACGATCCCCAGGAGCGTGGCGCAGCATTGTGCATTCAGGTCGGTGGCGAAACCGTCGTCGATCTGTGGGCCGGCACTGCCGACAAGGACGGGGCCGAGGCCTGGCACAGCGATACCATTGCCAACCTGTTCTCCTGCACCAAGACCTTTACTGCGGTCACCGCGCTGCAACTGGTGGCCGAAGGCAAGCTGCAACTGGATGCCCCGGTTGCGCGCTACTGGCCCGAATTCGCCGCCGCCGGTAAAGAGTCCGTCACCCTGCGACAATTGCTCTGCCATCAGGCCGGTCTTCCGGCATTGCGCGAGTTACTGGCCCCCGAAGCCCTTTACGACTGGCAAACCATGGTCGACGCCCTGGCCGCCGAAACGCCGTGGTGGACGCCTGGCGAAGGCCACGGATACGCGGCGATCACTTATGGCTGGTTGGTCGGCGAATTGCTGCGCCGTGCGGACGGTCGTGGGCCGGGTGAATCCATCGTGGCGCGGGTCGCCAAACCGTTGGGCCTGGACTTCCATGTCGGCCTGGCCGATGAAGAGTTCTATCGCGTGGCCCACATCGCCCGGGGCAAGGGCAATGTCGGCGATGCTGCCGCCCAGCGCCTGCTGCAAGTGACCATGCGTGAGCCAACGGCCATGACGACCCGGGCGTTTACCAACCCGCCGTCGATCATGACCAGCACCAACAAACCCGAGTGGCGACGCATGCAGCAGCCGGCCGCCAATGGCCATGGCAATGCCCGCAGCCTGGCCGGGTTCTACGCCGGCCTGCTCGACGGCAGCCTGCTGGAAAGCGAAATGCTCGATGAATTGACTCGCGAGCACAGCCTCGGCGAGGACAAGACTTTACTGACCCGGACCCGTTTCGGCCTGGGTTGCATGCTCGACCAACCGGACGTTGCCAATGCCACCTTCGGCCTTGGCTCGCGGGCGTTTGGCCATCCGGGTGCTGGCGGTTCCATCGGTTTTGCCGACCCGGAGCACGATGTGGCCTTTGGATTTGTGACAAATACCCTGGGACCTTACGTCTTGATGGACCCGCGTGCGCAAAAGCTGGTGCGGGTTCTGGCCACTTGTCTGTAAAAGCGGCTATCGGGTTCCAGGGCTGGAACCCGATAGCCTTTTGAGTTTCAAAGCGTCTGTTTATACGGGCCGATGTGGCTAATGCTGCTCACTTAAGAGATAGAACGAACAGTAAGCAACCTGTGGCGAGGGAGCTTGCTCCCGCTGGACTGCGCAGCAGATCCCCTGATCTTTAGGGGCCGCTTCGCGCCCCAGCGGGAGCAAGCTCCCTCGCCACTGATTCAGTGTTCGTCCTTAAGTGAACAGCATTAGCCGATGTGGCCAGATTTTTTTGACTTCATTTTTGTGGATATCCAATGTCATCCAATAAAACCCTCGCCTTGGCCCTGTGCTTTGCTATTACCGGTTGTGCACAGACTCCACAGAAAGACGCGACAGCCCCCGTTGCCAAGACTGAAAGCGGCAACCACTGGTACTGGCCATTCGGTTCTGACGAGAGCGTCGGCAAGCCCGCGGTCAAGCCGGAAGTGAAACCTGAAGTCAAACCCGTTGCGGTGGCCAAGGCCGAAACCGATAGCGGCAGCAAGTGGTGGTGGCCATTCGGCGGCAGCGAGCAGAGCGCCGCCAAGGCTGTGCCGATGCCAGACCCGAAAGTCACCCAGGCCTGGCTTGATGACTACGAACCGCGTCTGCGCGAGGCGGTCAAGGGCAGCAACCTGCAACTCGAGCGCCGCGAAAATGTGCTGGTGGTGACTGCGCCGGTCGAAGGCTCGTTCAACCCGGATCGCCCGGCCATGCTGCTGCCGGTCACACTCGGTCCGTTTACCCGTGTTGCCAAAATCCTTGAAGCCGATCCAAAGACCGCTGTCTTGATCCTCGGCCACAGCGATACGTCCGGCGCTGCTGCCGCCAACGTCAAACTGAGCCAGGAGCGTGCCCAGGCCGTTGCAGCGATTTTCCGTCTCAGTGGTTTGCAGCGTGATCGCTTGATGCTGCGTGGCTTGGGCGGTGATGCACCGCGTGCCGCCAACGACAGCGAGCAAGGGCGTGCGTTGAACCGCCGCGTGGAACTGCTGGTGACCCCACAAAACACCATGGTCGCGCTGCTGAGCAAGTACAACATGCCGGCGCCAGCCCCTGTGACCAAGGTCACTGCCGCTGATGTCAAGCCGGTCGCCAAGCCTGTTACACCGGCCCCAGCCGCTAAAAAAGCGACCGTCCCGACCACGAAAAAAGCGCCAGCCAAAAAAGCCCCGGCCAAGAAAACTCCAGCGAAAACCGCAACACCGGCGAAAAAGACCACGCCAGCCAAAGCCTCCGCGGCTGACAAGAAGGTCGTCGCCACCGATACTGCTAAGCAGTGATTCGCTAACCAAAAGGAATGCGCCATGACCCAGGGCCTGGCTGATATGCGTCGTGACTACACCCGTGATGGCCTGACCGAGGCGCAAGCCCCGGCCGAGCCGTTTGCGCTGTTTCACCAGTGGTTCGCCGACGCGGTGAAAACCGAACAGGCACCCGTGGAAGCCAACGCCATGACCCTGGCCACCGTCGACCAGGACGGTCGACCGCACTGTCGCATTCTGTTGCTCAAGGGCCTGGACGAACAGGGCTTCACCTTTTTCACCAACTACGAAAGCGCCAAGGGCCAGCACCTGGCCGTGAATCCGTTCGCGGCCATGACGTTTTTCTGGCCAGCGCTGGAGCGCCAGGTGCGCATCGAAGGGCGGGTGGTGAAGGTCACGCCTGAGGAGTCCGACGCCTATTATCAGGTCCGTCCGCTGGGCAGTCGCCTCGGCGCGTGGGCATCGCCGCAGAGCCGCGTGATCGCCGATCGTGGCGAGCTCGAAACGCTGCTCAAGGACACCGAGCACCGTTTCAGCGATACCCAGCCGCATTGCCCTGAACACTGGGGTGGTTATCGCCTGCTGCCGGAACGCATCGAATTCTGGCAGGGCCGCCCAAGCCGTCTGCACGACCGCCTCAATTACCGCCAGCAGGGCGCCGACTGGATTCTTGAACGCCTGGCACCCTGAGCCATCTATCGACTGGGATAACCTGCCGCAGCGGCCTCCAGCCACTTCGGCAAGTCTCGACGCTTGATCTTCTGCGCCTGAGCACTCGCCAATTGTTCGAGCATGAAGGCTTTTTTCTGCTCGTCTTTACCGGCCAGCGCTAGCGCCAGGTCGCGATCCATCCAGCGTTTGATCCGTACGTATAGCCACCCGTGGAAATACAAACCGGCAACAGTCGTGACGACGATGATAAAGTAGTCCATGAGAATCCTTGGCCAGTGGGGCAGTTTTCCGATTTTGCCGCTACTGTGTGAGTTCGTGGGGCGCCTTAACGGAGCCTGAATCAAACCAATTTTACCCGGGCGGTGCCGTGACAGGCGTCAAGCTGCGGAGTTTAATGAACATCTGTTTTTTTGGAGTTGATGCTATGCGTAAGTCTGTTCTGCTGGTTGCTTCCTTTTCCACGATGGCGATGTTGCTCACTGGTTGCCAATCGAGCCTGACCGGTGACTCCTACTCCCGTGACGAGGCGCGTCGCGTGCAGACCGTTCGCATGGGCACCATCGAAGCATTGCGCCCGGTGAAAATCGAAGGTACCAAAACCCCGATCGGCGGCGCTGCAGGCGCAGTGGTCGGCGGCGTTGGCGGCAGCTCCATTGGTGGCGGCAAAGGCAGCGTCGTTGCTGCCGTCGTCGGTGCTGTGGCCGGCGGTCTGCTCGGTTCGGCCGCTGAAGAAGGCCTGACCCGCACCCAGGGCGTGGAAATCACCGTGCGCGAAGACGATGGCAGCATGCGCGCCTACGTCCAGGAAGTTCAGCCAAACGAAGTGTTCCGTGTTGGCGAGCGTGTGCGCATTGCCAGTGTGAATGGCACCAGCCGCGTTTCGCACTAAGCGGGAAGTTGGGTAAAAGAAAACCCCGATCAGGTGACTGGTCGGGGTTTTTACGTTCTGAAGCAGGTGGTCGAATGCTTTAGCATCTAAACGTTGCAACTGAGCTGGAATATCAACGCTGGATTATGAATTTTCTTTCCCAGTATTCTTTCCAGAGCCTCAAGCTGTTCGGATGTCAGGTCGTATCCTTCCCACCCCTGTTGGTCCGACGCCCACCCCATAATCGTTTTCAGCTCCTGGTCGCACCCATTCGGTAACTTTTCTTCGAATACGAGGAATTCGCTTTCTCTATCGAAGGCTTCAATTATGTAGATCATGGTTCTACTTTCCTGGTGCTATCTGCAGGTTTGGTTTGCTCGCCCGTTGTCGGATTAAATTCACCGATATGACGGCCACGTTTGTCATACATTTCGACCGCTCCGTGCTGCGAGTCCCATTCAAAAATTAATCCTTTTGGAGTTTTCCAGCGTCGCCTGAGACCACCGCCGCCTTTAACTGCTGTTTTACGAGGAGCTTTAGTCGCATTAGGAAATGCGGCAAGCCCTGTCGGCGCGGGATGGTATTTATGGTCAGAAACACTCACCACAATATAAACCGGCCTAACCCCCGACCCCACCGGAAACACCAGAATGAAATCCTTGTAATCCGGCGGGTAAACCGGATCGACGATGATGCTGTCAGCTTGTTTCGTCGGTGGATAAACCCAGATATGCGGTGCTTGCGGGGCGGCTTGCAGGGCGGGGATGCCGAGTGTGTCGGCGCCGTCTTCGGCCGGGGTCCAGATCAGTTCGATGCCTTCGCCGAGGTCGGCGACGTATTGGCTGTCGCGTGAAGTGAGCTGCACGACGTCGACCATTTCCCAGTCGCGATTCCTCCCGGTATAGAAGGCGTAACCCTTGAGGCTGCCATCGGCTTGTTGCTCGACTTGCAGACGTACGCGGGTGCGGGCTTGTTTGAGGGCGCGGAGCTGGTCTTCGGTGTAGAGGGCGCTATCGCCCAGGCTGGGTGTCCAGAACAACGCGACCAGCCCGGCCAACGTCGCGGTAGCCGCAGTTCCGACGGCACCGATGGCCGGGGTGGCGAGATCTGAAACGCTGAGGGCCAGGCGGCCAACGCCTAGCGCAACGGTGCTGCCACTGATCTTTTGCAGATTCAGCAGTCCATCGTCGTCGACGTTACGGCCGCCAAGCCAGGCGATTTCGCCGTAATCCCTGAGGCTGTCGGTCGGCACCATGCCCGACGGGTTGGTGTAATCGATGATGGCGTCGGGCAGTTTGCAGGACTTGGCGAATACACAACCCGCGCGAGCCACTTCCACTTTTTTCGCCGCGACTTCGCGACGGTCCATGTAGGCCTGCTGCCTGGCGAGCATCGCCTCGTAGGCTTTTTGTCGGGCCTCCCGCGTGGCGAGTTCGCTGGCCGTCATGGGGCGCCAGGTGACGTGGTGCCCGTCACCCGACGGCGGGTTTTTAATGAGGGGAATGTTCTTGGTGCCAGCCACTGTTCGTCCTTGGTCGCGTCCATCGGCAGCCCCTTAAAAGGGGCTGCGCGACGTTAACCAAGGTGATTGAGTATGGCTGTAGGACGCGTCTCAAATGACGCCAGGATTTGTCGCTGTTTTTCAGGAGGCCAGTGCGGTGCTTTTGCGACTCGCCATCGCCGTCACCGCATAACCGATCAGCGCGGCCAGGATGGAGCCAGTCAAAATGCCCATGCGGTCCATCCCGGCGAAATCACTCACGCCCGGCTCAAAGGCCAGCGAACCGACAAACAGACTCATGGTGAAACCGATGCCGCAGAGAATCGCCACGCCCAGTACCTGGCCCCAATTGGCGCCTTGGGGCAGGGCGGCGATACCGGTTTTCACGGCCAGCCAGGTCAGGCCGAAAACACCGACGGTCTTGCCCAGCAGCAGCCCGATGGCGATGCCCATGGGGACGTGGTGAGTGAAGCTTTCGACGGTGACGCCGCTCAGGGACAGGCCGGCATTGGCGAAGGCGAACAGTGGCAGGATGCCGTAGGCGACCCACGGATGCAGGGCGTGTTCCAGGGTCAGCAGCGGCGAAGGCTCGGCATTTTTGGTGCGCAGCGGAATGCAGAAAGCCAGGGTCACGCCGGCCAGCGTGGCGTGGACACCACTCTTGAGCACGCAGACCCAGAGGATCAGGCCAATGATCATGTACGGCCCGAGCTTGACCACTCCGAAGCGGTTCATCCCGATCAGTGCCGCAATACAGGCTGCGGCCAGCGCCAGGGACAGGGTCGACAGCGCACCGGAATAGAAGATCGCAATGATGATGATCGCGCCGAGGTCGTCGATGATCGCCAGGGTCATCAGGAACAGCTTCAGCGAAACCGGAACCCTTTTACCCAGCAGCGCCAGCACGCCAAGGGCGAAGGCGATGTCGGTGGCGGTCGGGATTGCCCAGCCGTTCAGGGCCGGCGGCGTGTCGCGGTTGAGATACCAGTAGATCAGCGCCGGCACCACCATGCCACCAATGGCGGCGGCACCGGGCAGGACGATTTGCGACGGTTTGGACAGCTGGCCGTCGAGGACTTCACGCTTCACTTCCAGCCCGATCAGCAGGAAAAACAGCGCCATCAGGCCGTCGTTGATCCATAGCAGCAACGGCTTGGCGATTTTCAGCGCGCCGATCTGGGCCACCACAGGGGTGTCCAGCAGGCCGTTGTACAGCCACGACAGCGACGAGTTGTTGATGATTAGAGCCAGAACGGCAGCGGCGATCAGTAACAGACCGCTGGCAGCTTCCAACTGAAAGAAACGCGTGAAAGTGCTACGCAGAGGCAAGGTCGCTCTCCATCTGTGAATTCAAAAGGTGTTACACCCTAACAAGTACTGTTAGTTGTTAAAACAAAAGTTATATTCTTTTTTGTTATATGTCGTTACAGGGTGATCCGTCAGCAGCGACCTGAGCCTAGCAGTTGCCGGGCGTATTGAACCTCAGCTGTACCTGTGCCGGATGCAGGATTTTTCCTAAGCTTGTTGGATGAGCCTTGTTAAACGGCCGACTCCTGCACGATTCAACGAGAAAACCATCATGAGCGACAACCGACAGTGGTCCCGCGAAGCGATCCGGATCATCGAAGCCGATTTCCAGCGCAGCGCCGACACCCACTTGATCCCCTTGCCGCTGCCGGGTTTTCCGGGCATCGAGTTGTATTTCAAGGATGAGTCCAGCCACCCCACGGGCAGCCTCAAGCACCGCCTGGCCCGCTCGCTGTTCCTGTATGCGCTGTGTAACGGCTGGCTCAAACCCGGAGCGCCGGTCATTGAGGCTTCCAGCGGTTCCACGGCGATATCCGAAGCGTACTTCGCGCGCATGCTGGGCTTGCCGTTCATTGCGGTGATGCCGGCGACCACGTCCAAAGAAAAGATCGCGCAAATCGCCTTCTATGGCGGCCAAAGCCATCTGGTGGACGATCCGACCCAGATCTACGCCGAGTCCGAGCGCCTGGCGCGTGAACACGACGGGCACTTCATCGATCAATTCACCTACGCCGAGCGCGCCACTGACTGGCGGGCGAACAACAACATCGCCGAGTCGATCTTTCATCAGATGCGTTTCGAGCAGCATCCCGAGCCGAGCTGGCTGATTTCCAGCCCAGGCACTGGCGGCACCACGGCCACGTTGGGCCGATACGTGCGTTATCGCCAGCATTGCACCCGTGTGCTGTGTGCCGATGCCGAGCGTTCGGTGTTCTTCGATTACTACCAGACCGGCGATGCCAGCCTGCGCCTGGATCACGGCTCGCGCATCGAGGGCATTGGCCGGCCGCGGGTGGAAGCGTCGTTTCTGCCCAAGGTGATCGACGCGATGGTCAAGGTGCCGGATGCTTTGTCACTGGCGGCCATGCATTACCTGGCGGAACGTCTGGGACGCCATGTTGGCGGGTCGAGCGGGACTAACCTGATCGGCGCCTTGATGGCCGCTCAGCACATGAAAGTGGCTGGGGAGACGGGATCGATGGTGGCGATTCTGTGTGACAGCGGCGAACGCTACGCCACGACCTATTACGATCCGCAGTGGCTCAAGGCCCAGGGGTATGAGTTGAGTGGTTCGATGGCTGCGGTGGCCGCGACGGTGGAGCGTGGGGAGCCGCTACCGGACTCGGTTTTGCGCGCCAATATCTGACACGGCGAAGATCAAATGTGGGAGCGGGCTTGCTCGCGAAAGCGGTCGATCAGCCAACACCTGTGTTGGATGTGGAACCGTCTTCGCGAGCAAGCCCGCTCCCACATTTGAGTGGTATCAGGCCTCGAGGCCGAGGATGTCCCGGGCCACTGCTTCTGCAATGCGAATCCCGTCGACACCCGCCGACAGAATCCCGCCCGCATAACCGGCACCTTCACCGGCCGGGAACAAGCCTTTCACGTTCTGGCTCTGCATCGACTCGTTGCGGGTAATACGCAACGGCGAGGAGGTGCGGGTCTCGATCCCGGTCAACACCGCATCGTGCAGCGAGTAACCGCGAATCTGCTTCTCGAACGCCGGCAAGGCTTCGCGAATCGCTTCGATGGCGAACGCTGGCAAGGCCAGGGCCAAGTCACCCAGGGCAACCCCCGGCTTGTAGGACGGTTCGACACTGCCCAGTTCGGTGGACGGTTTGCCCGCGATGAAATCGCCGACCAGTTGCGCCGGCGCTTCGTAATTGCTGCCGCCCAGCACAAAAGCGTGGGACTCCAGGCGTTCCTGCAACTCGATACCGGCCAGTGGGCCGCCCGGATAATCGACTTCCGGCGTGATACCAACGACGATCCCGGAGTTGGCATTGCGCTCGTTACGCGAGTACTGGCTCATGCCATTGGTGACCACGCGGTTCGGCTCGGACGTCGCCGCCACCACGGTGCCGCCCGGACACATGCAGAAGCTGTAGACCGACCGGCCGTTCTTGGCGTGGTGCACCAGTTTGTAGTCGGCGGCGCCGAGTTTCGGGTGGCCGGCGTACTTGCCCAGGCGCGCACGGTCGATCAGCGACTGCGGGTGCTCGATGCGGAAACCCACCGAGAACGGCTTGGCTTCCATGAACACGCCACGGCCGTGGAGCATGCGGAACGTGTCGCGGGCACTGTGGCCGAGGGCCAGGATCACGTGTTTCGAGTGGATTTGCTCGCCGCCATTGAGTTCGACGCCGACCAGTTGGCCGTCTTCAATCAACACATCGGTAACACGCTGCTGGAAGCGCACTTCGCCGCCCAGTGCGCGAATCTGCTCACGCATGTTTTCCACGACGCCGGTCAGGCGGAACGTGCCGATGTGCGGCTTGCTGACGTAGAGGATTTCTTCCGGTGCACCGGCCTTGACGAACTCGTGCAGGACTTTGCGACCGAGGAATTTCGGGTCCTTGATCTGGCTGTAGAGCTTGCCGTCGGAGAATGTCCCCGCGCCGCCTTCGCCGAATTGCACGTTGGATTCCGGGTTGAGCACGCTTTTGCGCCACAGGCCCCAGGTGTCCTTGGTGCGCTGGCGCACTTCGGTGCCGCGTTCGAGGATGATCGGCTTGAAGCCCATTTGCGCCAGCAGCAGCCCGGCGAAAATCCCGCACGGGCCGAAGCCGACCACGATCGGCCGCGCGCCCGGATCGGTCGGCGCCTGGCCGACCATTTTGTAGCTGACATCCGGTGCCACGTTGACGTTACGGTCATCGGCGAACTTGTGCAGCACCGCCGCCTCATCGCGAACGTTGAGGTCGATGGTGTAGATGAAGCACAGCTCGGAGGACTTTTTGCGCGCATCGTAGCTGCGCTTGAACAAGGTGAAATCGAGCAGGTCATCGCTGGCAAGCCCTAAGCGCTGCACGATGGCAGGGCGCAGGTCTTCATCGGGATGGTCGATCGGCAACTTGAGTTCAGTGATTCGTAACATGGCAGGATCCGGTTCGCGGGGCGCACAACTGCGCCAGGGCGTTTGAAGCCGGCGATTATAAGCCGCAAAGGCGCAGTCCCGTGAGGCTTAAACGATCAGTCGTCGCGCGATCCGCCGAAAAACCCGCAACCGCGCTGCACCTGGCCGTTGATACGCAGTTCGGCACTCATGTGCTGGATGCTGCCGGTGCTGCTGTCGACGCAACGTTGCGGTGCGACCCACAACTCGACGTGCTGATTGTTGGCTTCGGTGCTGAGGTTGAAACGGCCGTCGCCCAGTTGTTCTTCGACGTAGGGCACGGCGAGGGGAGGCTGACCGGCGCGGTCGATGACCATGCCTTTACCGCTGACTTTCACACTCCATTCCGGGGAGTGGCCGGCGGCGCGCAGGATCAGTTGCTTGAAATTCGGATCGTCGCACGCGCTGCCCGATCGTTCGACGCGGTACAGCTGCTCCAGATCGAGCTGGCCGTCACCACCGCTGCCGGGCACAACCCGCCCGCGCACGTCGGCAAACAGCTTGCCCTGCTTATCCGCCAGGCTTGCGGCCTGTTGCAGGACGCTGGTACCGCCCGTGTCGTTGACCACATAGCGGTTTGCCTGGTTGCACGGCTGGAACACCAGTTTACCGTCCGCCGCGGTCAACTGGCCTTGCATGCGTGTCTGGCCGACATGGGAGGCGCTCTGCCGCTCACCTTCGAACAACTGGCAAGCGGCGAACAGCGGAAGCAGGGCAACGAGGACTAAGGAACGGGCAACACGCATCTTTGGGTCTCCTGACAAGTGCCGCCACGTTACTCAGGCTGACCGTTCATCACAACCCATGAGTTGGACTTGTCACCGGACCGAAGCTGCGCAAGTAACATTCGGCTTTACTTCAGGCACCAGGGCGAGAGGGATTTTGCCGTAACCTCGTCGACCTTTTTGTGGGAGGAGGTCGTATGAAAAGCGCAGGCAAACTGGTTTTTGCAATGTTGGCAATGTTGGGGGCGCTACAGTGTCTAGCGGCAGAAATCGCGCTTTCATCGAAGTCGGACTTTACCGAAATGACGCTGGAGCTCAGGCGGGCCGACAATTTGAATCCGGATAACATGGAGCTAAAAGTGAAGCTCAGCCCCGACGCGCAGCGCCGATTGGCCCTCGTAACGCGCCAGGAAATGCATAAATACTTGCAGCTATCGATCAACGGCATAGCGGTATCGAACGCGATGATTCATTCGGTGATCGAAGGCCCGGGGCTGGTGATAATCGTGCCGCGCAAAATTGCCCGTGATCTGCTACCCACGTTGCTGGAGCCTTCAACACCCTGATGCGACGCTGAAGCAGCGCCGCATGCCGAGCCAGTTCAACCCACGTGAAACGTCTGGCCAGTCTGCAGGCCTTCCACACTTTTGGCGTAGGCCAAGGCCACATCCGCCGCAGGAACCGGCTTGAAGCCGCGGAAATACGGTGCGTATTTGCCCATGGCTTCGACCAGCACGTTGGGGCTGATCGAGTTCACGCGCAGGCCACGTGGTAGCTCGATGGCGGCGGCACGAACGAAACTGTCCAGCGCGCCATTGACCAGCGCTGCCGAGGCACCGCTGTAAATCGGATCGTGACTGAGCACGCCAGTGGTGAAGGTGAACGAGGCACCGTCATTGGCGAACTCGCGGCCGATCAGCAGCAGGTTGACCTGGCCCATCAGTTTGTCTTTCAGGCCCAGGGCAAAACTTTCTTCGGTCATTTCGTTGAGTGGCGCGAAGGTTACGTTGCCGGCGGCACACACCAACGCATCGAATTTGCCGGTCTGCTCGAACAGTTTGCGAATCGAGGCGCTATCGCTGATGTCCACCTGAAAGTCGCCGCTGGTGCGACCGATGCGGATGATTTCGTGGCGTTGGGACAGCTCCTTGTCGACTGCCGAACCGATGGTGCCGTTTGCGCCGATCAAAAGAATTTTCATGGGGGGGGATCCTCGTGTGGGTTGAACGAGGTTTTAGTTTAGGGTGGTTTTTTCCGCAGATAAGCGCACTAATAGGCAACCTTTGGTTTTCAAATGGAAACAATCCATGAGCGAGATGGATGACCTGGCCGCGTTCGCCGTATTGATCGAAGCGGGAAGTTTCACTCTGGCGGCGCAGCAGCTCGGTTGCAGCAAAGGTCAGCTGTCCAAGCGCATCAGCCAGTTGGAAACGCAGTTTTCCGTGGTGCTGTTGCAACGTACCACCCGCCGCTTGAGCCTGACTGCGGCCGGAGCTGCGCTGTTGCCACAGGCCCAGGCGCTGGTGGTGCAAGTCGAGCGGGCGCGTCAGGCCCTGGCGCGTCTTAAGGACGACATGGCGGGTCCGGTGCGGATGACGGTTCCGGTGTCGCTCGGGGAAACCTTCTTCGATGGTCTGTTGCTGGAGTTCTCCGCCAAATACCCTCAGGTGCAGATCGAACTGGAGCTCAACAACAGCTACCGCGATCTGTCCCGTGACGGCTTCGACCTGGCGATTCGCTCTGACGTGGCCATTGACCAGCGACTGGTGGCGCGTCCACTGCTGGCGTGGCAAGAGCTGACCTGTGCCAGCCCGGCTTATCTGGAGCAATACGGTGAACCGCAAACGCCCCAGGCGTTGGCCGAGCATCGCTGCCTGCTCAACAGCCATTACAGCGGCCGCGAAGAATGGCTGTATCACCAGCAGCACGAGTTGTTGCGGGTGCGGGTGTCGGGACCGTTCGCCAGCAACCATTACAACCTATTGAAGAAAGCCGCACTGGTCGGCGCCGGTATTGCGCGCCTGCCATCCTACTGTTTGCCAACAGAACTGGCCGACGGGCGTTTGCGATGGCTCCTGCGCGATTATCAGACCCGCAGCATGCCGATGTACCTGGTGCATCCGTATCAGGGCGGTTTGCCCAAGCGCACGCAGGTGCTGGCGGATTATTTGATCGGATGGTTCAAGCGCAGTGGGGAGGTGCTGGACCGGCTCTAATTCATCACACGGACCCTGTAGGAGCTGGCTTGCCAGCGAAAGCAGTAGATCAGTCAACATCTTCATTGGATGTCGAGACGCCTTCGCTGGCAAGCCAGCTCCTACAGGGAATCGTTGTTTTTTCAGGCATAAAAAAACGGCCTGTAAAGGCCGTTTTTTGTTCACCGCAAAGGCTCAGCCACCGAGGTACGCTTCGCGCACTTTCGGGTCGGTCAGCAGTGCTTCACCGGTGCCTTGCATCACCACCCGGCCGTTCTCCAGAACGTAGGCGCGGTCAGCGATCTTCAGCGCCTGGTTGGCGTTCTGTTCGACCAGGAACACCGTCACACCGTCCTTGCGCAGCTGTTCGATGATGTCGAAGATCTGCTGGATGATGATTGGTGCCAGACCCAGGGAAGGCTCGTCGAGCAGCAACAGTTTGGGCTTGCTCATCAGCGCCCGACCAATGGCGAGCATTTGCTGTTCGCCACCGGACATGGTGCCGCCGCGCTGGGCGAAGCGTTCTTTCAGGCGTGGGAAAAGTCCGAGGACCTTGTCCATCTGTTCCTGATAATCGCCCTTGGCGGTGAAGAAACCACCCATGGAGAGGTTTTCTTCCACCGTCAGGCGGGAAAACACCCGACGACCTTCCGGCACCACGGCAATGCTCTTGCGCATGATCTGCGAGGATTCCTGGCCGACCAGTTCCTCACCCATGTAGCGGATGCTGCCGCTGTGAGCGCGTGGCGAACCGCACAGGGTCATCAGCAGCGTGGACTTGCCGGCACCGTTGGCTCCGATCAGGGTCACGATCTCGCCCTGGCGGACTTCGACGTTGACGCTGTGCAGGGCCTGGATCTTGCCGTAGAAGGTGGAAACGTTTTCGAATTGCAGCATTTACGCTTCCCCCAGGTAGGCTTTGATCACTTCAGGATTGTCACGGATCTGTTCCGGCGTGCCGTTGGCCAGAGGGGTGCCCTGGTTGATCACGACAATGTGATCGGAAATGCTCATGACCAGTTTCATGTCGTGTTCGATCAGCAGCACGGTCACGTTGTGCTCTTCACGCAGCACACTGATCAGCGCTTTGAGGTCCTCGGTTTCCTTCGGGTTCAGGCCGGCGGCCGGTTCGTCGAGCATGAGGATCCGCGGACGGGTCATCATGCAGCGAGCGATTTCCAGGCGACGTTGCTGACCATAGGCCAGGGTGCCGGCCGGACGGTTGGCGAACTCCTTGAGGTGAACCTTTTCCAGCCAGTACTCGGCGAATTCCATGGCCTCGCGTTCGCTTTTGCGGAACGCCGGGGTCTTGAACAGGCCGGACAGGAAGTTGGTGTTCAGGTGACGGTGCTGGGCGATCAGGAGGTTCTCGACCGCCGTCATGTCCTTGAACAACCGCACGTTCTGGAAGGTGCGCACCACGCCTTTGAGGGCGATCTTGTGACCGGGCAGGCCTTCGATCGACTCGCCATCAAGCAGGATGCTGCCGCCGCTCGGCTTGTAGAAGCCGGTCAGGCAGTTGAACACGGTGGTCTTGCCGGCGCCGTTAGGGCCGATCAATGCCACGACCTGTTTTTCCTTCACGCTCAAGGCCACGCCGTTGACCGCCAGCAAACCGCCGAAGCGCATGCTCAGGTTTTCTACTTTCAGGATCTCGCGGCTCATTTGCGCAGCTCCATGTGAGGACGTTGCATGGGCAGCAGACCTTGAGGACGCCAGATCATCATCAGCACCATCAGGGCGCCGAACATCAACATGCGGTATTCACTGAACTCACGCATCATTTCCGGCAACAGGATCATCACCGTCGCCGCGAGCACCACGCCCAGTTGCGAGCCCATGCCGCCCAGCACCACGATGGCGAGGATGGTCGCCGACTCGATGAAGGTGAAGGACTCCGGCGTCACCAGGCCCTGGCGCGCGGCGAAGAAGCTACCGGCGAAACCGGCGAAGCAGGCACCCAGGGTGAAAGCCGACAGCTTGATGATCGTAGGGTTGAGACCCAACGCACGGCAGGCGATTTCGTCTTCACGCAGCGCTTCCCAGGCACGGCCCAGGGGCATGCGCAGCAAGCGGTTGATGACGAACAGGGCGAACAGGGCGAGGAACAACGCAACCAGGTAGAGGAAGATCACCTTGTTGATCGAGTTGTATTCCAGGCCGAAGTATTCGTGGAACGTGCGCAGGCCTTCAGCGGCGTTACGCTCGAAGGTCAGGCCGAAGAACGTTGGCTTCTCGATGTTGCTGATGCCATTCGGGCCACCTGTGAGGCCAGTCAGGTTACGCAGGAACAAACGGATGATTTCACCGAAGCCCAGGGTCACGATCGCCAGGTAATCACCGCGTAGACGCAATACCGGGAAGCCCAGCAGGAAGCCGAACGTGGCTGCCATCAGGCCGGCGATTGGCAGGCAGATCCAGAAGCTCAGGCCGTAGTAGTGCGACAGCAGCGCGTAGCTGTAGGCGCCGACGGCATAGAAACCGACGTAACCGAGGTCGAGGAGGCCGGCCAGGCCGACCACGATGTTCAGGCCCAGGCCGAGCATCACGTAGATCAGCACCAGGGTGGCGATATCCACCGCGCCGCGGGAGCCGAAGAATGGCCAGACCAGTGCACCGATGATCAACGCAATGATAATCCAGCGCTGGGTGGTCGGCAGGGTCAGGAAGGTACTGGCCTTGGCCGGCATCACTGGCAGGTTCGGCGAGGATTTCCAGGCCGCGCTGATCTGGTGATCGAACAAGACACGCAGGAACATCAGCACCGAGCACACCGCGATGGTGATCAGGGTGGTGTTACTGGTGCCATGAACTTCGAGGTTGATGCCGACGATGGTCAGCTTCAGTCCGAGTACCGGGTAGGCCACGGCCCACACCAGCAAGGCGCTGAACAACGCCTGTTTTAGATTCCTAGTCATACTTTCTCAACCTCCGGACGGCCCAGCAGGCCGGTTGGCCGGAACAACAACACCAGAACCAGTAGGCCGAACGCCACGACGTCCTTGTACTGGTCGCCGAAGATATCGGCACCAAAGGCTTCTGCCACCCCGAGCACCAGCCCGCCGAGCATGGCGCCGGGGATGCTGCCGATACCGCCCAATACCGCTGCGGTGAAGGCCTTGAGGCCGACGAGGAAACCGGCGTTCGGGTTGATCACGCCGTACTGCATGCTCAGCAGCACAGCCGCGATAGCCGCCAGTGCAGCACCGATGACGAAGGTCAGGGCGATGATGTTGTTGGTGTTGATACCCAGCAGGTTGGCCATCTTGATGTCTTCGGCACAGGCGCGGCAGGCGCGACCCAGGCGAGAACGGGAGATGAACAGCGTCAGGCCGAGCATGGCGACAAAGGTCACCACGAACACCACGATTTGCATGTAGGAAATCAGCACTTCATGTGCACCACCTGGCCCAAAGGCAAAGTTGCCCGGAATCAGGTTGGAGATGGATTTGTCCTTGGAGTCTTGCGCCAGCAGAACAGTGTTCTGCAGGAAGATCGACATGCCGATGGCGGAAATCAGCGGGATCAGACGGTTGCTGCCGCGCAAGGGGCGGTAGGCGATCCGTTCGATGCTGTAACCATAGGCACTGGTGACGACGATGGTTGCCAGGAAAGCAGCGGTCATCAACAGCGGAACGCTGTCGAGTCCCAGCATGGCCAGCCCGGCGATGGCGATGAACGCCACGTAGGAGCCGATCATGTACACCTCGCCGTGGGCGAAGTTGATCATTCCAATGATGCCGTAAACCATCGTATAGCCGATGGCGATCAGGGCATACGTGCTGCCAATGGTCATGCCATTAACCAGCTGTTGGAAAAAGTGATAGATGTCAGGCATTACAGCGCTCCTAAAAACCTGATACGCATTTCACTGGTGGAGTCATTTTCCCGCCCGGGCCCCGTGGATCTGCATCCACTTCGAATCCGGGGTTTGCCAGCGAACCGCTGATGACGGTTTTGAGATTTTCAGGTGGGGAGACTGGCGGATCTCGCCAGCGCGGCCCAATACGTTCGTAAAACAAAGCCCACGGCACGCCGTGGGCTTTATTGGCAGTCAGTCAGGCAAGCGCCTTACTGAGGCGAAGCTTCAGTTTTTGGTTTGCCGAAGTGCCACTCGTAAACCACAAATTTGAAGTCCTTCAGGTCGCCCTTGGCGTCGAAGCTCAGGTCGCCGGTCGGGGTCTTGAAGGTGCCGGCGTGGATGGCAGCAGCCACTTTGGCAGGGTCTTCGCTCTTGGCGGCAGTGATGCCACCAGCGATAACTTCAACAGCCGAGTAGGCCGGGAACACGAACGGACCGCTTGGATCTTCTTTCTTCGCTTTGAATGCGTCAGCCAGGGCAATGTTGGCCGGATCCTGGTCGAAGGACTTCGGCAGGGTTACCAGCAGGCCTTCGGAAGCGTCCTTGGCGATCTGCGAAATGGAGTCGTTACCCACGCCTTCCGGACCCATGAACTTGGCTTTCAGGCCTTTTTCCTGGGATTGACGCAGGATCAGACCCAGCTCCGGGTGGTAGCCGCCGTAGTAAACGAAGTCGACGTTGGCTTGCTTGAGCTTGGCGATCATCGACGAGAAGTCTTTGTCGCCGGCGTTGATGCCTTCGAACACGGCAACTTTCACGCCTTTGCCTTCCAGGGTTTTTTTCACGGCGGTGGCGATGCCTTCACCGTATTGCTGTTTGTCGTGCAGAACAGCAACGATTTTCGGTTTTACGTGATCGGCAATGTAGTTACCGGCGGCAGGGCCCTGGGCGCTGTCCAGACCGATGGTGCGGAAGACCATTTTGTAACCACGGTTGGTGATGTCCGGGCTGGTGGCAGCCGGGGTGATCATGATCACGCCTTCGTCTTCGTAGATGTCCGAAGCCGGTTGAGTGGAGCTGGAGCACAGGTGGCCGACCACGAACTTGACGCCGTCGTTGACGACTTTGTTCGCGACCGCAACAGCTTGTTTTGGATCGCAGGCGTCATCGTATTCAACGGCTTCGAGTTTCTTGCCGTCTACGCCGCCCTTGGCGTTGATCTGTTCGATGGCCATTTTGGCGCCACTGAACTGCATGTCGCCGTATTGGGCTACAGGGCCGGTTTTAGGGCCGGCGATGCCGATCTTGATGGTGTCAGCTGCGAACGAATGGCTGGCAACCCCGGCCAGAACCATAGCGGCAAACAGTTTGGAAATCTGCTTAGTAGCCTTAGTCATAGTGCTCCACTCTTACTGTTGTAGTTTTTATAGTCCTGGCGCCTTGGGCAGCAGAACCGGGTCAGATATCTACGACATTCCCCGGAAAAGCCCCTCGGCAACTGTACCGGTACAGTGTAGAGCGCCGATTGTCAGCCTGGGAAGGCGGCGCCGAGGGGCAAAACCTGCAAGTGTCGCTTTATTGAAAGAAAAAGACAGAATTGCGGCGGGGGCGTTGAGGGGCTTATAGCCGGATTCAGTGCATTCCCTGGCTTTCCTGCGCTTTTCATTTCGGTCACTCAATTGCATCCGGGTTTTTCTGCCGGACCACCGACGTTATCATTCGCGTCGATTTCTTTTCCGGACAGTCCCATGAATCAAGAACCTAGCACCCTCTATGCCAAGCTGCTTGGTGAAACCGCATCTATTACCTGGAAAGAGCTGGAGCCGTTCTTCGCCAAGGGTGCCCTATTGTGGGTCGATCCGGGCCTGGATTTGATCGCCGCCGCCGAGGCCGTGGCCCAGGATGAAGGGGAGAAAGTGGCAGCCTGGTTGGCCGGCGACAAGCTCGCCAAGCTGTCTGAAACGCGGGCGCTGGATCTTTTTGAGCGTGATCCGCAGTTGTGGGCGGTGGTTGTTTCGCCGTGGATTCTGGTCCAGGAAAGGGCGCTGGCTTAAAAGGTTGCACCTGCTTGGTGCACTCCTTTCAAGGGGAAAAGTGTGTAGCCGAGTAGCGTGATGGCATGTTGCCGTAGAGAAAGGCCACAGCTTCACGGTGACGTAAACGTAACGGGAACAGTTGGGAGGGCAACTGAACGGCTGCTCAATTGTTTCTGAATGTTGAATGTTTGTTGGATTCGAGGCCGTCTTCGCTGGCAAGCCAGCTCCTACATGGCTCGGTGTCGTTAATGTTCGACATCAATTCCTGTAGGAGCTGGCTTGCCAGCGATTGGGGGTTACGCGGTCTTGCGCCGGTCTCAGAAAGTCTTGCCCGTATGGTTATTCAGCGAAATAACCTTGGTCTTGCCAATGCGGTGACGGTAGATCTCGCGCAGGTACTTGATCGCTTTCTTCACGCAATCGCGCGACAGGCGGATGTCGTTGATCGAGACGAATTTTTCCTTGTCGTTGATCAGCTCGCGGTACTTCTTCTCATACATCGGCTTGATCGCGTACCAGTTGGTATCGAGGATCTTCGCCGGGTTCTCGAACTCGTTGAGCAAGTCGTCGATGCGGCCTTCGTCGAATTCCTCCTGGACGATGAAGTCCAGGATCGAGTTGTCCAGGGTTTCGTCGAAACGGTACGCGGACTTCGCAAAGCAGCGCTTGATGAAGGCCACGATCAGCGTCAGGAAGTCGTCCGACAGGCACGGGCTCTTGGCGATCAGGGTGGTCAGCGACAGGTTCGCCGAGGCGCCGATCACCAGCGCGTAGCGCTTGAGCGTGGTGTTGGGGAACAGGCTGTTGAGGTGAGTCTTCAACCGGTTCAGATCCATGTAGGACAGCTTGTAGTCCTTCGGCAAGGAAACGATCGACACCACCGACGAGCAATTCTTGAAGAAGTGCAGGTCATGCAGGGCCGCCGCGTCGTACCCCGAGTTCTTGTACTGCTCCAGCGACGCACGATAGCGCTTGGATTCGATCGGCAACAGGCTGATGCCTTCGATGGCCTGGGTGACCTTGTTGAAGTGCGGCAGGTCGATCGAACGGAAGAACAGGTCGTCGATGTTCAGGCGCTGCGGCTCTTTCTCGAATACCTTGAATTTGTCACTGCTCGGCGGCGGGGTTTCCGGCACCACGGACTCGGCATAGGCAATCGCCACCGGGCCGGCCAGACTCATGAACAGGTCGTTGGCGTCCAGGCGGATGGTTTCGCCGATGTCGATGCCGGCGCGACGGAAATAGTTCTGGTCGTAGTCGGTGGTAACCGCCTGGGCCGTCAGAATGTTGAAGATCTGCTGCGAGATGTATTGGTTGGCATGCTTTTCCATGGCATTGACATCAATGTTCTGGATATTGCCGTCATCGTTCTCTTCGGCGTAACGCATGATGTCGTTGGAGATCAGCATCATCGCGTTCCAAGGGCGGATGCGGCCCATGACGCTGGCTTCGCTGCTGTCTTCGTTGGCGAAGTTGTAGGAGAAGTCCCACTCTTC
Source organism: Pseudomonas sp. GW821-FHT01C01 (assembly GCF_059422645.1). Taxonomy (NCBI): domain Bacteria; kingdom Pseudomonadati; phylum Pseudomonadota; class Gammaproteobacteria; order Pseudomonadales; family Pseudomonadaceae; genus Pseudomonas; species Pseudomonas sp. GW821-FHT01C01. The sequence continues at coordinate 58,861 of NZ_JBWKXF010000023.1, read as the reverse complement.
CGACAGGTATTTGCACAGCAGGCGGCCGGCGTTGATGTGCAGCGCCTCGGACATTTCACTGCGGTGATCGGAAATGTTCGGCAATACACAGATGCCACTGGTGAAGATCGGTTCGAAGACGAAGGAGTGGCCGCTCTTGCTGTCGTGCTCGTCCATCGGCTTGGTGTCGAACGTCTTGTTCATGTACGAGTGCTGCTGGGCCAGGCCGAACTCCGAGGCCATGCCCGAGCCCGTACCGCCGCCGGCACTGAAGATCGAGAAATACAGGCGCGACTGGTTGGCCTTGATACCGCAGCTGTCGATCAGGTACGAGTGAATCATTTTCCAGTCAGGGCTGGAGAAACGCTGGGTGTCCTTGTTCAGGATGATCTTGGCCAGGTACTGGCCGAGGATCGGCGCGTTACCGGCACCACCGGCGTGGACTTCCGACAAGTCCATGATCTTCATCTTGCTGTAGTCGCGCAGGAAGCCGCTTTTTTCGCCCTTGCGCGAGAAGCGGATGCGTCCGGCAATGTCCTTGTCCAGGTCGCCGAGCATCACCAGTGGCTCGACCAGAAACACCGGCTTTGTGTTTTTGTTCTGGCCCAGGCGCAGGTTGTTGCGAATCCACTGGGCCGGGCTGTAGCCCTTTTCGGCAAAGCGCTTGTCCGGCGACAAGCGGTCTTCGTTATTGAATTCGTTGAGGTAGAACTTGCGGGCGTTGTACACCAGCTCCGCCACGTCCAGCGCAATGTTCGAGCCGCAGCGGCCCAGGCCGATCAGGCACACCGAGGGGAATTCCTGATCGTTGTGCTGTTCGCTGTCGCCTTCCAGATGCGGTGCGCGCGGGAACACCATGTCGCGCAGGCCGTCGAGGTTATCGAGGATGCGGTCAGTGTTGGTTTCGGTGAAGTACAGGTATTGCTGGGTCGCCAACGGACGGGATTGAATCAATGGCTTCGGTGATGACGGGCTGTTGGCCGCGGGGCTCAACGTCAGATCGGTTACCGCAGTGGCCGGGTTGTTTTTAGAAGTCATTGTTCGCCATCTACCTGGGCTGATTGGTTGGCCGACTCGCTGTCGTCGAACCGTCACGGAATAGAATCGCGTCTTTTTTCAGCGCGTACTTGGACCATGCCTTGGTCTTTAGCCTGAGCATCACTCGGGGTGAATCCTTTCCTAAGTCATGATGAATCGGCCAATATTCGATGATCTTTAATCAGAAAGAGGCTAAATGATGTCAACGCTACCTTCGCTAGGGTTTGCCGGGATCGGCCTGATGGGGTTGCCGATGTGCCGGCGCCTGCTGGCCGCGGGTTATCCGCTGGCGGTATGGAATCGCAATCCGGACAAGTGCAAGCCGCTGGTGGAGGCAGGCGCACGCCAGGTCGCCAGCCCGGCCGAACTGTGCCAGCACGCTGATGTGGTGATGTTGTGCCTGGCGGATACGTCGGTCGTACGCGAGGTCGTGTTTGGTCCGACAGGCATTATCGAAGGGGCGAAAAAAGGCCAGTTACTGGTGGATTTTTCCAGTCTGGAGCCCAACGCCACGCGGGAAATGGCCGCAGAACTCGCCGGTAAAACCGGCATGGGCTGGCTCGACACGCCGGTGTCCGGCGGTGTGGTTGGGGCTGAAGCCGGGAGCCTGGCCATCATGGTCGGCGGTGACGCACAGGACCTGGAACGGGTCCGGCCTGTCCTGTTGAGCCTGGGGCAGCGTGTGACGCACATGGGCGGTGTCGGGGCAGGGCAGGTGACCAAGGCGTGCAATCAGATGATCGTCGCCTGCAATGCATTGGTGATTGCCGAAGTGGTCGCGCTGGCGGAGCGTTCCGGGGTTGATGCAAGCCTGATCGCCGAAGCGCTGGCCGGCGGCTTTGCCGATTCGAAACCGTTGCAGATCCTGGCCCCGCAGATGGCTGAAAACCGTTTCGAGCCGGTCAAGTGGCACGTGCGGACATTGCTCAAGGATCTGGATGCAGCGGTGAAGTTTTCTCGTGAACAGGGCTCGGCGACACCGGTCAGCGGTCTGGCCGCGCAGTTGATGCGCCTGCATGGGAGTCAGGGTTTCCTTGAGAAAGACCCGTCTACATTAGTGCAGATGTACCGTGAGCCAGGCTCAGCGTCGTGACGGTATAGGCGTGCTTGCGCTGGTTGATTTCGAGCAGCACCGGATGCAGCTCCGCCAGTGGCACCGGCCGGCTCAGCAGGTAGCCCTGAACGAAGTCACAGCCGTGGTTTTCCAGGAATTGGTATTGCTCGAAAGTTTCGACCCCTTCGGTGACCACTTGCAGGTGCAGGGTATGGGCCATGACGATAATCGCCTGGACAATCTCCATGTCCTGGGTGGCCTTGGGGATGTCCTGGATGAACGAACGGTCGATTTTCAGCGTGTTGAGCGGCAAGCGCTTGAGGTAGGCCAGGGATGAATAGCCGGTGCCGAAGTCATCGATCGACAGCGACACGCCGAGGGCACGAATCTGTCGCAGCAACACCAGTGTGTTGGCGATATTGCCCATCAAGGCGTTTTCCGTGACTTCCAGTTCCAGCCGGTGGGGCGCCACACCGGAGGCCCGCAATGCGTACTCGATTTCGTCGGCCAGTTCTTCGCGTGCGAGGTTCAGCGGCGAGCAGTTCACGGCGATCTTGAGGTCTTCACAGCCTTTGCGCGACAACTCGCCCAGATCCTCGCAGGCCTTGCGCAGCACCCAGTTGTCCAGCTCGGCGATCAGGCCGTTGGCCTCGGCGATGGCGATAAAACGATCCGGTGCGAGTAAACCGTGGACCGGGTGTTGCCAGCGAATCAAGGCTTCGAGCTTGCTGACCTGACCGGTCTTGAGGTCATAGATCGGCTGGTAATAGAGCATCAGGCCGGTGTCTTCACGCAGGGCGTGGCGCAATTCCTCTTCCAGCTGCAGCTCCAGTATGGCGCGGGTTTTCAGGTTGGCACTGAAAAAGTTCAGCCCGTTGCGGCCGCTGCCCTTGGACTGATACAGCGCCAGGTCGGCGTTTTTCAGCAGTTCCTCACACGTCTTGCCGTCTTCCGGAAACAGACTGATGCCGATGCTGGTGGTCATGACCATGCGCCTGCCGGCCAGCTCGATGGGCTCCTTCATTTTCAGCATGATGCGTTGGGCCATATGCCGCGCCTCTTCACGATCATGCAGGTTGATGAGCAGGCAGAACTCGTCACCACCGAAGCGCGCGACCACATCCTCGTGACTGCGAATCGAGCTCTTGATGTGTTGGGCAAGCACTTTGAGCAGATCGTCACCGGCATCGTGACCAAGGCTGTCGTTGATCCGCTTGAAGTGGTCGATGTCCAGGAACATGACCGCCAGCATCCCGCCTTCGTTGGTTTTCTCCATGAGTTTTTCGGCGAAGATCTGGTTGAACCCGCGGCGGTTGATCAGGTTGGTCAGCGGGTCGTAGTGCGCCACCTGTTGCAGTGACATGCGCGCCTGGTCCAGTTGGCTGACCAGGGAGTTGACCCGCTGCAGGTCGTGGTCCTTATGTTGCAGTTTCTTGTCCGCCAATGCCGCGCTGATGCTGCTGCCGATGATCAGCAGGGCCATGACCGTTACGGTCAGTGCCAGTTGCATTTGGCTGTGTTCGCCGGTTTGCGCTGGCAGGCTGTCGCCGGGCAGGACCATGTTGAAGGCGGCCATCGCAGTGAGGTGCATGCTGAGGATGCCAGCCCCGAGCAACAGGCTGGCGCTGTATTTGAAGAGCTGATGCAGCATGCCGGTGCCGTCGCGCAGATACCATGCCAGCAACAAGGCTGCCAGCGCGGCACCGATCGCGATCGCGATGGAAAGGGCGAACAGGCCCGGATGGTAATAGACGTCGGCATTGGAGTGCATGGCCGTCATGCCCACGTAATGCATGGTCGCGATACCCAGGCCGATCCCGATCGATGCCTTGAGACACTGTGGCAAACTCAAATCAGGGAGGCTGAGGGTATGCATTGCCAGCCATGCGGCGAGCAGCGCGATGGTTAGTGAGAACACCGTGACAGGCAGTTGGTAGTGAAGATCGATCGGCGCCTGGAATGCCAGCATCGCGACGAAGTGCATGGCCCAGATACTGCCAGCCAGGCACCCGCTGCCAACCCAGCGCCAGCGCGACTGGGAAGCGGATTTTTCAGCGTGAGCAACCCGTTCGGCCATGTCCAGCGTCGCGAAACAGCCGACACAGGCGACCAGATAAGCCAGCAGCACCAGAAAAGGGTCATGTGTGCAATTAAGTATGACCTGCCCACTCTCTGGTAGCTCGGTAAGGAAATGCAAACCAAGCCATTCCATAGCATGCCCCATTGTTATCCTCAGGCTGGCGCAAGGAGCGCCGGCGAATGCCTTGGAGTATAGAGGGCATGGATGGAGCGCAAGCGGTAGTGGCACATTGGCACTAATGATTTTGGCATTAGCCTAATAGCGATTAGTGCTATTGCTCAGGCGATTTGCTTTTGAGGCGTCTCGAACGCGGGTTGCAGGGCGGGCAAGCCGAAAGCGGCACGGGCCGCATCGCAATCGGGATTGGCCACGCCATCGACCCATGAGGCCTCGAACTCCCGACAGGTGCTGGAACGTTTTTCGTAAATCGAGCATTCCACCGTACTGCCCACGTCTCCCTGCAGGCTGGTGCAGCGTACGGGTTTGCAGCCGGTGCCGAGCATCGCGACCCGACTGGGGCTGATCTGCTCGACAAGCTCATCGGGTACCGTTCCCCCGGACGAAGCGCATTCACCCCAGAAAAATGACACGCGAAAATGAGAACAGCAGGCACCGCAATTCAGACACGGACTGGCTTCGGACATGGGCGATTATCGTAAGGAGGAGTGGAGACGCAGGGGGGAAACAAGGCCGCTATTCTAGGCTTCGCCAACGGCTTGGGAAGGGGGGGCGAAAGGTATTTTTCATCGGCCGGACGAGCTGCTGGATACCCATCCGGCGAACGCTGCGACCCTGTGGGAGCGGGCTGTGCACCATGGGTTGGTATCAGCCTGGCGAATAATGAAAGACAGTTCTGGCCGGCCTGTCTAGATTGCAAAGTCCGGGGGCAGTGACGCCCCAAAAACAATAAAAGAGACGGACCCATGCAGAACTCGACCCAAGCGGCGAATGCCTGGCGCATTCTGTTCCTGTTGTTCCTGGCCAACCTGTTCAATTTTTTCGACCGCACCATCCCGGCCATCATCATCGAGCCCATTCGCATGGAATGGCACCTCAGTGATTTCCAGTTGGGGATCATCGGTACGGCATTCACCATCGTCTACGCGATTGCCGGCCTGCCGCTGGGGCGCATGGCCGATACCGGCTCGCGCAGCAAGCTGATGGGCTGGGGGCTGGCGGTGTGGAGCGGGCTGACGGCCGTCAACGGCATGGTGGGCAGTTTCTGGAGTTTCCTGATCGTGCGCATGGGCATCGGCATCGGCGAGGCCAGTTATGCGCCGGCCGCCAACTCGCTGATCGGCGACTTGTTCCCGGCTCACCGCCGGGCGCGGGCCATGGGGATTTTCATGCTGGGGCTGCCATTGGGGCTGTTGCTGGCGTTCTTCACCATCGGCGCGATGGTCAAGGCCTTCGATAGCTGGCGCGCACCGTTCTTTATCGCGGCGGTGCCCGGGCTGATCCTCGCGATCTTCATGTTTTTCATCAAGGAACCGAAACGCGGCGCCGCCGAGAGCGTTCAGGTTTCGCAGGAAAAGATCGATCGGCCGATCCGCCGGGTATTGGCCGTGCCGACCTTCCTGTGGCTGGTGATGGCCGGCCTGTGTTTCAACTTCGCCACTTATGCCTGCAACTCGTTTCTGGTGCCGATGCTGCAACGGTATTTCCTGATGCCATTGCAGGATGCCGCGGTTGCCACCGGGGTTATTGTCGGCGTGACCGGGTTGGTCGGCCTGACCCTGGGGGGCTGGATCGCGGATAAGATTCACCAACGGGTTGCCAATGGGCGGTTGTTGTTTGCGGCTTTCAGTCTGATGATTTCGACGGTTTGCACTGCGTGGGCGCTGCATTCCGGGCGAATCGAAATCGGAGTGTTTGTCGCCGTATTCAGCGTCGGCTGGTTGTTCGCCTACAACTTCTACACCTGCGTGTACACGGCGATTCAGGATGTGGTCGAGCCGCGGTTGCGGGCAACGGCGATGGCGCTGTTCTTTGCCGGGCTGTACCTGTTGGGCGGTGGTCTTGGGCCGGTGGTGGTCGGGGCCTTGTCAGATCATTTTGCCCACTCGGCGATGCTCGCGGCCGGTGCCGGGCAGATGACCGAAGCCTTCAAGGCAGTCGGCTTGCATGATGCGATGTACCTGATTCCGGTGGCGCTGTTGTTCACCGTGGTGTTTCTGTTCCTGGCTTCGCGGTGTTTTGTGCGCGATGCCAAGAGGATGAAGGCCGGGTTGGTGGCGGTGGGTGAGCCTGAAGGTTCTGCGGTGACTGCCTGATCGCTTTCGCGAGCAAGCCCGCTCCCACATTGGATCTTCAGTGCATATGAGATCCCTGTGGGAGCGGGCTTGCCCGCGAAGAGGCCATCAACAGCACTACTGAAATTGAAGTAAACAAAAAGGCCCGCATCACTGCGGGCCTTCTTTTTATAGCGGTGGAGGAGCGGGATTAACCCGCCACCAGCACCCGAATCGCTTCCAGTCGCAGCGCAGCCTTGTCGAGCATGGCCAGGCCTTGTTCGCGTTGTTTGCGCAGGGCCACCAGTTCGCTGTCGCGCACGGTCGGGTTGACCGCTTGCAACGCGGTCAGGCGCGCCAGTTCTTCTTCGGTATCGGCGGCCAGGCGACGCTGCGCCTCGGCGACACGTTCAGTGTGGCGAGGCAGGATCTTCGCTTCACCGGCGTTGATCCGTGGCGTCAACTGGTCACGCTGGGCCTGGATGAACTTGTTGGCGCTGGCACGCGGAACGCTTTCAAGCTGATCGTTCAAGGTTTCGAACGAAACGCGTGCCGACAAGTCATTGCCGTTGGTATCAAGCAGGCAGCGCAGGGCGGCCGGTGGCAGGTAGCGACCCAGTTGCAGCGAGCGCGGGGCAACCACTTCGCTGACATACAGCAGTTCCAGCAACACGGTGCCCGGCTTCAGCGCCTTGTTCTTGATCAGCGCCACAGCGGTGTTGCCCATGGAACCGGACAGCACCAGATCCATGCCGCCCTGAACCATCGGGTGCTCCCAGGTGATGAACTGCATGTCTTCGCGAGACAGCGCCTGGTTGCGGTCGTAAGTAATGGTCACGCCTTCGTCATCGCCCAGCGGGAAGCTGGCGTCGAGCATTTTTTCGCTCGGCTTGAGGATCAGGGCGTTTTCCGAATGGTCTTCGCTGTCGATGCCAAAGGCGTCAAACAGGGTTTCCATGTAAATCGGCAGCGCGAACTGATCGTCTTGCTCAAGGATATCTTCCACCAGCGCATCGCCTTCGCCCGCGCCACCGGAGTTCAGCTCCAGCAAACGGTCACGGCCGGTGTGCAACTCGGCTTCCAGACGCTCACGCTCGGTGCGGGCTTCGTCGATCAGCGCTTGCCACTCGCCATCGTCGGCTTCTTCGAGCAGCGGCAGCAGGCGCGGGCCGAACTGGTGCTGCAGGGCGTTGCCGGTCGGGCAGGTATTGAGGAACGCATTCAGCGCTTCGTGGTACCACTGGAACAGACGCTCTTGCGGGCTGGTTTCCAGGTACGGCACGTGCAGTTCAATGATGTGCTTCTGGCCGATCCGGTCCAGACGACCGATGCGTTGTTCCAGCAGATCCGGGTGGGACGGCAGGTCGAACAGCACCAGGTGATGGGAAAACTGGAAGTTGCGACCTTCACTGCCGATTTCCGAGCAGATCAGCACTTGCGCGCCAAACTCTTCGTCGGCGAAGTAGGCGGCAGCGCGGTCACGCTCGAGGATGTTCATGCCTTCGTGGAACACCGTGGCCGGGATGCCGGAACGCACGCGCAGGGCGTCTTCAAGGTCCATGGCGGTTTCGGCGTGGGCGCAGATCACCAGCACTTTGGTGCGCTTGAGCATCTTCAGCTGATCGATCAGCCACTCGACGCGCGGGTCGAATTTCCACCAGCGATCTTCTTCGCTGGCATCCGGCTGGGCCTGGAAGCTGACTTCCGGGTACAGCTCGGCGTGATCGCCCAGCGGCAGTTCGAGGTATTCGTCCGGGCACGGCAGCGGGTACGGGTGCAGCTTGCGCTCCGGGAAGCCTTGCACGGCGGCGCGAGTGTTGCGGAACAGCACGCGGCCGGTGCCGTGACGGTCGAGCAGTTCACGCACGAGGCGGGCGCTGGCTTCGGTGTCGCCATCGTTGACGGCGGCCAGCAGGGCTTCGCCTTCGTTGCCAAGGAAACCGTGGATGGTCTTGTGAGCTTGCGGCGACAGGCGTCCCTGGTCCAGCAACTCCTGAACGGCCTCGGCCACCGGACGATAGTTTTCGCTCTCGGCGCGGAAGGCTTGCAGGTCATGGAAACGGTTCGGGTCGAGCAGGCGCAGACGGGCGAAGTGGCTGTCCTGGCCCAGTTGTTCCGGGGTGGCGGTCAACAGCAGCACGCCAGGAATGGTTTCGGCGAGTTGCTCGACCAGGGAATACTCAGGGCTGACCTGATCTTCGTGCCACACCAGGTGGTGCGCCTCGTCGACCACCATCAAATCCCAGCCCGCCGCGAACAGCGCGTCCTGGGCTTTTTCGTCGTCCACCAGCCACTCAAGCGCTACCAGCGCGAGTTGGGTGTCTTCGAACGGGTTGCTGGCATCGCTTTCGATGAAGCGCTCTTCGTCGAACAGCGCGACCTGCAGGTTGAAGCGGCGGCGCATCTCTACCAGCCACTGGTGCTGCAGGTTTTCCGGAACCAGGATCAGCACGCGACTGGCGCGGCCCGAGAGCAATTGGCGATGGATCACCAGGCCGGCTTCGATGGTTTTGCCCAGGCCCACTTCGTCGGCCAGCAGAACCCGTGGCGCGATACGGTCGGCGACTTCGCGGGCAATGTGCAACTGGTGCGCGATCGGTTGCGCACGCACGCCGCCCAGGCCCCACAGCGAAGACTGCAACTGGCGGCTGGTGTGTTCCAGGGTGTGATAACGCAGGGAGAACCAGGCCAGCGGGTCGATCTGGCCGGCGAACAGACGGTCGCTGGCCAGGCGGAACTGGATGAAGTTCGACAGCTGGGTTTCCGGCAGGGTGACCACTTCGCTCTGCCCGTTGAGGCCGTGGTAAACCAGCAGGCCATCAATGTCGTCGACTTCGCGTACGGTCAGTTTCCAGCCTTCGAAGTGAGTGATGGTGTCACCCGGCGAAAACCGCACGCGGGTGAGGGGCGCATTCCGTAACGCGTACTGGCGGGTGTCGCCAGTGGCCGGGTAGAGCACGGTCAACAAGCGGCCGTCCTGTGCCAGAACGGTGCCTAAACCCAGCTCGGCTTCGCTGTCACTGATCCAGCGTTGCCCCGGTTGATACTGCTGCGCCATGCTGCCTGACTCCCACCTTGAAAAAGCGGGCTATCTTAACGGAATGAGCGCTTCAGGGCCAAAGGACTCTCAGAAAAACTCACAGTCTTACGTTAGCCCACCTACGCAGGGATCGCCCCTAAGTGCACCTTTGAGTGCCAATTGAGTCACAGTTTGCGACCGATGGCTCAAGTCGCCATCCCCGCAGCCGACAGCTTGCTGACAGGAGACTGAAAACCATGCTGCCACCGATGCTCCCCCTGAGTGCCGTGCCGATCACTTCACAGACTGACCCGATCCGTCAGCGTCCGGATATTCCACCGGTGGTGCCGGTGCAGGAAAGCTCCAGTGAAAGCACCATTGACCTGCAAAAGCGCAATCCTGAAGAGGACGGGTTAGTGCTGCGCGAGGAACAGCGTCGCAGGCAGGAGCAGGAACGGCGCCGCCGTGAAGCCGACCATGACCCCGAGGCACATATGGCGATTCCCGGGGATGAACTCAATGCCGACAACACCGTGCCGGTGGCGCCGCTGATGGAAGATCAGCCGCGGCAAGGGCTGTGGGTCGATATCGAGATTTGACTGCACGGCTGGTCAGCACGGCCGTCAGGCTGCATTATTGGCGCAGGGTTGCCGAACGCTACGGTGGCTGAAATTCATTTCAAACGATGCACTGACCGCCATGAGCCAAGACGACAAACTGATTGACCTCAACGCTGAGCGCGCCAAGCGTATTCATGACCTCAATGACAAGCGGCTCAATGAAGTTCGCCAGGCGTTCGAGCAGGCCATGCCGTTGGGCAAGGCCAAGAAAAAGCCGAAGAACAAACCGAAAAAGCGCTGAATCCCCCGTATTTATTGATGCGGGTCAAATTTTCCCCTTCCTCTTGCCCAGTCTCGGGCGACATTGATCCCGGTCAATATTCTCTCCTGCCCGTTTGGTTAACTTAGCCCTATCGCAACAGGGCAAGTGCAGGAGACGCGTCATGTTTTTCGACAACGTGGTGATCGCCGGAGTGCTGACTGTCAGCCTCATGTTTGTGTTTTTTGCAGGGTTCGGACTTTTTATCTGGAAGGATTCGCACAAGCGGAAATAACCGTGGTTCTTTCTGGATGTAATGAGCACGCAAGGCATTTTGGGCAACTTCGGTTGCCCTTTTTTTTGCCTGTCTTTTGAGGAAGTACAGAAGATAAATGTGGGAGCGGCCTTGCTCGCGAAGAGGCCGTGTCAGTCGGTATCTATGTTTACTGACACACCGCCTTCGCGAGCAAGCCCGCTCCCACATTGGTTCTATGGTGTTAAGAAGATTGCAGCAATAAAAAAGGCGCGTTCCTTGCGGAGCGCGCCTTTTTTGGTTTGGCTGCGTATCAGCTGCCAAGCGCCTTCGAGGCCAGCCAGAACAACCCGGCCGACAGGGCCACGGTGGCTGGCAGGGTCAATACCCAGGCCAGCAGGATGGTTCTGACGGTGCCGCCTTGCAGGCCGCTTTTGTTGGCGACCATGGTGCCCGCCACGCCCGAGGACAGTACGTGGGTGGTGGAAACCGGGAGGCTGAAGATGTTCGCCATGCCGATCAGGCTGGCGGTGGTGATCTGTGCCGACATGCCTTGGGAGTAGGTCATGCCCTGCTTGCCGATCTTCTCGCCAATGGTCAGTACCACGCGTTTCCAGCCGACCATGGTGCCCAGGCCCAGGGCCAGTGCAACCGCCAGGATCACCCAGAACGGAGCGTATTCGGTGGTCGTCGTCAGGTCCTTGCGCAGTTTGTCCAGGTCCGCCTTTTCACGCGCCCCGAGGCTTGGCAACTTGCTGACTTTCTTCGCCGTGTCGTCCAGGCAAAGCAGGTAACGACGTACTTCGATACGGCTTTCCGCCGATAGCGAGTGGTAGTCCTCTACACCCTTGAGGGTGCCGAGCAGGGCGGTGATGGTCGGTTCGGTCTGTTGCGGGTTGCAACGGAATTTCTCCGGCAGATCGCCTTCCACACTCTTGCCCAGGGCCAGGAACTCACCCAGGGTTGCAGAGTTACGCTGGTAGAACTGGCTCAGATGCAAGGTGGCGTCGCGGGTACGCTCGATCTGATAGGTCGTGCTGTTCAGGTCGAGGACGAACTGCGCTGGCACGATACCGATCAGGACGAGCATGATCAGGCCGATACCTTTCTGGCCATCGTTGGAACCGTGCACGAAACTCACGGCCATGGCCGAGATCACCAGTACCAGGCGATTCCAGAACGGCGGGTGTTTCTTGTCGTCGATCTTGCGACGCTGTTCCGGCGTCTTGTGCATCTTCGACAGCGGACGCCACCATTTAAGTGCGATCAGGATCAACGCGGCGATCAGGAAACCGGCCATTGGCGAGAACACCAGGGAGGCGCCGATATCGATCGCTTTCTGCCAGTTCACACCGTCAGCCAGCGGGATATCGTTGATCAGGGCGTTGGCCAGGCCGACACCGAGGATCGAACCGATCAGCGTGTGGGAACTGGAAGCGGGAATACCGAAGTACCAGGTGCCCAGGTTCCAGGTGATGGCGGCGGCGAGCAACGAGAACACCATGGCCAGTCCGTGACCAGTGTTCACATTGATCAGCAGTTCTACCGGCAGCAGGTGGACGATGGCATACGCCACACCGACCCCGCCCAGCAGCACGCCGAGGAAGTTGAACACACCGGAGAAGAACACCGCCAGGTGAGGCGGCATGGCCTTGGTGTAGATAACGGTCGCCACCGCGTTAGCGGTGTCATGAAAGCCGTTGATGAACTCGAAGGCGAGGACAAAGGCCAGGGCGAGCAAGAGGCTCACAAGCACCCAAGCATCCAGTCCGCTGAATAAATCGATCATGAAGGTTTTCTGACCCGGTCATAAGGGGGCGCGATTATGCCAGAAAAGACTGCTAATCAATGCACTAGCTGCTCGTCGGTAACATTCTTCAACGATTTTTTTTGCCGCAGCACCTGAAAACCCACGGTTTTGCTGTGTTTTTTAAGTCATTGATTTTATTGAAGAAAATAGCTGTAACAAAACCTTCACAGCCCGGTAAGAGGGGCTTGAACGGTTGTGCGAAAAATCTGAGAAATAGGTCAGATACAGGAAATCTGCCGGATTCGGCGACGGTGATGGCCGCTGCCCGCTCGTAGCGGGCGCGCAAGGCAACATCAATACATCCCGCTTTTAACGGGTGCAGAGGCAGGCCCTTGTCAGGATCAGGCCGAAGCAGTCACGGCTCTTCGGCTTTGAGTTCCTTTTCCATTTTTTGAAGTTCTTGCTGGAAAACCTGATCCTGAACGGTGGCGCGTTTACGCCAGGGTTTGCGTTCCGGTTCGGGTTGAGCGGCGTAAGTGGTGACTTCTCCGCCGTAAACTTCCTTGTAACGTTGTTCCTGGCGCTCTAGTTCCGCGCGCAGTTCGTCTTTCGTCACAGTGCTACCTGATTGAGTTGGGATAAATTCTGGTGAAAACGCGCTGCATCAAATCGATTGATCACATTCGTCGAATGGACAATGCCCGTGAAGGCATCGTTTAGGCAACAGGGTGATCAATACTTCCATGTCGCAGGCGGCCACGGCACCAGAGATAAACAGCTGTCGTAGCTTCAGTTTCCTTTTTCAGCAAGCGCACCGGCAAAGCTGTGCAGTGCGGGTCTGGCGCTCGCAACGGGCAACGGCGACGGAAAATCGCGTTACCGGGCAGCGGGTTCGGCAAGTAAAAAACCGAAGCGCTACTGAATTGTATTATAGCGGCCGATTTGAAGAACACTATCTCCAAAAAGTTAAAAGTGGATCTTGGTGTGTGACGATTTTGTTGCTCGAAACATTACGATGAACTAGAACGTCGACGGATACCACATAGCTGCGATGCCTTCCTGATGCCATTAAGTCGAGCAAGTTACGTTAATTAGATTGCCCCATTAAGTCCTGGGTCGAGACGTTGTAAACATAGGTTAGTGAGTCGGCGAAAAACCGCGTATCGGCGGATTTGGCGGGTGACGCGGCGGATTGCGATTATCGGGCAAGCGTTCGATAATCGCCCGGAGTTGGCAGGCCGGGCTTGAGTGCCAGGCGGTTGCCCTCTGTAATAGTCGCTGATCCGAGTGGGGAAAAAAGGACCTTGTATGAATGATCAGATGCGCAATTCCTTCGCTTCAGTGGCTCCGCCCATCGTTGCTTCTCCGGCCAAGCGGATCCAGGCTCTGACTGGCGACCCGGATTTCATGACGTCTCTGGCCCGTGGCCTGGCCGTGGTGCAAGCGTTCCAGGAGCGCAAACGGCACCTGACCATTGCCCAGATCAGCCACCGCACGGAAATTCCCCGCGCCGCCGTGCGACGTTGCCTGCACACCTTGATCAAACTCGGCTACGCCACCACCGACGGCCGCACCTATTCGTTGTTGCCCAAAGTGCTGACCCTCGGCCACGCCTATGTGTCATCAACACCGCTGGCGGTTTCCGCCCAGCCTTATCTGGACCGCATGAGCGAGCAACTGCACGAGGCCTGCAACATGGCCACGCTGGAAGGTGATGACATTCTGTACATCGCCCGCTCCGCGACCACCCAACGACTGATTTCGGTGGACCTGTCGGTGGGCGGGCGCTTGCCGGCCTATTGCACGTCGATGGGGCGGATTCTGCTGGCCGCGCTGGATGACACGTCGCTGGGCGAATACCTCGATCGCGCCGAATTGCAGGCCAAGACCAGCCGCACGATTCACACTCCCGAGGCATTGCTCGAATGCCTGCAAGAGGTGCGACAGCAAGGCTGGTGCATCGTCGACCAGGAACTCGAGCAAGGGCTGCGTTCGATTGCCGTTCCAGTGTATGACGCCTCTGGCCAGGTGGTTGCGGCCCTCAATGTCAGCACCCATGCCGGGCGAGTCAGCCGCAATGAGCTGGAACAGCGTTTTCTGCCCGGCCTGCTGAGTGCCAGCCGCGATCTCAGTACCCAGCTGTTCACCTAAGGTGTTCGATAAACGCACAGAGTCGCGTCTGGCGAATTGACGCTGTTTCCTGTGGATCATTAATGTCGCGACTGCGTCAGCCCCGGCTGGCTCCTTTTCGACTGTGATCCATGGAATAAAAATAATGAACCAGCCTCAGTCTGCTGTAGGAAACTGCCTCGACGTGCAGTCCTTCATCAATGCTCAACCTATTTCGCGCTATCAGTGGCGGGTGGTGATCCTGTGTTTCCTGATTGTCTTCCTCGACGGCCTCGATACCGCGGCCATGGGTTTCATTGCGCCGGCGCTGTCTCAGGATTGGGGGATCGATCGCGCCAGCCTTGGGCCGGTGATGAGCGCGGCCCTGATCGGCATGGTGTTCGGCGCACTCGGTTCGGGGCCATTGGCTGACCGCTTCGGGAGAAAAGTCGTACTGGTCGGTGCGGTGTTGTTGTTCGGCGCCTTCAGCCTGGCCTCGGCCTACAGCACCAATGTCGATCAATTGCTGGTGTTGCGCTTCCTGACCGGCCTGGGTTTGGGCGCCGGTATGCCGAACGCCACGACCCTGCTGTCGGAGTACACCCCGGAGCGCAAAAAGTCCCTGCTGGTGACCAGCATGTTCTGCGGTTTCAACCTCGGCATGGCTGGCGGCGGATTCATTTCGGCCAAGCTGATTCCGGCCTTTGGCTGGCACAGCCTGTTGCTGATCGGCGGGATTCTGCCGTTGATCCTTGCTGTGGTCCTGCTGATCTGGCTGCCGGAATCGGCGCGATATCTTGTAGTCCGTAACCGTGGCACCGACAAAGTGCGCAAGACCCTGGCACCCATCGACCCGACAGTGGTGGCCCAGGCCTCCAGCTTCAGCGTGCCGGAACAGAAAACCGTGAAGGCGCGCAACGTGTTTGCGGTGATTTTCTCTGGCACCTGCAGCGTCGGCACCTTGCTGTTGTGGCTGACCTACTTCATGGGCCTGGTGATCGTTTATCTGCTGACCAGTTGGCTGCCGACGCTGATGCGTGACAGTGGCGCGAGCATGGAGCAAGCAGCTTTTATCGGCGCGCTGTTCCAGTTCGGTGGTGTGTTGAGTGCCGTCGGTGTGGGTTGGGCGATGGACCGGTTCAATCCGCACAAGGTCATCGGTACTTTCTATTTGCTGGCCGGGGTGTTTGCCTACGCGGTAGGGCAGAGCCTGGGAAATATCACGCTGCTGGCGACGCTGGTACTGGTGGCCGGGATGTGCGTCAACGGTGCGCAATCGGCGATGCCGTCGCTGGCTGCGCGGTTTTATCCGACCCAGGGGCGTGCCACCGGGGTGTCGTGGATGCTCGGGATCGGCCGTTTCGGCGCCATCCTCGGCGCCTGGATGGGCGCGACGCTGTTGGGGCTTGGCTGGAACTTCGAGCAAGTGCTGACGGCGCTGGTGATCCCGGCGGCTTTGGCGACTACGGCGGTGGTGATCAAGGGCATGGTCAGTTATGCGGATGCGACCTGATTCCAAGGTTCAGAATTTTCAGCGAGGTTGAGGGCCTCTTCGCGGGCAAGCCCGCTCCTACAAGGATGGCGTATTTACCTGTAGGAGCGGGCTTGCCCGCGAAGCTTTGTGAGGTAGTTAGCCAAACAACAATGTGTTCGATAATCGAACGCTTAGTCGATTATCGGATTGTTTGGCTTTTTTCAGGGGCTTAATCTTCAGTCATTCCGGCGCTGCGCATCGGCGCCTTTTCCCCACACTGTCGGTTAACAACAAACGGGAGCCTGCCCCATGGCTGAAATCCTTTCGCTGCACGACGCGGTGAAGCAATTCGTAAACGACGGCGATACGGTCGCGCTCGAAGGCTTCACCCACCTGATCCCGACGGCGGCGGGTCACGAAATCATTCGTCAGGGCAAGAAAGATCTGACGCTGGTGCGGATGACGCCTGACCTGATCTACGACCAGTTGATCGGTGCCGGTTGTGCCCGCAAGCTGATTTTTTCCTGGGGCGGCAACCCGGGTGTCGGCTCCCTGCATCGCCTGCGTGACGCGGTGGAGAAACAGTGGCCGCATGCGCTGGAGATCGAAGAGCACAGTCACGCCGACCTGGCCAATGCCTACGTCGCCGGCGCCTCTGGTCTGCCATTCGCGGTACTGCGTGCCTACGCCGGTTCCGACTTGCCGAAGGTCAACCCGCTGATCAAATCCGTCACCTGCCCGTTCACTGGCGAGGTGCTGGCCGCCGTGCCTTCGGTACGCCCGGACATTACCGTGATTCACGCGCAGAAAGCCGACCGCAAAGGCAATGTGCTGCTCTGGGGCATTCTCGGCGTGCAGAAAGAAGCCGCGCTGGCCGCCAAGCGTTGCATCGTCACCGTTGAGGAAATCGTCGACGACCTCAATGCACCGATGAACTCCTGTGTACTGCCAACCTGGGCCTTGAGCGCCGTTTGCCACGTGCCTGGCGGCGCGCATCCGTCCTACGCCCACGGCTACAACGAGCGCGACAACCGCTTCTACCAGGCCTGGGACCCGATTGCCCGCGACCGTGAAACCTTCACCGCGTGGATCAACGAATACATCCACGGCAGCGCTGACTTCAGCGAGTTCCAGGCCAAACTGGCCGCCGCTTCGGAGGCGAAGTAATGACTTACACCACCAATGAAATGATGACCGTCGCTGCTGCCCGCCGTCTGAAGAACGGTTCGGTGTGCTTCGTGGGCATCGGCCTGCCTTCGAAAGCGGCCAACCTGGCGCGCCTGACGTCCTCGCCGGATGTGGTCCTGATCTATGAATCGGGTCCGATCGGTGCCAAGCCGAGTGTACTGCCGCTGTCGATCGGTGACGGTGAGCTGGCGGAAACCGCTGACACGGTGGTTCCGACCGGTGAGATTTTCCGCTACTGGCTGCAGGGCGGGCGAATTGACGTTGGTTTCCTCGGCGCGGCGCAGGTCGACCGTTTTGGCAATATCAACACCACCGTGGTCGGCGATTACCACGCGCCGAAAGTCCGCCTGCCAGGTGCCGGTGGTGCGCCGGAAATTGCCGGTTCCGCCAAGAGTGTGCTGATCATCCTCAAGCAGTCGGCGCGTTCGTTTGTCGACAAACTGGATTTCATTACTTCCGTCGGTCATGGCGAGGGCGGTGATTCGCGCAAGCGTCTGGGTCTGCCGGGCGCCGGTCCGGTCGGGATCATCACCGACCTGTGCATCATGGAGCCGGAGGAGGGCACCCACGAGTTCGTGGTCACCGCGCTGCACCCGGGCGTGACCCGTGAACAAGTGGTCGCCGCCACCGGTTGGCCGATTCGCTTCGCCGACAGTGTTGCAACCACCGCTGAACCAACCGAAGTCGAGCTGACTGCACTGCGTGATCTCGAAGCTCGCACCGCCGCCGCCCACGGCCAAGCCCCGGGAGAAGCATGATGCGTGACGTTTATATCTGCGACGCGATTCGCACCCCCATCGGCCGGTTTGGCGGCGGCCTGTCGACGGTTCGCGCCGACGACCTGGCCGCCGTGCCGATCAAGGCGTTGATGGAACGTAACCCGTCGGTGGACTGGAACGCGGTGGACGAGGTGTTCCTCGGCTGCGCCAACCAGGCCGGCGAAGACAACCGCAACGTCGCGCGCATGGCGCTGCTGCTGGCGGGCCTGCCGGAAACCATTCCCGGCGTGACCCTTAACCGCCTCTGCGCTTCGGGCATGGATGCAATCGGCACCGCGTTCCGCGCCATCGCCAGCGGCGAGATGGAACTGGCGATTGCCGGTGGCGTCGAGTCGATGTCCCGTGCGCCGTTCGTGATGGGCAAGGCAGACGCTGCGTTCTCGCGCAACATGAAGCTTGAAGACACCACCATCGGCTGGCGCTTCATCAACCCGTTGATGAAAGCCCAATACGGTGTGGATGCGATGCCGCAGACCGGTGACAACGTGGCCGACGATTACAACGTCTCCCGCGAAGATCAGGACGCCTTTGCCCTGCGCAGCCAGCAGCGTACTGCCGTCGCACAAGCCGCCGGGTTCTTCGCCGAAGAAATCGTCGAAGTGCGCATTGCCCACAAGAAGGGCGAAACCGTGGTCAGCCAGGACGAACATCCTCGCGCCGACACCACCCTGGAAGCGCTGGCCAAACTGAAACCGGTCAACGGCCCGGACAAGACTGTCACCGCCGGTAATGCCTCGGGTGTAAACGACGGTGCAGCCGCATTGATCCTGGCCTCAGCCGAAGCGGTGAAGAAACATGGCCTGACCGCCCGCGCGAAAGTGCTGGGCATGGCCAGCGCCGGTGTCGCCCCTCGGGTGATGGGCATCGGCCCGGTGCCGGCGGTGCGTAAACTGACCGAACGCCTCGGCGTGGCAGTCAGCGATTTCGACGTGATCGAACTCAACGAAGCCTTCGCCAGCCAAGGCTTGGCAGTGCTGCGTGAACTGGGGATCGCGGACGACGCGGCCCAGGTCAACCCGAACGGTGGCGCGATTGCCTTGGGCCATCCGTTGGGCATGACTGGCGCGCGACTGGTGTTGACTGCATTGCATCAGCTGGAAAAAAACGGCGGCAAGAAAGGTTTGGCGACCATGTGCGTCGGCGTTGGCCAGGGTCTGGCCTTGGCGATCGAGCGCGTTTGAGCGCCCCGTCGGCTAACAAGAACTGAGGAAAGTGTAATGACTGACAAGCCTGGATACCGCCGCCCGCAGGCGGGCACTCAGCCGGAATACCTGCACCCGACCTATCAATCCACCAACCTGCGCTCGCCGTCCAAGCCATTGGTGTTCCTGCCGCATTCGTTGTCGGAAATCACCGGGCCGACCATCGGCGCCGAGCGGGTCAACGAGAAAGACAACGACCTGACCGCCCAGCACGAGGGGCAGCCACAGGGTGAGCGCATCATCATTCACGGCCGTGTACTGGATGAAAACGGTCTGCCGGTGCCAGGGATTCTGGTGGAGATCTGGCAGGCCAACGCCGCCGGTCGCTATGCACATGCCCGCGACCTGCACGACGCACCGCTGGACCCGAATTTCACCGGTACCGGCCGCACAGTGACCGACGCCGATGGCTGGTATCAGTTCCAGACCATCAAGCCCGGCGCCTATCCGTGGGGCAACCACCACAACGCGTGGCGCCCGGCGCACATCCATTTCTCGCTGTTCGGCCCGAGTATCCTGACGCGCCTGGTGACGCAGATGTATTTCCCGGGCGACCCGCTGCTGGCGTACGACCCGATCTACAACTGCGTGCCCGATACCAGCGCCAAGGAGCGTTTGATCGCCACGTTCGACCTGGAAAAAACCATCCCTTCCTATGCCCTCGGTTATCGCTGGGACATCGTATTGCGCGGCCGCGACGCCACGCCGATGGAGAAATAAGATGACGCTGACTGCGACCACGTCCCACACCGTCGGGCCGTACTACCACATCGGCCTGACCTGGCTGAACCGCGAAAACCTGACCGTCGAACAAACCCTGGGCGAGCGCGTGGCGATCACCGGCCAAGTGGTCGACGGCAATGGCGACATCGTCAACGACGCGATGCTGGAAGTCTGGCAGGCCAACGCCGCCGGCAAATACGACCACCCGGAAGACGACCAGGACAAACCCCTGGACCCGAACTTCGAAGGCTTTGGCCGGGTGCCGGTGGATGCCGAAGGGCGCTTCCGGTTCACCACCATCAAGCCGGGGACGGTTGAGGGGCTCAAAGGCACGACCCAGGCGCCACACCTGGTGGTGCTGGTGTTTGCCCGTGGCCTGGTGAAGCATTTGCTGACGCGGATTTACTTTGAAGGCGAGGCGGCCAACGTGAATGATCCGCTGCTGGAGTGCGTGCCGGCGGATCGTCGCGGCACGTTGATCGCCAGGCAGGATGCGTCGGGTGTTTATCAGTGGAATGTGATTCTGCAAGGCACTGATGCCGAGACGGTGTTCTTCGATTATTGAGTGAACACCGAAATCCCTGTAGGAGCTGGCTTGCCAGCGATGGTCGTTAACGATTACGCGTATTGATTGGTTAACCGGGTCGCTCTTGCGTCATTCGCTGGCAAGCCAGCTCCTACATGGGATCTACGTCGCGAATGCTTTTGTGGAACGGGATTGTTGCAAAGTGTGTCTAGACTCTCACTGTCCCCATTGAGTGAAAAAAACAATGACTACTCCCACTGCTTCACCTGCGCTGTACACCGGCGAAGAGCGCAGCAAGCGGATCTTCGCCATTGTCGGTGCCTCGTCCGGCAACCTGGTCGAATGGTTCGACTTCTACGTCTACGCCTTCAGTGCGATCTATTTCGCCCCGGCGTTTTTTCCGTCCGATAACCCCACGGTGCAACTGGTCAACACCGCCGGTGTGTTCGCCGCCGGGTTCCTGATGCGGCCGATTGGCGGCTGGATTTTCGGTCGGGTGGCGGATAGGCACGGACGCAAGAATTCGATGTTGATCTCGATTCTGATGATGTGCTTCGGCTCGTTGCTTATCGCCTGCCTGCCGACCTACAACAGCATTGGGGTCTGGGCACCGGTCCTGCTGCTGTTCGCCCGTTTGCTGCAAGGCTTGTCGGTGGGCGGTGAGTACGGCACTACCGCGACCTATATGAGCGAAGTGGCGCTCAAGGGGCAGCGTGGGTTCTTCGCTTCGTTCCAGTACGTGACCCTGATTGGCGGCCAGTTGCTCGCGGTATTGCTGGTGGTGATCCTGCAACAGTTCCTCACCGAAGATGACCTGCGTGCCTATGGCTGGCGGATACCGTTCGTGGCGGGGGCCATGGCGGCGCTGGTTTCGCTGTATCTGCGTCGTTCGCTGAAAGAAACCTCCAGCAAGGAAATGCGCGAAAACAAGGACGCCGGCAGCATCAGCGCCCTGTTTCGCGACCATAAAGCCGCGTTCATCACCGTGCTCGGTTACACCGCCGGTGGCTCGCTGATTTTCTACACCTTCACCACGTACATGCAGAAGTACCTGGTGAACACCGCCGGAATGCCGGCCAAGACCGCCAGTTACATCATGACCGGCGCGCTGTTCCTCTATATGTGCATGCAACCGGTTTTCGGCATGCTCGCCGACAAAATCGGCCGGCGTAACTCGATGCTCTGGTTCGGCGCCCTCGGTACGCTGTTCACCGTGCCGATCCTGTTGAGCCTGAAAAGCGTCGGCAGTCCGCTCCTGGCTTTTGCGTTGATTACCGTGGCGCTGGCGATTGTCAGTTTCTACACCTCGATCAGCGGTTTGGTAAAAGCCGAGATGTTCCCACCGGAAGTGCGTGCCTTGGGCGTTGGCCTGGCTTACGCGGTGGCGAATGCGATCTTCGGTGGTTCGGCGGAATATGTGGCCCTGAGTCTCAAGGCCGTGGGCATGGAAAACTCCTTCTACTGGTATGTCACGGTGATGATGGCGGTGGCCTTCCTGTTCAGCCTGCGCCTGCCGAAACAGGCCGCGTATCTGCATCACGACCTATGATTTTCACGCGCGGGTCGCAAAGGCCCGCGCCTTCAGGAACTGTTTATGAACCAGCGACCGGGCAATCAATTGTTCGATGCCTATTTCACTGCCCGCGATATGCGTGATGTGTTTTGCGATCAGGGCCGGGTCCAGGCCATGCTCGATTTCGAAGCGGCACTGGCCCGGGCTGAAGCGCGGGTCGGGTTGATTCCATCGAGTGCTGTCGCGCCGATTGAAGCGGCTTGCCGCGCCGGGCTTTACGACTTTGCGGCGTTGGGCGAGGCGATTGCCACGGCGGGCAACTCGGCGATTCCGTTGGTCAAGGCACTGGGCAAACAGATCGCGGCCACCGATGCCGAAGCCGAACGCTATGTGCATCTGGGCGCGACCAGTCAGGACGTGATGGACAGCGGCCTGGTGCTGCAATTGCGTCGTGCTCTGGACCTGATCGAAAGCGACCTGGCACAACTGGGGCAGACCCTCGCGTCCCAGGCCCGGCGATACGCGACCACGCCTTTGGCCGGACGCACCTGGTTGCAGCATGCGACGCCGGTCACCCTCGGCATGAAAATCGCCGGTTGGCTGGGGGCGGTGACGCGCAGCCGCCAACGCCTGGGCGAACTCAAGCCGCGCCTGCTGGTGCTGCAATTCGGCGGTGCGTCCGGAACCCTTGCGGCCCTTGGCGAACAGGCCATGCCGATTGCCCGGGCGCTGGCCGAAGAACTGCAATTGACCTTGCCTGAGCAGCCGTGGCACACCCAGCGTGACCGCGTGGTGGAGTTCGGCGCCGCGCTCGGCCTGATCGCTGGCAGTCTTGGCAAGCTCGGTCGCGACGTCAGCCTGCTGATGCAAACCGAAGCCGCCGAAGTGTTCGAGCCTTCGGCGCCGGGCAAGGGCGGTTCTTCGACCATGCCGCACAAGCGCAATCCAGTGGGCGCGGCGGTGCTGATCGGCGCGGCGACGCGTGTACCCGGTTTGCTCTCGACGCTGTTCAGCGCCATGCCTCAGGAGCACGAGCGCAGCCTCGGCCTGTGGCATGCCGAGTGGGAAACCCTGCCGGAGATTTGCTGCCTGGTGTCGGGCAGCCTGCAGCAGGCGATGTTGATCGCCCAGGGGCTGGAAGTGGATGCCGGGCGCATGGCGCGCAACCTCGATTTGACCCAGGGCCTGGTGCTTGCCGAAGCGGTGAGCATCGTCCTCGCTCAACGGGTCGGCCGCGATACCGCACACCATCTGCTCGAACTCTGCTGCAAACGTGCCGTGGCCGAACAGCGTCATCTGCGTGCGGTGCTCGGCGACGAACCGCAAGTGACCGCCGAACTGTCGGCGACTGAACTCGATCATCTGCTGGACCCCGCCCATTACCTCGGCCAGGCCCAAAACTGGGTCGAGCGGGCGGTGGCTGAACATTCTGCATTGACTGCCTGAAGGAGACTGCTGTGGCTTTTGTACAACTCGCCGAGGGCGAACTGCATTACCAACTCGATGGACCGGTCGATGCGCCGGTGCTGGTGCTGTCCAACTCCCTGGGCACGAACCTGCACATGTGGGACGCGCAAATCCCGGCGTTCTCCGAGCATTTTCGCGTGTTGCGCTTCGACACCCGCGGTCATGGCCAGTCATTGGTGACGCCAGGGCCTTACAGCATCGAGCAACTGGGCCACGACGTGCTCGCCTTGCTGGATGCCTTGCACATCGAGCGTGCGCATTTCTGCGGTTTGTCCATGGGCGGGCTGATTGGCCAGTGGCTGGGGATCAATGCCGGCGAACGCCTGAACAAGCTGATCGTGTGCAACACAGCGGCGAAAATTGGCGACCCGTCGGTGTGGAACCCGCGCATTGAAACGGTGCTGCGCGATGGTCCTGCCGCGATGGTCGCCTTGCGTGATGCATCGATTGCTCGCTGGTTCACCCCGGACTTCTCCGCCGCCAACCCGGCGGCGGCCAAGCAGATTACCGACATGCTCGCGGCCACTTCGCCCGAAGGTTACGCGGCCAACTGTGCGGCGGTGCGCGATGCCGATTTCCGTGATCAGTTGTCTTCGATCAAGGTGCCGTTGCTGGTGATTGCCGGGACCGAAGATGCGGTGACGCCGCCATCCGGTGGGCATTTCATTCAGGAGCATGTGCGCGGGGCCGAGTACGCCGAGTTCTACGCCGCGCACTTGTCCAACGTCCAGGCAGGCAATGCGTTCAGTGAGCGCGTGCTGGCGTTTCTGTCGGCTGATTGAGGGGATTTTCGTGGACGAAAAACAACGTTATGACGAGGGCCTGAAGGTCCGTCGCGCGGTCCTTGGAGACGCGCATGTCGACCGCAGCCTGAACGCCCTGACCGAGTTCAACTCGGAGTTTCAGGAGATGATCACCCGCCACGCCTGGGGCGACATCTGGACCCGCCCGGGCCTGCCGCGCCACACCCGCAGCCTGATCACCATTGCCATGCTGATCGGCATGAACCGCAACGAGGAACTCAAGTTGCACCTGCGCGCTGCCGCCAACAACGGTGTCAGCCGTGGCGAGATCAAGGAAGTGATCATGCAGAGCGCCATCTATTGCGGGATTCCGGCGGCCAATGCAACGTTCCATTTGGCCGAGTCGGTTTGGGATGAGTTGGGAGTCGAATCGCGGGAGTAGAGTGATCGCCTGACACCTGTAGGAGCTGGCTTGCCAGCGAAGGGGCCTTCGAATGTTGTGACATTGTTGAGGCCGCCTTCGCTGGCAAGCCAGCTCCTACAGCGAAGGCGTGCATTGAGCTTAAAGCAGGCTGATTGGATAGCTGATGATCAACCGGTTCTCGTCGAACTCGTTGTTGCTGTAGTCGCGGCGAATGGTCGAGTTGCGCCATTTCACGTTCAGGTCTTTCATCGCACCGCTCTGCACGGTGTAGCCCAGTTCACTTTCACGTCCCCATTCCTTGCCGTCGGTGATGCTGCCGGTGTGCACATTATCGCCACTGATGTAGCGGTTCATCAGGGTCAGGCCCGGCACGCCAAGGGCGACGAAGTTGTAGTCGTGGCGTACCTGCCAGGACTTTTCCCGGGCATTGTCGTAGCTGGAGTTGAAGCTGTCGTTGGCCAGCGTGCCGCCGCTGGTGCCGTTGACCCGCATCCAGGCGCTGTCACCGGTGAGTTTTTGCAGGCCGACGTAGAACGTGTTGCCGCCGTGTTTGGCCGAGAACAATCCGTACATGGTTTTGTTGTCCAGCTCGCCGGCCCGGGCGCTGCCGTCATCCTTGCCATAGAAGTAACCGAGGTTGGCGCCCAGGGTCCAGTCGCCCATCGGCTGGCTGTGGATCAGATTGATGAATTGCTGGCTGTAGATGTCCTTGAGCTCGGCATTCCACAGACCTATCTGGGTGCGCTTGTCGTTGAACACGTACTCGCCGCCCTCAAAGTTGAAGCGATCGGAGGTGAACGCGGCTTTGCCGGTCATCGACATGTCGCTCATGCTGCTGTCGTCGCGCGGGCTGTTCTGACGGAACTGGCCGCCATAGAGCGTCAGGCCGCTGATTTCCTTCGACGTGATCTGGCCGCCACGGAAGGTTTGCGGCAACGAGCGACCATCGTCCGAGCGCAGGATCGGCAACACTGGCATCCATTCCCCAACCTTCACTTCGGTCTGCGACAGCCTGGCCTTGAGCGCCACGTTAGTGCGCCCGAAGTTGTCTGCCGGGCGTCCGTCATGATCCAGCGGCAGCAGCTGCGTACCGCCGGTGCCTTTGCCGCCGTCGAGCTTCACCGAATACAAACCCAGCACATCCATGCCGAATCCGACGGTGCCTTGGGTGAAGCCGGATTTGGCATCGAGAATGAAGCTTTGCGTCCACTCTTCAGCCTTGCCCTGGGCCTTGGTCGGGTTGGTGAAGTTGCGGTTGATGTAGAAGTTGCGCAGGTTCAGGTTGACCTTGGCCCCTTCGACAAAACCCGATTCCTCGGCGCTGGCGGGCAAGGCCGCACTGGCCAGGGCAATGGCGATCAGGCCGGGAACGAAGTACTGCGCGGGAGAAGGCGTCATGGTCTCGGGTCTCTCTAATTATTGGGGATGAAACGGGGTAATGCCGCAACCCGGGGTTGCAGACGAATATGCGAAATCATCAAAAGTGAAGCGGATCAGCCGGAGAGGGCAGGGTGCGGGGGCATGGTGTCGAACCTGTTGTTATTGGTTTTGTGGTTCGGATGGTGCGGGGAATGGACTGGATGGTTCAATTGCTGAAAGCGGGTTTTGGGCGATTATCGAACGCAACATTGGGCAGGGTTTTGTAGTGTTTGTACGGGCCTCTTCGCGAGCAAGCCCGCTCCCACATTTAACCGATTTTTTCCAGAAAGAATGCGATCGAATGTGGGAGCGGGCTTGCTCGCGAACGGGGGCATTACTGACGCCACAACTTTCCCGGCAGGCAACAAAAAGCCCACCAATCGGTGGGCTTCGTGTTTTCACAGCGCTATCAGAAATACTTCATCTTCGGCGCTTCTTCTTTCAACGGCTCGTTCTTCGCCGTCTGCTCGTTCCAGCCACCACCCAGTGCCTTGTACAGGTTGACCTGACTGATCAGCTGCGCCAGGCGATCGGTAATCAGATTCTGTTCGGAGTTGAACAACTGACGCTGGGCATCGAGGAATGTCAGGTTGCTGTCGACACCGATGCGATAACGACGCTCGGCCAGGCGGTAGTAGTCCTGGTTGGCGCTGACCAGATTACGCTGTGCCTGTACCTGATCGGTGTAGGTTCCGCGTGCGGCCAGGCCGTCGGCGACTTCCTGGAAGGCCGTTTGAATGGACTTCTCGTAGTTCGCCACGCCAATGTCTTTCTGGATTTTCGAATAATCCAGGCTGGCGCTCAGGCTGCCGGCGTTGAAGATCGGCAGGTTGATCTGCGGCTGGAACAGCCAGGTACCCGAACCGCCCTTGAACAGACCGGACAGGTCCGGGCTCAGGGTGCCGGCGTTGGCGGTCAGGCTGATGCTCGGGAAGAACGCTGCCCGTGCCGCGCCGATGTTGGCGTTGGCGGCCTTGAGGTTGTACTCGGCCTGGAGGATATCCGGACGACGTTGCAGCAAGTCCGACGGCAGGCCGGCCGGCACTTCGGCCAGCAGATCGTCGTTCAACGGTTTGGCCGCTGGCAGGTTGGCCGGAATGCCGGTGCCGAGCAGCAGCACCAGGCTGTTTTCATCCTGGGCGACCTGGCGGGTGTAACGGGCCAATTGCGCACGGGCGTTTTCCACCGAGGTCCGCGACTGCGCCAGGTCCAGGGCCGAGGCGACCCCCACTTCGTTGCTGCGCGCGGTGAGCTTGTAGCTCTCCTCGAACGCTGCAAGGGTGTCCTGGGTGACTTTCAACAGTTCCTTGTCGGCCTGCCAGGTCAGGTAGGCATTGCCCACGCTGGCCACCAGGCTGATCTGGGTGCTGCGGCGGCCTTCTTCAGTGGCGAAGTACTTCTGCAGGGCTTCTTCGCTCAGGCTGCGAACCCGACCGAACAGGTCGAGTTCATAAGCGCTGATGCCGACGGTGGCCGAGTAGGAACTGGTGATGCCAGACTGACCGGTCTGCGACGCATTGGCCGGAACGTGCTGACGGCTGCCGGTTCCGTTGGCCGAAACGGCCGGGAACAGGTCGGCGCGCTGGATGCGGTACTGAGCCGCAAACGCGTCGATGTTCAGGGCCGCGACACGCAGGTCACGGTTGTTTTCCAGGGCAACCTGGATCAGCTGTTGCAGCGCCGGGTCCTGGAAAAACTGCTTCCAGCCTTGTTCGGCGGCGGCCTGTGCCGGCGCCTGGGCCGGCGAGTACGCCGGACCCTGCGGGTACTGGCCCGCCACCGGTGCTTCGGGCTGCTGATAATCAGGTATCAGCGAGCAGCCACCGAGCACGAAGGCGGCAACTGCCAGGGAGAGTAGCGACTTGCTCATTAGCCAGCCTCTTTAGAAGGTTCAATGGCAGCGTCCTGGTCGGCGATTTTGCGCTGGCCAATGGACGACACGGTGACGAAGAACAGCGGGACCCAGAAAATCGCCAGGACAGTAGCCGTGATCATACCGCCGATCACGCCGGTACCGATTGCATGCTGGCTACCGGAACCCGCACCGGTGGATATCGCCAGTGGTACCACACCGAGGACGAAGGCGAGCGAGGTCATGATGATCGGTCGCAGACGCATGCGGCTGGCTTCAATTGCCGCATCGCGCAGGCTACGCCCTTGTTCGTGCAGTTCCTTGGCAAATTCGACAATCAGAATGGCGTTTTTCGCCGCCAGACCGATGGTCGTCAACAGACCTACCTGGAAGTACACGTCGTTGGACAAACCGCGCAGGCTGGTGGCCATCAATGCACCGATGATCCCCAGCGGTACCACCAACATCACCGCGATCGGAATCGACCAGCTCTCATACAACGCCGCCAGACACAGGAACACCATCAGCAGCGACAACGCGTACAGCGCTGGCGCTTGCGAACCGGACAGACGTTCCTCGTACGACAGGCCGGTCCAGGAAATACCGACACCCGCCGGCAGTTTCTTGGCAATGGCTTCGACTTCGAGCATGGCTTCACCCGTGGAGTAACCCGGTGCCGGGGCGCCGAGGATTTCCATCGCTTCCACGCCATTGTAGCGAGCCAGTTTCGGCGAACCGTAAATCCACTCGCCCTTGGCGAACGCCGAGAACGGAACCATGGTGCCGACGCTGTTGCGCACGTACCACTTTTGCAGGTCTTCAGGGCTCATTCGAGCGCCTGGCTGGCCTTGCACGTAAACCTTCTTCACGCGACCGCGGTCGATGAAGTCGTTGACGTAGCTACTGCCCAAGGCAATCGACAGGGTGTTGTTGATGTCGGCGATGGTAATGCCCAGGGCACTGGCCTTCTCGTCATCGATTTCCAGCTGGTATTGCGGCTCGTCGTTCAGGCCGTTCGGACGCACCTGGGTCAGAATCTTGCTTTGCGCGGCCATACCGAGGAACTGGTTGCGCGCTTCCATCAACTTGTCGTGACCGATACCGGCGCGGTCCTGAAGGAACACGTCGAAACCGGTGGCGTTACCCAACTCCAGTACCGCCGGTGGCGCGAAGGCGAACACCATGGCGTCACGGAAGGTGAAGAAGTGCTGTTGGGCACGGGCCGCTACCTTGAACACGTTGTTGTCGGCATTACGCTCGTCCCATGGTCTGAGCATGATGAACGCCATACCCGAACTCTGGCCACGGCCGGCGAAGTTGAAGCCGGTCACGGTAAACACCGAGTTCACCGCATCGCCTTCACCGCCATCCTTGCCCGGACGCAGCAGGAATTCACGCATCTCGTCCACGACCACCTGGGTGCGCTGGGCACTGGAGCCGGCCGGGGTTTGCACCTGGGCGAACAGTACGCCCTGGTCTTCCTCCGGCAGGAACGCCGTTGGAATGCGGGTGAACAGCCAGATCATGCCGACGATGATGATCAGGTAGGCCAGCAGGTACGGAGCCTTTTGCGCGAGCATGTTGCCCACGCCGCGCTCGTAGCTGCGTACGCCTCGGTCAAAGTTGCGGTTGAACCAGCCGAAGAAGCCGCGTTTCGGAGTGCCATGTTCGCCTTTCGGAATCGCCTTGAGCATGGTCGCGCAGAGCGCCGGGGTGAAGATCAGTGCAACCAGTACCGACAGGGCCATGGCCGAAACGATGGTGATCGAGAACTGCTTGTAGATCACGCCGGTGGAACCGCTGAAGAACGCCATTGGCAGCAGAACCGCCGACAGCACCAGGGCAATACCCACCAGTGCACCCTGGATCTGTCCCATGGATTTCTTGGTGGCTTCCTTCGGTGACAAGCCTTCTTCGCTCATCACCCGTTCGACGTTTTCCACCACGACGATGGCGTCGTCCACCAGCAAGCCGATGGCCAGCACCATACCGAACATGGTCAGGGTGTTGATGCTGAAGCCGGCTGCCGCGAGGATCCCGAATGTACCGAGCAATACCACCGGCACGGTCATCGTGGTGATGATGGTGGCGCGGAAGTTCTGCAGGAACAGGAACATCACCAGGAACACCAGCGCGACCGCTTCGACCAGGGTGTGAACCACGCCCTTGATCGATTCGGTCACCACCGGGGTGGTGTCATACGGGAACACCACTTCCATCCCTTGCGGGAAGAACGGCTTGAGGTTGTCGATGGTCGCGCGCAGGGCCTTGGCGGTATCCAGGGCGTTGGCACCGGTGGCCAGTTTCACGGCCAGGCCGGATGCCGGTGCACCGTTGAACTGGGCGTTGATGCTGTAGTTTTCACCACCCAAACCGACGTCGGCGACATCTTTCAGGCGTACCTGGGAGCCATCCTTGTTGACCTTGAGCAGGATCTTGTCGAATTGCTCAGCGGTCTGCAGGCGGGTCTTGCCAATGATCGTCGCGTTCAACTGGGTGCCGGGCAGGGCCGGCAGGCCGCCGAGCTGGCCGGACGACACCTGGACGTTCTGCGCAGCGATGGCGGTTTTGGCGTCGATCGGGGTCAGGTTGTATTTGTTCAACTTGGCCGGGTCGAGCCAGATCCGCATGGCGTACTGGGAACCGAACACCTGGAAGTCGCCGACACCGGCGGTCCGCGAGATCGGGTCCTGCATGTTCGACACGATGTAGTTGGACAGGTCGTCCTTGGTCATGCTGCCGTCACGCGACACCACGCCGATCACCAACAGGAAGTTCTTCACGGCCTTGGTGACACGGATACCTTGCTGCTGCACTTCTTGTGGCAGCAGCGGGGTGGCCAGGTTCAGCTTGTTCTGGACCTGAACCTGCGCGGTATCGGAGTTGGTGCCTTGCTCGAAGGTCGCGGTAATGGTCATGGTGCCGTCGGAGTTACTTTCCGACGAGACATAACGCAGGTTGTCGATACCGTTGAGCTGTTGCTCGATCACTTGCACCACGGTGTCCTGCACGGTTTGCGCAGACGCGCCCGGGTAAGCCACGGAGATGGCGATCGCTGGAGGCGCAATGCTCGGGTACTGGTTGATCGGCAGTCTGAGGATCGATAGTGCCCCGACCAACATGATCACCAGGGCAATTACCCAGGCGAAAATCGGACGGTCGATAAAAAATTTCGACATGGTTTACTCCCCTTTGCCGCTGGAAGCCTGTTCAGCTGTCTTCGCGGGGGCCGGGTTCTTTGCGCCAACGTTGGTCGCCTCACTGGCTTTGACTTCGATGCCAGGTTTGACGAATTGCAAGCCTTCGGTAATCAGGCGATCGCCGGCCTTCAGGCCGTCTTCGATCAGCCATTGATTGCCGACGGTGCGGTTGGCCTTGAGTTGACGCAGTTCGACCTTATTGTCCGGGCCGACAACCAGTGCGGTCGGGGTTCCCTTGAGGTCGCGGGTCACGCCTTGCTGCGGGGCCAGGATCGCCGCGCTGTTGACACCGGCCAGCAACTTGGCGTGAACGAACATGCCTGGCAGAAGGGTGTGATCAGGGTTCGGGAAAATGGCGCGCAGGGTGACGGAACCAGTGGTCTGGTCAACCGAGACTTCGGAGAATTCCAGCTTGCCGTCCAGCTTGTACTCGCTGCCGTCTTCGAGGGTCAGTTTGACCGATGCCGCGTTATCGCCAGCCTTTTGCAGGCGACCGCTTTCCAGCTCACGGCGCAGTTGCAACAGCTCGACCGAGGACTGCGTCACGTCGACGTAGATCGGGTCGATTTGCTGAATCACCGCCATCGCGTCGACCTGGGCATTGCTGACCAATGCACCTTCGGTCACCGAGGAGCGGCCGATGCGGCCGGTCAACGGGGCGTAGACCTTGGTGTAGCGCACGTTGATCTGGGCGGTCTGCAGCGCCGCTTCCGATTGCAGGCGGTTGGCCACCGCGGTGTCGTACTCCTGACGGCTTACGGCCTGTTCGTCGACCAATTGCTTGTAGCGGTCGGAAATCGACTTGGTCGAACGCAGGTTGGCTTCAGCGCTTTTCAACGTCGCTTCATAGACCGACGGATCGATCTGGTACAGCTGCTGGTCGGCCTTGACGTCGCTGCCTTCCTTGAACAGGCGTTTGAGAATGATGCCATTCACCTGCGGGCGAACTTCGGCAATGCGGAACGCACTGGTACGACCTGGCAGATCGGATGTCAGGGTGAAAGCTTGCGGTTGCAGAGTCACGACGCCGACCTGAGGCGGTGGGGCGGCCGGTGCTGCCTCTTCCTTTTTGCATCCGCTGAGCAGCGATGCCAGGGCGACGGCGGCGACCAGAGCGGTAACAGCTGGCTTGAATTGCATGAAAATCCTCGGGTCAGGCGCGCAACGTGCGCACTAGAAAGGTGGAAGGTTGAAATTTGTTTGCCGAGTGGATAAGTAGCTTGCTAAGTAATATACTTACGTACATGGCTGTTTGTAAATACCCAGACTGCGTATCAACGTCGTCACACAGCCGTTACACAAGCCGTTGAAAGGTTGGAATTGTAGGCCGGGGACGACCCCCCAGAACGTTCGCCCCACTTTTATTCAGCTGATGTTCAGACATCGCTGAAGCACCCTGATTGAGGTTGTACTGCCATGGTCCGTCGTACCAAAGAGGAAGCTCAGGAAACCCGCGCGCAAATTCTCGTGGCGGCCGAAAAGGCCTTTTACGAGCGAGGCGTGGCACGTACGACCCTGGCGGACATCGCCACTCTGGCCGGCGTCACTCGTGGGGCCATTTACTGGCATTTCAGCAACAAGGCGGATCTGGTGCAGGCCATGCTCGACACCTTGCACGAGCCGCTGGAAGAAATGGCCAAGGCCAGCGAAAGCGAAGACGAGCTCGATCCCTTGGGCTGCATGCGCAAGCTGTTGATTCATTTGTTTCATCAAATTGCGCTGGACCCGAAAACCCGACGCATCAATGAGATTCTGTTTCATAAGTGCGAATTCACCGATGAAATGTGCGACCTGCGCCAACAGCGCGTGTCAGCCAGCCTCGAATGCAATGTGCGGATCGGCCTGGCCCTGAGTAATGCAGTGAATCGCGGCCAGTTGCCGGAAAACCTCGACACCGCCCGCGCCGCCATCAGCTTGCATGCTTATATTGATGGCATCTTGTACCAGTGGTTGCTGGCCCCCGACGGTTTTGAATTGCACACCGAAGCCGAGCGTTGGGTCGATACCGGTTTGGATATGCTGCGCTTGAGCCCCAGCCTGCGCAAATGAAACAAAATGCTTAACTGGCTCCGCGTGTGAACCCTTTTGTCACTTGATGTGCCGTAATGGGGTGCTTTTATATACGCACCCTTGGCGGGATAACAGGTAGCAAGCTCAGTATTTTGTAGGGAATTTGTGTCGAGACTGTGCGAAATCCATTTCGACCTTGTGGGAGCGGGCTTGCTCGCGAAGGCGGTCTGTCATTAAGTATCTATGTCGGCTGACACACCGCCTTCGCGAGCAAGCCCGCTCCCACATTAGTGGATAGTGTTAAACCGTCAGGTATAAAAAAGCCCCGGCTCATTCGAGTCGGGGCTTTTGCGTTTCCACGGTTGCTGATTACAGCGTCGGGTAGTCGATGTAGCCGACCGGGCCCTTGGCGTAGAACAGTTCCGGACGCGCGTCGTTCAGCGGCGCGTCAGCCTGCAAGCGTGCCGGCAGGTCAGGGTTGGCAATGAAGGGTACGCCGAAGGCGACTGCATCGGCCTTGCCGCTGGCGAGCAACGCGTTGGCGCTGTCCTTGGTGAAACGCTCGTTGGCAATGTAGGGGCCGCCGAAGGCTTCCTTGAGTTGTGGGCCGAGGCTGTCGGCACCTTCTTTCTCGCGCGAGCAGATGAAGGCGATGCCACGTTTGCCCAGTTCGCGAGCGACGTAGGTGAAGGTTTCAGCCAGGTTGTCGTCGCCCATGTCATGCAGGTCGGCGCGTGGCGACAGGTGCACACCGACACGGCCGGCGCCCCAGACTTCGATGGCGGCGTCAGTCACTTCCAGCAGCAGGCGGGCACGGTTTTCCAGGGAGCCACCGTAGTTGTCGGTGCGCTGGTTGGTACTGCTTTGCAGGAACTGGTCGAGCAGGTAACCGTTGGCAGCGTGGATTTCCACACCGTCGAAGCCGGCGGCCTTGGCGTTCTCGGCACCGACGCGGTAAGCGTCGACGATGTCGGCGATTTCAGCGGTTTCCAGGGCGCGCGGAACAGGGAAGTCGGCCAGCGGACGAACCAGGCTGACGTGACCCTTGGGCTGGATGGCGCTCGGGGCGACCGGGGCTTCATCGTTCAGGTACAAACCGTGGGAAATGCGACCCACATGCCACAACTGCAGGAAGATCTTGCCGCCCGCGCCATGGATGGCCTTGGTCACGTTGGACCAGCCACGTACCTGATCGTTGGACCAGATGCCCGGGGTGTCGGGGTAGCCGACGCCCATCGGTGTCACCGAAGTGGCCTCGCTGAGGATCAGCCCGGCGGAGGCACGCTGCACGTAGTACTCGGCCATCAGCGCGTTGGGGACACGGCCTTCGTCGGCGCGGCAGCGGGTCAGTGGCGCCATGATGATGCGGTTGGCCAACTCGAGGTCGCCCAGTTTGATTGGATCGAAAATAGTCGTCATGAAGTACAACCCTCGTGAGGTTTCAGGTGATTAGTTGGTAGCAGGAGCCAGTTCGGGATTGCCGCTCTGACGGAAGGTAATCAGGGTGACCAGCAGGGCGAGTACCGCCAGTACGGCTGCGGCGAGCGGCACGCTGGTCAGGCCGAAGCCATGGGCGATCACACTGCCGCCGACCCAGGCACCCAAGGCATTGCCGATGTTGAAAGCGCCAATGTTCAGGGTCGACACCAGGTTCGGTGCGGCTTTGCCGAAGGTCACCACGTTCACTTGCAGCGCCGGTACGGCGGCGAAACACGCGGTGGCCCAGAGGAACAGGGTGATTTCGGTCGGGATCAGCGCGACGCTGGTCCAGGTCAGAACGGTGGACACCACGGCCATGGTGATGAACACACCGATCAGCGTCGCGGCCATGCCTTTATCGGCCAGCTTGCCGCCGATGATGTTGCCGACCGTCAGGCCCAGGCCGATGAGCATCAGGGTCCAGGTCACGCCACGGGGCGAGACGCCGGTGACTTCGCCCAGCAGCGGCGCGACGTAGGTGAACAGGGTGAACACCGAGGCAGCGAACAGCGCGGTCATGCTCAGGGACAGCCAGATGCCGCCACCCTTGAGTGCGGCCAGTTCGGCGCGCATGTCGAGTTTTTCTTCATCACGCTTGGCCGGCAGGAAGCGGATCAGGCCGATCAGCGCAATGACACCGATCACGGTCACCGCCCAGAAGGTCGAACGCCAGCCGGCTTCCTGGCCGAGGGCGGTGCCCAGCGGTACGCCAAGGACGTTGGCCAGGGTCAGGCCGGTGAACATCAGGGCCACGGCCGAGGCACGTTTGTTGGCAGGCACCAGGCCGGCAGCCACCACCGAACCGATGCCGAAGAAGGCACCGTGGCACAGGGCGGTGACCACACGGGCGAACATCAGCACGTTGTAGTCGCCGGCCACCGCGCAGAGCAGGTTGCCAACAATGAAGATGCCCATCAACGCCACAAGGGCGGCCTTGCGCGGCAGCCGGGCGGTGGCCAGCGCCATGAACGGCGCACCGATGGCCACGCCCAGGGCGTAACCGGTCACCAGCCAGCCGGCACCGGGAATCGATACACCGAGGTCAGCCGCCACGTTGGGCAGCAGGCCCATGATGACGAACTCGGTGGTGCCGATGGCGAAGGCGCTCAAGGCCAGGATGAGTAGCGAGAGAGGCATTGTTTAATTCCTTTTCGGCTGGCTGACCTGGGGGGCGTTCTCAATTGGTTTTCCCGGCGCTGTGTGAAAACCAATTGAGAACGCCCCCACAGGGTCAGAGCTCTTTGTTGAAGATGCGGAGGAACTCCTGAATGGTTTCCTCGTTGCGTTTGAAAAAATGCCACTGGCCGACTTTGCGGCTGCTGATCAGGCCGGCGCGTTGCAGGGTCGCCAGGTGTGCAGACACCGTGGACTGCGACAGACCGCAACGTTGATCGATCTGCCCGGCGCAAACGCCGTGCTCGTTGCTGTGGGACTGGTCGGGAAATTCGACGGTCGGGTCCTTGAGCCAGTGCAGGATTTCTCGCCGTACTGGGTGTGCCAGGGCTTTTATTATTTCGTCGAGATTGATGGTCATGATGTGGGCTCGTGATGTTTAAAACGCTATATCGCGATGAGGCGAACTTTAAATCGGTATTTCGCGATATACAAATATGATTTGGCTCTGACCAACTCACATTTCGGTATATCGGGTTATAACGATATGGTGAGTGTAACAATGCAATGGGGCGATGCTAAGCTGCGCCCATGAACTATCTCGCACATCTTCACCTCGGTGGCCAGCGCCCCGGCCAATTGCTCGGCAGTCTGTATGGCGATTTCGTCAAGGGACGGCTGCAAGGGCAGTTCGCTCCGGAAATCGAGAGGGCGATCCAGTTGCACCGCAGTATCGACGTGTTCACCGATCGCCATCCGCTGGTGGACGTCGCGTTATCGCGTTTCTCCCTGACCCGTCGTCGCTACGCGGGGATCGTGCTCGACGTGTTTTTCGACCATTGCCTGGCCCGGGACTGGACGCTATATGCCGACCGGCCCCTGGCGTTGTTCACCTCGGACGTTTACCGGGTGCTGTCCAGCGAACGGCAACTGCCGGAACGACTGGCGAAGATTGCGCCGCACATGGTGGCCAATGACTGGTTGGGTTCGTATCAGGAATTCGAAGTACTGGAGCAGGTGCTGCGGGGGATCTCGCGGCGCCTGACCCGGCCGGAGGAACTGGCGGCGGCGATGCAGGAGTTGCGGCGGTTGTATGAACCGTTGAGCGAGGACTTTCGGTTGTTCTATCCGCAGCTTCAGGATTTTGCCCGGAACTATCCTGCGACATGAAACCCATGTGGGAGCGGGCTTGCTCGCGAATGCGGTGTATCAGCTGACATCTGAGCTGAATGACAGACCGCATTCGCGAGCAAGCCCGCTCCCACAGGGGGTCTGTGTTTATGCTGCGATAGCGGGGCGCATCGGTGCGCGCTGAGGTTCAACGACAGCGCCAAACAACGCCTTCTGCACCGCCTGCTGTGCCTCGAACGCCAGCGCCGCACGTTCCCGGCCCTCGCATTCAATTGGCTTGAGCAGATGAATCTCTACACCACCGCGATCATTGGCAAACAGTCGCATCAGATGCGAGAGCAGGTCATCGTCGCCAATGAACGGTGCCAGTGTGCAGGGCTCGCCGTCGCGTACATAACGGATCGCCACTGGCTGCATCGCCACTTCGGAATCGATGGCGGCGGACAGCAGGCGACCATGGAAGGTACGTAGCGAGCGGCCATCGGTGGTGGTGCCTTCCGGGAACATCAGCAGCGGGTAGGCTTGTTCCAGGTGACGGGTCATCTGCTTGCGGATCAACTGGCTGTCACCCGAACCGCGGCGGATAAACAGGCTACCGGCCTTGGCCGCCAGCCAGCCGGCCACCGGCCAGGTGCGCACTTCGGCCTTGGACAGGAACGACAGCGGCGTGAGCATGCCCAGCAACGGGATGTCAGTCCAGGACACGTGGTTGCTGACCCAGAGCATCGGTGCCTTCGGCAGCTCACCGTGGACGGTCACGTCAAAGGGCAGGGCGTTGCTCAGGCGGGCCATGAAAAACCGCGACCAGCGCTGACGACGCGCCATCGAATGGGCCAGGC
Source organism: Pseudomonas sp. GW821-FHT01C01 (assembly GCF_059422645.1). Classification (NCBI taxonomy): domain Bacteria; kingdom Pseudomonadati; phylum Pseudomonadota; class Gammaproteobacteria; order Pseudomonadales; family Pseudomonadaceae; genus Pseudomonas; species Pseudomonas sp. GW821-FHT01C01. The sequence goes on along the minus strand of NZ_JBWKXF010000023.1, from coordinate 21,447 downwards.
CCAGGCGCTCGAACACCCCGAACACACTGGCCATGCCCAAGCCCAGCGTCACCACCATCAGCACTCGCGCGATTCGCGCGTACACCCGCAACCGGCTCATTACACAGCCGCCTTGAAGTGTTTGGCGTAGCGCGGGCAGAGCTCGTCGCGCTTGAGCAGGATGAACACGTCGGCGACCTGGAAGTCTTCGTCCCAGCAGGGCTCGCCGCAGATCTTCGCGCCCAGGCGCATATAGGCCTTGAGCAGCGGTGGCATTTCGGCAATCACGTTCGACGGGATGTCCAGGCTCGGCAGTGGATTTTTCGGCTCGGCGCGCAGGTGTTCGGTGCACAGGTAGCGTTCGCGCAGACGCTGCATGATTGCGTGTGCCTGCACGCCGCCATCCTGCATCGGAATGCTCGCGCAACCCATCAGGTAGCTGTAGCCGCCCTGGTTCAGGACTTCGGCCAGCTCCCCCCAGAGCACGGCGATGGTGCCGCCGTTGCGGTAGGCCGGGTCGACGCAGGTACGACCGATTTCCAGGATCGGGCCTTGCAGGTGCACCAGGCCGTGAAGGCTGAATTCTTCTTCGCTGTAAAACTTGCCCAGGCTGCTGGCAGCCGTGTGGTCGAGCAAACGGGTGGTCGCCACCAGGCGCCCGGTGTTCAGGTCACGCACACCGATGTGGGCGCAGTGAACGTCGTAGTCATCCATGTCCAGACCCAGTTCAGCACCCTTGAGCTTGGCGTTGAATTCGCCGCTGAACACGTTGAAACGCAAGGCCTGGGCCTCCTGCAACGCCTCGGCGCCCACCAGGCGTTCGGCTTGCAGGCGGCGTTCGTTGCCGGTGTCGCTGATACGGGCGATCTGAGTCATGGCGAATCTCCGTGCGGGCTGCTCACCCGTCTTTGGGTTACAGCGGATCGACTTTCTTTATCTAGCCGTGTTGTGCAAAGTCAGGCTATGTAGCCCCGGTGTCATCGCCATTAAGCTTTGGTGATGCTTATATGACAGCCCTCGAGGAGCCTCTTATGCCCTGGCAAACCCTGTTGAACCGCCGTGATCGCTTGCCCGCCAACCCGGACCTGGCCGAAGGTTTCGCGACCTTGTTGCAGCAGTTGGGCACGGTCACGCCGTTCGAATTGGCAGTGCTCGGCGGGCGGTTGATGGCGACGCCGGGGCTGGCGTTTCTGGTGGGGTATCAAGCGGCATTGCGCATGCTCTGGCCGAGCGCGCCACTGAGCCTCGGCGCGTTGTGTGCCACCGAACAACGCAGCCTGCGTCCGGCCGACATGCAAACCCGACTGAGCGGATTGCGCCTGAGCGGAAGCAAGGATTTCGTCACCGCCGGCGATGCGGCCGACTGGTTGCTGGTAGCGGCGCGCAACGAAGTGCCCGGTGCCGATCCGCGCTTGAGCCTGGCAGTGATCTATCGCGATGAGCCGGGTGTACGGGTGGAAAAACTGGCGCCGATTCCGTTGATATCGGATATCAGCCATGGTCGATTGATTCTGGATAACGCGTTGTGCGAGTTGCTCGCTGGGGATGGCTGGGATGCCTACGTCAAACCGTTTCGCACCCTGGAAGATGTCTATGTATTGAGCGCCATGACGGCGTGGTTGTATGGCGTCGGCCAGGAGTGCAGTTGGCCGCAATTCTTGCAATTGCGGTTGCTGGGGTTGTTGGCGGGGTGTGCAGAGTCCAGCCGTCAGCCACCGACCCATCCGGCCGGGCATGTGTTGCTTGGTGGGTTGTTTGCGCAGTTCGAAGGGCTCAAGGCTGAGGTGAATGAGGCACTGGCTGGAGGGCCTCCAGAGTGGGCGATGATGTGGCAGCGGGATCAGGCGGTGATGGAGTTGGCGGCGGGGGCTCGGGGGAAGAGGTTGGCCAAGGCATTGGCGGAATTTTCGTTGAATTGACTGGCCCCTTCGCGAGCAAGCCCGCTCCCACAATGGATCTTTGGTGTGAGCGAGATCCCTGTAGGAGCTGGCTTGCCAGCGAAGACGTCTTTAATGGCGCTACAAATTTCAGAACTGTCATCAACCTCGACTAGGCTCAGCAATTTCAATCTCCGAGCCCCCGCCATGCCCAAAGGCTTGTCCCTGATTTTCCTGCTGTTGCTCAGCTTCACGGCCCAAGCCGAAAACTGGCCCGCCGAGCAATGGCCGACCGCCCCCACGCCCGCCGGCCCGGGACTTCAGGCTTTGGAGGCCTACGCCTTCCCATCCCGCGATGACACCACTCGCCAGGGCATTCGCACCGATGCCTTGCTGGTGATCCGCGACGGCCAGTTGATCTACGAACGCTACGCCGGCCCGACGACGGCCGAGACACCGCACCTGACCTGGTCGATCAGCAAAAGCCTGATGGCCACTGTCCTCGGCGTGGCCTATGGCGAAGGTTTGTTCAAGCTCGGGGATCCGGTAGCAACGTTTTATCCGCCACTGCAAAAACACCCCGACATGAGAATGGCCGACCTGCTGCACTGGGCCTCGGGCATCGACTGGCAGGAAGACTATGAATACGCACCGCTGAAGTCTTCGGTGGTGGCCATGCTCTACACCCGCGGTCACCGCGACATGGCCGCGTTCACCGCGGCGCATGCCGAGTACGCGGCACCGGGCCAGGCTTTTCGCTACTCCAGCGGTGACAGCAATCTGTTGGCCGCCGCATTGAAAAACATCGTTGGCCCCGGCCGCTATCCCGACTATCCGTGGACTGCGTTGTTCGAGCCGCTGGGCATTCGCCATGCCGTCTGGGAAACCGATGACACGGGCACTTTCGTCGCTTCCTCCTATGCCTATCTCACTGCAAGGGATCTGGCCCGGGTCGGTCTGTTGATGGCCCGCGATGGTCGCTGGGCAGACAAGCAACTGCTGCCCAAGGACTGGGTGGCGTTCAATCGCGAGCCGTTCGCTCGCTATCACGCCGATGAAGACGATGCTGTCCCCGGTGGTCAGTGGTGGCTCAATCGAGCCGTTGAGGGGGCAGCACGCCCCTGGCCCGATGCCCCCGCCGACACCTTCGCCGCACTGGGACATTGGGGGCAGGCGATGTATGTGATCCCCAGCGAACAGCTGGTGATCGTCCGCTACGGCGATGACCGCGACGGCAGTTACCGGCACAACGAGTTGCTCCAACTCGCGCTCAAGGCGTTTGCCGGGAAGGTACAGCCATGATCCATTTCCTTCGCCGCCGACCGCTCGGTTCGCTGTTGTTGATCGTGCTGATAGCCCTGCTGGGCTGGATCTGGCACGAGCGGGTGGCGCTGTGGGCGTTCCCCGACATCATCAGCGCTTACACCGCCAAGGAATATTGTTCGTGCCGCTATGTGATGGGTAACGACACCGGGTACTGCCATAGCTATGTGAAGCAGTGGCTGCCCGCCAGCGGCTTTAGCGATGACGCTGCCGGCAAGCGTGTCACGGTCAGCGGCATGGGGCGCACCAATAGCGCCGTGTGGATCGGTGAGCACCAGGGTTGTCGCTTGCAGCCTTGAGCACGATGAAGTTCCTCGGTGAGGGGAGGGCTTTTGTGGCGAGGGAGCTTGCTCCCGCTGGAGTGCGAAGCGCTCCCAAACTCAGCCAATTGGTTTCTTCAGACTGTATGCGGGTGGCGGTTTTGCGACTGCTTCGCAGCCGAGCGGGAGCAAGCGCCCTCGCCACAAAGGCAGGTCTGGAGTAACGCACGGCTTGCAATGCGCTGAAGGCCGGTTAAGGTTCAGCACAGGTTTATCTGCCCCACGAGTCTCTATGTCCAGGCGCTCCACCCTGCAAACCCTCGCTTTCCTGCTGCTGGCCGGTGCCGCGTTGTCGGCCCGGGCCGATTGGTACCTGGATGGTGAATCCTCGCGTCTGTCCTTCGTCAGCACCAAAAACGCCCATGTTTCCGAGGTGCAGCGTTTTCTGGTGCTGCACGGCAAGGTCGACCCCGAAGGGCTGGCGCAGGTGGAAGTCGAGCTGGAGTCGATCAACAGCGGCGTCCCGTTGCGCGATGAACGCATGCGCAAGGAACTGTTCCAGATCGACCAGTTTCCCGACGCCTTGATCACCACGAAAATCGATTTGCGCCCGATCAACGACCTCGCTCCCGGCGCGCAGCTGGAATTGCGCCTGCCGCTGACCGTCGACCTGCACGGCAAACAACACGAGTACCACGCCGAACTGCTGGCGACCCGTCTCGATGACCGGCGCTTCCAGGTGGTGACCCTCGAACCGCTGGTGATCAACGCCGAAGATTTCGATTTGGCTCCCGGCCTGGAAACGTTGCGCAAAATGGCCGGTTTATCGGCGATCAGTCTTTCAGTGCCGGTGGGTGCGGTGCTGATTTTCACGGCGCGCTGACATGGCCGGTGCGGTTTTTCCATGGCGTGAAGGCAACCACTTCGAACTGCTGGTCGATGGTCCGCAGTTTTTCCCGCGCATGTTGGTGGCGATTGCCCGCGCCGAAGAACAGGTTGAGCTGGAGCTGTACCTGGTGGAGGCCGGCGCCTGTGCCGAAGCCATGGTCCAGGCATTGGTGCAGGCCGCCGAGCGCGGTGTGCGGGTGCGCTGCCTGTTCGATGATTACGGCAGCCTCGCCTTCACCCTGACCTTGCGCCAGCGACTGATGGCCGCCGGGGTAGAGCTGCGTTTCTACAATCGCCTGAGCTGGCGGCGCTGGGTCGGCAACTTCTACCGCGATCACCGTAAATTGTTGCTGGTGGACCAGAGCCTGGCCGTGGTCGGCGGCACGGGTGTCACTGACGAGTTCTGGACCCCGGGCGAAGATGTCAGTGAATGGCATGAGGTGATGGTGGAAATCACCGGGCCGCTGGTGCTCGACTGGCAGTTGCTGTTCGACCGGCAATGGATCGCCAACCGCCATCGCCGCGCCTGGCGACCTGCCTCGCATTTCGGCTTGCCGCGGTTACCCCGTGTACCGACCAGTGGCGAGGGCATGGGCCGGGTGGCCTATGCCGACGCCCGTCAACACCGGGACATTCTGCAATCGCTGGTTCGCGCCTTGAACAGCGGCCAGCGACGGATCTGGCTGGCCACGCCGTACTTTTTGCCGACCTGGAAAGTTCGCCGTTCCCTGCGTCGGGCGGCTGCCCGTGGTGTCGATGTGCGGTTGCTGCTGACCGGCCCGCGTACCGATCACCCGTCCGTGCGCTATGCCGGGCATCGTTACTACCCGCGACTGCTCAAGGCCGGGGTGAAGATTTTCGAGTACCAGCCGTGTTTCCTGCACCTGAAAATGGTCTTGATCGATGACTGGGTGAGTATCGGCTCATGCAACTTCGATCACTGGAATCTGCGCTTCAACCTGGAAGCCAATCTGGAAGCACTGGACTCCGGATTGACCCGGTCGGTGGCGGCGAGTTTCGAGCGCGACTTCGCCCTGAGCCAGCAAGTGAGCCTGGAGGAATGGCAGCGCCGGCCATTGTGGCGCCGGGTCAAGCAGCGGGTGTGGGGATGGGTGGATCGGGTGGTGGTGAATCTGCTGGATCGGAGGGGATGAACCCGATCTTTCAGGTACCAGAAACCTAATGTGGGAGCGGGCTTGCTCGCGAAGACGGTCTGTCAGTCGAAATCATCGTTGACTGACACTCCGTCTTCGCGAGCAAGCCCGCTCCCACATTTGTATTGCGTTGTGCCGGGATTAGAGCAACTCAAAACTCTGCTGTGTCACGTCCTGGGAATCCAGGCCGATCTGCACGTTGAACTTGCCCGGTTCCGCCGCGTACTTGAGCTGGGAGTTGTAGAACTTCAGATCGTCCTCGGTGATGGTGAAGTGCACGACTTTTTGCTCGCCAGCCTTGACCATTACTTTCTGGAAGTTCTTCAGTTCCTTGATCGGGCGGATCATCGAGCCGGCCACGTCCTGGATGTACAACTGCACCACTGTTTCGCCGTCGCGCTTGCCGGTGTTTTTCACCGTGACGCTGGCGTCGAGCTTGCCGGTCTTGTTCAGCGTGGTCGACGACAGGGCCATGTCGCTCAGGTTGAACTCGGTGTAGCTCAGGCCATAGCCGAACGGGTACAGGGGACCTGTGGTGTCATCGAAATACTGCGAGGTGTAGTTGCCTGGTTTGCCCGGTGTGAACGGCCGGCCAATGGTCAGGTGGTTGTAGTAGGTCGGAATCTGGCCGACCGAACGCGGGATACTGATCGGCAGTTTGCCCGACGGGTTGTAGTCGCCGAACAGCACGTCGGCGATGGCATTGCCGCCTTCGGTGCCGGTGAACCAGGTTTCGAGGATCGCGTCAGCCTGTTCTTTCTCTTCGAGGATCGTCAGTGGACGGCCGTTCATCAACACCAGCACCAGCGGTTTGCCGGTGGCTTTCAGGGCCCGGATCAGCTCACGCTGGTTTTCCGGGATGTTCAAGTCGGTGCGGCTCGACGATTCGTGGGACATGCCACGGGATTCGCCAACGGCGGCAACGACTACATCCGCATCCTTGGCCGCTTTCACCGCTTCGTCGATCAGCACGTTCGCCGGGCGCGGATCATCTACCACTTCCGGGGCGTCGAAGTTGAGGAAGTTCAGGTAGCCGAGAATTTTCGGGTCGCTGGTGATGTTGGCGCCACGGGCGTAGATCAGTGTCGATTTGTCGCCCAGCGCGTTGGTCATGCCGTCGAACAGGGTTACGGACTGCGCAGGCTTACCCGCGGCGGCCCAACTGCCCATCATGTCGATTGGCGCCTTGGCTAGCGGGCCGACCAGGGCGATTTTCGCGGTTTTCTTCAGCGGCAGGGTTTCGTTCTGGTTCTTCAACAGTACCTGGCCGCGACGCGCCACATCACGGGCCTCGGCGCGGTGCAGGCGGCTGTCGGCGTAGGTGTCGACCGGGTCATCCTCGGCCTTGCCGATGCGCAGGTACGGGTCCTTGAACAGGCCCATGTCGTACTTGGCGTCGAGTACCGCACGCACGGCGTTATCGATGTCGCTCTGCTGGATTTCGCCGGACTTCAGCAGCCCAGGAAGCTCTTTGCCGTACAGGGTGTCGTTCATGCTCATGTGGATGCCGGCCTTGATCGCCAGCTTCGCTGCTTCGCGGCCGTCGGCGGCGACGCCATGCTTGATCAGTTCGAAAATCGCCCCGTGGTCGCTGACGGCCAGGCCCTTGAAGCCCCACTCCTTGCGCAGCAGGTCGTTCATCAGCCAGGTGTTGGCGGTGGCCGGCACGCCGTTGATCGAGTTCAGCGCGACCATCACCCCGCCAGCGCCGGCATCAATGGCGGCGCGGTACGGCGGCAGATAGTCCTGGTACATCTTGACCGGGCTCATGTCGACTATGTTGTAGTCGCGGCCACCCTCGACCGCGCCGTACAGGGCGAAGTGCTTGACGCTGGCCATGATGCTGTCGGCGGCATTGGCGCCGGTGCCCTGGAACGCCTTGACCATCACGCCGGCAATCCGCGACACCAGGTAGGTGTCTTCGCCGAAGCCTTCGGAGGTGCGGCCCCAACGCGGATCACGGGAGATGTCGACCATTGGCGCGAAGGTGATGTCGAGGCTGTCAGCCGCGGCTTCCTTGGCGGCAATGCGCCCGGACAGGCCGATGGCGTCCATGTCCCAGCTCGAGGCCAGGGCCAGCGGGATCGGGAAAATGGTGCGGTGGCCGTGGATCACGTCGTAGGCGAAGAACATCGGGATCTTCAGGCGGCTGCGCATGGCCGCATCCTGCATCGGCCGGTTTTCCGGGCGGGTGATCGAGTTGAACGTGCCACCGATGTTACCCGCCGCGATTTCCTTGCGGATCATCTCCCGGGGCATTTCCGGGCCGATGCTGATCAGGCGCAGCTGGCCGATTTTTTCATCGAGGGTCATTTGCTTCATCAGGTTGCTGATGAAGGCGTCCTTGTTCTCCAGAGGTGCGGGGGTCGTGGCGGCCAATACGTTATGACTGGCCAGGCTGACGAACAGGCCCAGCAAACACAGCTTCTTCATGAATAGTTTTCTCAAGGGCCCAAACGGCGATGCAGACGCCGGCCAGCCAAAATTTAGGGAGCGACTATTGTTGTTCGGATGCAGGCTCGGAATACGACAGCCAAATGGCGGATGCGTTTTCGCGCAGGGCCTCTTTTTAGCCCATTGGCCCGCTGCAATCCAGAGGCGCGGGCGATTATGCCCCAAGAGCCGGCTCAGAAGGATTCACGGTCGGTTTTTTCATGAAATGTACAAGGGAGCATCATCCTGATGAATGTAAGTCCAACCTACCGCTCGCACCTGCAGGTCGCCACGCTGCTGATGCTGGCCACATTGCTGACTGCCTGCGGCATCAACAACATCCCGACCCTCGACGAGCAGGCCAAGGCCGCCTGGGGCCAGGTGCAGAACCAGTATCAGCGCCGTGCCGACCTGATTCCCAACCTGGTGGAAACCGTCAAGGGCTACGCCAAACATGAGGAGGAGACCCTGACCGCTGTGATCGAAGCCCGAGCCAAAGCGACTTCGATTCAGGTGGATGCCTCGACCCTCGATAACCCGGAAAAACTCAAGCAGTACCAGCAGGCTCAGGACCAGCTCAGCGGCGCCTTGAGCCGGTTGATGGTGGTCTCCGAGCGTTATCCGGACCTCAAGGCCAACCAGAACTTCCTCGCCTTGCAATCGCAGCTTGAAGGCACCGAGAACCGCATCAGTGTGGCCCGGCGCGATTTCATCCTCGCGGTGCAGAAATACAACACCGAGATCCGTACCTTCCCCGGCCGTTTGTGGCACAGCGTGATGTACAGCGACCTGCCGGTGCGCGAGACCTTCGAAGCCACACCAGGTTCGGAAAAGGCTCCCGAGGTCAAATTCTGAAAAGCGGTTATCGGCGTCACCACGGAAGAGGTTGCCAATGCGCGTCCTGAAAGCGGGCCTGTTGCTGTTGTTGTGGGTGGTGACAATCACGGCCCGGGCCGAGCTGAGCTTTCCGACGCTGACCGGGCGGGTGGTCGACAACGCGCAGATGATCGAGCCATCGGTGCGCGAGCAGCTCACCCAACAACTTCAGGCCCATGAACAAACCACCGGCGAGCAGCTTGTGGTAGTGACTTTGCCGGACTTGCAAGGCACCGATATCGCCGATTTTGGTTACCAGCTCGGCCGCCACTGGGGCATCGGGCAGAAGGACAAGAACAACGGCGCCTTGCTGATCATCGCCCGGGATGAGCGCCGACTGCGCATCGAAGTCGGTTATGGCCTGGAGGATCGCCTGACTGACGCCCAGAGTTCAGTGATCATCAATCAGGTCATCACCCCGGCGTTCAAGGCCGGCAATTTCAGTAAAGGCATCAGTGACGGTGTGGCGGCGATGCTGGTTGTGCTGGGCGGCAACCCCTTGGACGAACCCTCCACGGCGTATGAATCCAGAGGCGATCCGGGGGATGATTTCGTCTCGCGGCATCCCGGGTTGTTCGTGTTTTTGCTGATGTTGTTCATCCTGACTGTTTTTGTGTGCCAGATGCTCGGTATCCTTCCCGCCGGCCGGGGCGGCTCGGGTGGATCCGGAGGCGGCTTTGGCGGTGGTGGATTTGGCGGCGGCGGTGGAGGTGGAGGCTTCAGCGGCGGCGGGGGCAGTTTCGGCGGGGGCGGTTCGTCCGGCGGCTGGTGATAATAAAAATGAGCAGGCAATTCACGACATGGCATTACTGACTGAACACGAGCAACGCAAAGTGGCCGAGGCCATTGCCCGGGTCGAGCGCGACACCGATGCAGAACTGGTGACCGTGCTCGCGGCCCGCGCCGACGACTATGCGTACATCCCGTTGCTGTGGGCCAGCCTGCTGGCGCTGCTGGTGCCGGGCATCGTGCATTACCTCACCGGTTGGCTGACCATGCACAGCCTGCTGTTGGTGCAATGGGCCATCTTCATCGTGCTGTGCCTGGTGTTCCGCCTGCCAAAAGTCACCACCCATCTGATCCCGCGCTCGGTGCGCCACTGGCGCGCCTCGAACCTGGCGCGCCGGCAGTTTCTGGAGCAGAACCTGCATCACACCGAAGGCAGCACCGGCGTGCTGATTTTCGTTTCCGAGGCCGAGCGTTATGTGGAGATCCTGGTGGATGAAGGGATTTCCAGTCGTCTGGACAACAAGAGCTGGGACGCGATCGTCGCCACGTTTACCCAGCAGGTGAAACAGGGGCAGACGCTGCAGGGGTTCGTCCAATGTATCGAAGCCTGTGGCGAGCTGCTCAAGGTGCATGTGCCAGTGACCCATGTGCGCAATGAGTTGCCGAACCGGTTGGTGGTGCTCGGCTAAGACTTTTCATGGCGTTGTGTAGCGCGCGCCGCTACAACTCCCGTTGATTGTCCGGGGGCGGCCTTGTCGTCAGTATTTCTCTCTAACAGTGGACGCCCAGCGACGGGTGTTCCCGCTTAGAGGGATTTTTATGTCAACCCGACAATCGATTGACTCTTTGGCACGGGTAGCTCCCGGCAGAGAGGGAAATACGCCCACGGTGAAGCTGACGGCGAAAGAAATTCAAATCCTGATGTGGTGTTTCAAGGGCAAAACTTCCTGGGAAATCGCCAGGGTCGAGAATTGCTCGGAATCGACCGTCAATTTTCACTTCACCAATATTCGCCGAAAGTTCGAAGTCAGCTCGCGCAGTTCCGCACTACTCAAGGCGATCGAGTCGGGAGCGATCACCGTCGATTCGGTTGTTGCGCGAGGTGCGCATGAGCCTGACTGATTCGACCTACAACAGCATCAGTGGGCTGATGTTGGGAATGGGTATTGCAACGCTGCCAGTTGTTGATGGCGAGATACTGTTCGGTGCATCGCTTGGAGCGTGGCTGGTCACGACCACTCGCTCTAACTTCAAGGCCTGGCAGCGCATCGGTTCCTGGTTGCTGTCCGCAGGTGTCGGTTACCTCTTTACGCCTGTCGCACATCCGCTGGCACCTTTTCTGACCGCCGGTGTAACGGCCTTTCTTTGCGCACTGATCGTTATTCCTGTCAGCATCAAACTCATGCAATGGATCGATGGCGCCGGCATCGGTGAAATCATTCGCCACCTGAGGGGGCGAGGATGATGCCCCATGAAATGGTTGCTCTGGTGTGGGTGACAGGCGTGGCTCACTTGGTCAGTGCATTCAGGCTGGCGTGTTATCAGCGCGATGAACAACATCATTGCTGGCGCGACAGATTAGTGATCAGCCTGTGTGGAGGGCTGTTCTGTCTAGCCGGCATCGATGTGTTGCTGACATTTCTACCTGTTAGTCCGGGGCATGCAGTGGTGAGTGTTTTGTCATGTGCACTGATTGTTCGCAGTGGCGGTAACCTGATTGTTTTGTGGCATGCCCTGAAGCAATGAAACTTCGGATTGCACAGGTCATCACGTTTCGTTCGACGGTTTAAGTGTTGCCAGAATCGAGGCCATTTCGGCAAGCCTGAGTTCCATATCACGCAGTCGTTGCTTTTCCTCCAATGCGTTTTGTATGGCGCAGCGATCATCTTCGTCGAGCAACCGCCAGAGCGCGAGAATGGTGTTTTCCCGGGCTGTGCTTTCCTGATTCCCCTCCGAAAAATCAGTAACGGTTTGTCTCAGGATCGGCCCTTCACCCAGCAGCAACCAGTCAAGGGAGATACCCCGGGCTTGAGCGATTTCTACGCATAATGAGTATGGCGTGCTGTCGCGGCCTCTCCAGCTACTGAGGGTTTGCGGGCTGATTTGTAGCGCGGAAGATAAAGAAGCATCGGTTTTTGTACCCGTAACTTGCTTTAGCCGAGCCAGAACAGCTTGTGATTTTTTGCTACGCAATTTGAGCCTCTTCCTTTTGACATATGCTTTTTGAGTGCTTAATTTATGCGTAATGAGTACTTTTTTTCTTGTAAGTAATCAATCATCAAAGATGAGTCAGAAGAATACGATGTCGAAACTTCCTAATGGTATCAGGGTGATTTCCTACGAGCATGGCTCGAACCCATTACGCGTCTGCCCGATGCACTTCCTTATGTCTGGCAGACACTGTTCGCATGGCCGGAGCACCGCGATGAATGTCTCAAGCAGTATTGCGTTTGATCAGGTCGATTGCCACCCAATGACCGCCGGGAATCCAGCATGAGTACTTATAAAATGGTGTGCCCGCACTGCCTGAACAGGATGCGCATCCGCACCAGTGAGGGCCGACATATTTTCCTGCGGGTGGCGTATCTGCAATGTACGTCGGAAGCGTGCGGTTGGTCGGTACGTGCCGAATTTGAAATGACCCATGAACTTTCGCCCAGTGGCATGCCCAATCCGGCCGTACGCCTGCCTTGCGCCGGACCCGATTTGCGCCGTGCCGCCCGGCCTGTTGCAGTCAATCCTGCAACGAAAGAAGTGCCGCAGGAGACGTGAACATGAAGTTCATCGATGAAAATGCAGATCTGAATGAGGAGCTGTTGGCTATTGCCCAGGCGTTTCTGGGGCGTCATGAAAGTGACGCGGGGATCGATGATCAAGTCCTGTTTTGTCGCGCGGTGAAGCATCTGCAGAATCTGGATGTACCGATGCACCTTGCGGAAAGGCTGGTTAGCCGTGCCTACGGCGTACTCAAATCGTGCAATGACCGTCGGCGCCTGGACATCGATGCCAGTTCCGAAACGGTCGCCGTGGTGACTGACCCTGCCAATGGCCTGACCTGGGCGGTGCCAGTGGGGCTGATCGTCAAACACATCATCAACTCGCCGAACAGCCGCAGGCTTCGCCTGGTGGAACACTGAGGTTTCAACGGTTGTATTGAGGTCCTGGCCTGCATGACTGGGACCTGCCACAAAATAACCCCGTGCCCAAAGTCCCCGTCCCCCTTAAAATACCGGCATTCTCCGATTTGCATCGCCTGAGGCCGTTTTTCCATGTCCGTCACCGCCACTCCCGCCAGCCTCGCGCCGGATCATCTCGCCCAGTTCATCGACCTGCTGCAAACCAGTCTCGAGCACAATGCGTTCATCAAGCTGGTGCTGGCCAAGTACGTGGGCGATGAAACGGAGCTGCAGCGGATCATCATCAAACCGGTGACGGTCAAGGCGCAGCCTTGCCTGTCTTTCGTCTACCGCTACAAGACCCGCGATATCACCAAGAACCTGCCGCTGGCCGAAGGCGTGGCGAGCATTGCCGAGCTGCTGCCGGCGTCGTTCAAAAATGCGCATTTGTTGGCATTGACCGACGAAGCCCAGCTCGAATACAGCAAAAAGGGCAAGTCATCGCTGTTCAAGAGTAAACCTCAGCAATTACGTGAAGTGCCGTCCGCCGAGCACAACCGCGAGAAAAACCGTTTTCTGGACTTGAGCCGGCCGTTTCTCGCCGACCTTGGCGTAACCAACAAGCAGCATGAACTGATTCCGGCGATGTCGCGCAAGTGGAAGCAGATCAACAAGTTCATCGAAGTGTTCAGCCATGCGCTGACCTCGTCGCCCCTGGCGCTGGACAAACCGGTGCGTGTGGCGGACTTCGGATCGGGCAAGGGCTACCTGACCTTCGCCATCCACGATTACCTGCGCAACACCTTGAAGGCCGAAGGCGAGGTGACCGGCGTCGAGCTGCGTGAAGACATGGTCACCCTGTGCAACACGGCAGCCGCCAGGCTTGAGCACCCCGGCCTGGTGTTCAAGTGCGGTGACGTGCGCAGCGTGGCGCCGAGCGAGCTGGACGTGATGATCGCCCTGCATGCCTGCGACATCGCCACCGACTATGCGATCCACACCGGCATCCGCTCCGGTGCCTCGATCATCATGTGCTCACCGTGCTGCCACAAACAGATTCGCCTGCAAATCCAGAGCCCGGCGTTGCTCAAGCCGATGTTGCAATACGGCTTGCACCTGGGCCAGCAGGCGGAGATGGTCACCGACAGTTTGCGCGCCTTGTTCCTCGAGGCCTGCGGTTACGAAACCAAGGTGTTCGAGTTCATCTCACTGGAGCACACCAACAAGAACAAGATGATCCTGGCAGTCAAACGCGCCGAACCGGTGGACCCGGCCCAGCTGCTGGCGAAGATTCAGGAGCTGAAGGATTTCTATCACATCAGCGAGCATTGCCTGGAAACCCTGCTCCGGGCTGACGGCTACCTCTGATCCTGTTGTAGGAGCGAGCTAGCTCGCGATGGACGTCAACGATAACGCGTGCTTCCTGATTCAACGCGTCGGTTTCAAGTCCTTCGCGAGCAAGCTCGCTCCTACAGAGTGGCTGACCGCGGTCTTGCGTCCCAGCATCACTGTCACGATCACCCCGGCCGCAAACAGCCAGGTAATCGGCTCCACATGTTCACCGAAGAACAGCGCCGAGAAGGCGATGGTGAAGAAGATCTGCAGCAACTGGATCTGACTGACCCGGGCAATGCCGCCCATGGCCAGCCCGGCGTACCAGGCGAAGAAGCCGATGAACTGCGAAAACAGCGAGACGTAGCCGAAGGCCCACCAGGTCTTGGCGGAAATGTCGCCCTGATGTTGCAGCGCCAGATACACCACCGGGCCGATCAGCAACGGAGTCGACAGCACCAGCGCCCAACAGATCACCTGCCAGCCACCCATTTCCCTGGCCAGTCGGCCTCCCTCGGCGTACCCCAATCCGCCCACTGCAATGGCGCCAAGCATCAGCAAGTCACCGGCCTGAATACTGCCGGCACCGCTGATCAGTGCATAACCGAGTACCAGCGCACTGCCCAATGCGGCGCAGGCCCAGAAGGCTTTCGACGGTCGCTCATGGGACAGCCATGCGGCGTACAGCGCCACGCACAGCGGCTGCAAACCGTTGACCAGCGCACCGTGGGACGCCGGCAAGGTTTGCATGGCCCAGGCTGACAGCACCGGGAAACCGAGGATCACCCCGGCCATCACCAGCGTCAGGCCTTTGACCTGCTTCCAGGTCGGCCATTTCTCCCGGTGCCACAGCAACAGCAGCGCGGCCGGAACCGCCGCAAACAGTGCCCGGCCCAGGCCGTTGAGCAGCGGGTGGAGTTCCTGCACGACGATCCGCGTGAAGGGCAGGGTGAGGCTGAAGATCACAACGCCGAGCAGGCCCAGGGCCATGCCGGTGTTTTCGCGCGAGGACATGATGGCAACCAGAATATGGGGTGATGGGGTAAGGCTCCATAAAGCCATAAACCATGAGTTTGCGCTGTTACAGCTAGGCACAGACTTATCCGTACAGTTTGCGGGCCTCTTCGCGAGCAAGCCCGCTCCCACATTGGAATGCATTCGCCTGTGGGAGCGGGCTTGCTCGCGAAGAACGATAACGCGGTCCATCAGGTAGTAGCCGGTTGTTACCCGCCCCGCCGGATAAGGACTACCTTGAATATTCCTGCACGCCCACTTCCAGAGGAGTCCTCCCCATGGCTGCGAAAAAAATCCTGATGCTGGTTGGTGATTACGTCGAAGACTATGAAGTGATGGTGCCGTTCCAGGCGCTGCTGATGGTCGGCCACACGGTGCACGCCGTTTGCCCGGACAAAGCCGCCGGCCAGACCGTGCGTACGGCGATCCATGACTTTGAAGGCGACCAGACCTACAGCGAAAAACCCGGTCACCTGTTTGCCCTCAACTTCGATTTCGCCAAGGTCAACGCCGCCGATTATGACGCCGTGCTGATTCCGGGCGGCCGTGCGCCGGAATACCTGCGCCTGAACGAAAAAGTTCTGGACCTGGTGCGCGCATTCGACAAGGCCGGCAAGCCGATCGCTGCCGTGTGCCATGGCGCGCAGTTGCTGGCGGCAGCGGGTATTCTCGAAGGTCGCGAATGCAGCGCTTATCCGGCCTGTGCTCCGGAAGTGCGACTGGCGGGCGGTACGTATATCGACATTCCGGTGACGGACGGCCATGTTCAGGGCAATCTTGCCACGGCTCCGGCCTGGCCTGCGCACCCGAACTGGCTGGCCGGTTTTCTGGGGTTGCTGGGTACCCAAATCACGCTGTAACGAGGGACGTTTCCATGTGCGAGCTGTACGTCAAAGCCGACCCGATACTCTACGAATCGCGCTCCCGCTCGCTGCGCATCTGCGGGGTGGTTACTACCCTGCGGCTGGAGAATCAGTTCTGGGACATCCTCAGCGAAATCGCCGAGGTCGATGGCATGACCACCAATCAGTTGATCGCCAAGCTATATGAAGAGGTGATGGACTATCGCGGCGAGGTGGTCAATTTCGCTTCGTTCTTGCGGGTGAGTTGTACGCGGTATTTGAGCCAGCGGCGGACTCAAGTGCCGGAATTGTCGGTGGTGCGGGCAGTGGTGAAGTAGTCAAAACTGCGTCGACTCCTTCGCGGGCAAGCCCGCTCCCACAGGGATTACGCTGAACCTGTGGGAGCGGGCTTGCTCGCGAAGGGGCCGGTACAGGCGACAGAAACACCTGGCTGGTCTTTACTGTGAAGCGCGCAACCTCTCAATCGCCAAGGAGAAAGAGCATGTCCGGATGGTATGAAGTGAGCAAAAGCAGCAATGGCCAGTTCAGGTTTGTCCTCAAGGCGGCCAACGCCGAGACCATTCTGACCAGCGAGCTGTACACCACCCACGCCGCCGCCGACAAAGGCATCGCCTCGGTCCAGGCCAACAGCCCGCTGGATGAGCGTTACGAGAAGAAAACCACCAAGGATGGCCATCCGTATTTCAACCTCAAGGCGGGTAATCACGAAATCATCGGTAGCAGCGAGGCCTATTCCTCCGCTGCCGCCATGGAAAAAGGCATCGCCAGCGTGAAGGCCAACGGCTCGACCAAAGTGGTCAAGGACAAGACGCTGCCGGTGCTTTGATCCCACCACCAATCCCTTGTAGGAGCTGGCTTGCCGGCGATGGGGCCGGCACATCCAACGATGATGTCGTCTGACATGATGCTTTCGCTGGCAAGCCAGCTCCTACAGTGGGGCTGTGTTTGGCTGGAGATCAGCGCAGGGTTTTCAACAGCCCTTGCAACTGAGTGCAACCGGCCTCACTCAACGGGAACACCGGCAGCCGCGGATCCCCCACCTCCAGCCCCGTCGCCCGCAAGCCCGCCTTGATCGTCGCCGGCAAGCCACCCTTGAGAATGAAATCCAGCAGCGGCAACTGGCGATAGAACAGTTCGCGTGCCTTGCGCAAATCGTTGGCCAGCACTGCTTCGTACAACTCCAGGTTGAGCTGCGGGATCAGGTTCGGCGCAGCGGTGCACCAGCCTTTCGCGCCGGCGACAAAGGCCTCCAGGGCCAACGGATTGCAGCCGTTGTAGAACGGCACCTGGCCTTCGCCGAGGCGTTGCAATTGATGCATGCGCTGGATGTCGCCGGTGCTCTCCTTGACCATGGTCACGTTTTCCACGGCGTTGACGATGCGCAGGATCAGGTCCACCGACATGTCGGTGCCGCTGGTGGCCGGGTTGTTGTAGAGCATGATCGGCACGCCGACGCTGTCGCCGATGGCGCGGTAATGGGCGAGGATTTCCGCTTCGCTGAGTTTCCAGTAAGACGCGGGCAGTACCATCACCACATCGGCGCCATGGGCTTCGGCGAAACGCGCGCGACGCACCGCTTTGGCGGTGGTCAGGTCGGACACGCTGACGACGGTCGGTACGCGTTTGGCCACGTGTTTGATACTGAATTCGCTGACCTGATCCCACTCCGCGTCGCTCAGGTAGGCACCTTCGCCGGTGCTGCCCAGCGGTGCGATGGCGTGTACGCCACCCTCGATCAGACGGTCGATGGAGCGCCCGAGGGCGTCCAGGTCAACGCCTTCGCCATGGGCGGTAAAAGGGGTGATGGTGTAGCCGATAATGCCGTGGATGTTTGCGGTGGACATGGCGTCTCTCCGTTTTATCAATGGGTTCAGTTCAGGCAATCGGCGTGTTGGCGCAGGATCTGCCGGGCGTAGTAGTTGAAAGCGGCGGCGTGACGTTTCGGCCGCGCGATCCAGTCATGGGCTTCGCGGCCCAGTTCGGGAATGATCGGCTTGATGGTCCCGGCGCTCATCGCCAGCAGTTGCAGCTTCGCGGCGCGTTCGATCAGTTGCGCGATGACACAGGCTTCCTCAATGGTGCTGCCGGTGGACAATTGGCCATGGTGCGAAAGCAGGATCGCCCGTTTGTCGCCCAGAGCCCCGGCAATCAGCTCGCCTTCTTCGTTACCCACCGGCACACCCGGCCAGCCTTCGAGAAACGCGCAGTCGTCATAGAGCGGGCAGAGGTCCATGTGGGAAATCTGCAACGGCACTTCCAGCATCGACAACGCTGCAACGTGAGTTGGATGGGTGTGGATGATGCAGTTCACATCCGGTCGGGCGCGGTACACCCAACTGTGAAAACGATTGGCCGGGTTGGGCATGCCGTGGCCTTCGAGCACCTCCAGGTCTTCGTTGACCAGCAGCAGGTTGCCCGTGGTGATTTCGTCGAAACCCAGGCCCAGTTGTTGAGTGTAGTAAGTGCCGGGTTGCGGACCACGGGCGGTGATTTGCCCGGCAAGGCCGGAATCGTGACCGTGTTCGAACAGGATGCGGCAGGTCAGGGCCAGCTTTTGCCGGGCGGTCCACGTATTATCTGCCAGGGTATTTTGCATTTGGCTCAGCGCGTGCTTGACCAGTTGCTCTTTGGGCAGTGCTAATGTCTTGGCCATATCGGTGTCCTTTGGGTGATTCAATGGACGTCGGGTTTGCTGCTCACCGGTTCCTCGCAAAGTCGTCGGTGACTGCAAATGACACTAAAGAGGCTATATGACACATTGTGTCATTGGCAAGGACAAATCGTTGCCTCCTTGATGGATTAATCGCTCTACATGTCTATCCGTTTGAAATTACTCAGAAAAAAACTTGGCGTGACGTTGGAAGCCTTGGCCGAGAAATCCGGCATGACCAAGAGTTACCTGTCGAAAGTCGAGCGCGGGTTGAACACGCCGTCGATTGCTGCCGCGCTGAAACTGGCCAAGGCGTTGAACGTGAAAGTCGAGGAATTGTTCTCTGAAGACAACGTCAGCCTCGACAGCTACAGCCTGGTGCGCAGCCACGAACGGCAACCTTTGGGGGCCAGTGACAACAATTCGGGTTACGCGGTGCTGGCCCATCAGGTGAGCGAGCGCAGCCTGCTGCCGTTCATCATTTACCCGCCGGCCGAATTCACCGACAAATCCTTCAAGGAGCATTTGGGCGAGGAGTTTTTATTCGTCCACGAAGGGCAGGTGGAAGTGGACTTCATGAACGAGCGCGTACTGCTCGATCGTGGCGATGCGCTGCACTTCAATGCACAAAAGCCGCACCGGATTCGTTCGGTTGGGGATATTCAGGCGCAGTTGCTGGTGGTGGTGCATAGCACCGAGGAATGAGCTGACTGCAAAAGCTTCGCGAGCAAGCCTGCTCCCACAGGGGGAACGCATTCCAATGTGGGAGCGGGCTTGCTCGCGAAAGCGTCAGATCGACCAGTACTAAACTTCGACTGGAACCGATAACTTGGGGCCACCCAACGCATGGCTCTTCGAATCAAAAAACCGCAACTCAACTCCCGTCCCCTCAAACACTTTCCCGTAGTGCCGCTTCTGATGCTGGATGAACGCCTTGCTGCGCGGATAGATCGAGATCGCCAGCACCTGCGGTTTCGCCAGGCGCAAAGCGTGAATGATGTGGCTGTCCTGCTCCCCCAGCGCATGGCCGAAGACGCACAGCGCCTGGCCGTGACCGAGTAATTGCTCGTAGCAGAACGACAGATAGTCCGAACTGCGAATGGTCTTGAGCTTGTCCGCGCTCGGCCCTTCGTTGACGAACAACGGCACGTCGTCGAGGGTCTTGATCGTGTTGTTGATGGCAAAGTTACCCAGCAACGTGCCCTCGGTCGACATCAGTTTGCGCGCCGTGCCGTCCTGGTTGCGCACCAGGTGCAGGCCGCCGTGCAAGTACAACAAGCGGGTTTTGTCGGTGGCCGTGTCGCTCAGGTCGAAAGCGGGTTCGGCCCCCTGGAACAGATCGCTGATCGCCTCAGGCTGGTGTTGCACCGCCCAGTAGTTGAGCAAGTCGTAATTGGTGGTGAACACCGTGCGGTAGCGGGTCAGTTCCTGATTGATCGTCGCCAGTGTCGAAGGCACCACCAGCCGCCACGGGATATGCACCGCATGCACGGTGTTGATCAGCGCTTCCTTGATCGCATAGTAGCGATTGCGCGGGGCGGCGGAGCTGACAGCCAGGGCCTTGTTGACCCGGCTGGTGGTTTTCAACGCGCTCAGAACCTGCTCGAAACTGCGGCTCTGCATCGCATCGAACACACTCAGCTCGGACGGGCTCAGGGGTTTTTCTTCAACGGTGCGGGCATTTTCGAACAGCGACTCGTAGCCGAAATCGTCCCACACCGCACGACTGGCACCATTGCCCACCAGCAAACCACTGAACGAAGCGGTGCTGCGCAAGACGTTCCAGTCTTCAAGTTGGGCATCGACATCCTGGAAATCGGTCATTGCGGTCTTCGTCTCACGGCAAAAGGTCTATGGGCGGCGACTTTATCACGACCGGCTGCGGGACCACGGCACGACTCGGGCGAAGAACGCTATGCTGCGACTTCGCCTGAGCCGACTTCGCCGAGTACCCGATGCTGCAAAAAAGCCTGATCCGCCGTCTCGACCTGATCACTCTGCAACTGTTCGTCGCCGTCCATGAGGAGGGCACGCTGACCCGTGCCGCGTCGCGCGAAGCGATTGCCGTCTCGGCGGCGAGCAAGCGCTTGATGGAGCTGGAGGAGGCGCTGGGCATCAGCCTGTTCGTGCGCCAGGCCAAGGGCATGTCCCTCACGCCGGCCGGTGAAACGTTGCTGCACCACGCCCGGCAAATGTTGTTCAACGTCGAGAAAATGGGTCTTGAGCTGGGCGAGCACAGCCACGGCGTACGTGGTTATGTGCGGATGCTCGCCAACCTGTCGGCGATCATTCAGTTTTTGCCTGAGGACCTGCGGGATTTTTCCGAGCGTCATCCACAGGTCAAGACCGACCTCGAAGAACGCCCCAGCGCCGGGGTGATTCAAGGCGTGCTCGACGGGGTGGCCGACCTCGGGATCTGTTCCATCGACAGTGACATCAAGGGCCTGCACAGCGTGCTGTATCGCCAGGACAAACTGGTGGTGTTGATGCCGCCGCACCATCCATTGGCGAGCCGGTCGAGCCTGTCGTTCGCCGACACGCTGGACAGCGATTACGTCGGCCTGCATGCGGCCAGCTCGATCAACATGCGTACCCATGCGGCGGCGCGCCAGGCCGGTAAGGTGTTGCGTCTGCGTATCCATGTGCCGGGGTTCGATGCCATGTGCCGGATGGTCCAGGCCAACATGGGCATCGGCATTTTGCCGCACAAGGCCTATGAACTGTTTGGCCGGGCGTTGGGTTTGCATGCGGTGCCGTTGACGGACGAATGGTCCGATCGGGCGTTGATTCTAGTGGTGCGCGATGAGGCGTTGCTGTCGCCGGTGAGCCGGATGTTGTTTGAGCATTTGCGGGGTTCAGCCTGAAAGTTCTTCGCTGGCTGGGCCGACTTCTTCGCGAGCAAGCCCGCTCCCACAGGGGAACGCATTCCAAATGTGGGAGCGGGCTTGCTCGC
>NZ_JBWKXF010000022.1:16580-93751 GCF_059422645.1 Pseudomonas sp. GW821-FHT01C01 | reverse complement strand
CGCGAATGCGGTGTATCAGTCGACATCAATTTTGACTGATACACCGCATTCGCGAGCAAGCCCGCTCCCACATTGGATCGGCGTTACTTGTTCTTAAGCCGTTTTCCAGGTGATCTCTTCTTCACCATCGGCGCTGATGCGAATCCAGCGATCGGCTGTCTCCTCACCTTCTTCCTCGACCCAGCTGCCCGGTGCGCAACGCACTTCGACGTTCAGCGCGGCAAATGCAGCGCGGGCGCAGGCGATGTCGTCGTCCCATGGGGTCTGGTCGCTTTCCAGGTACAGGCTGTTCCACTTGCCGACGGCTTTTGGCAGCCAGGTCACCGGCACGTTGCCGGCCTTGCACTTGTAGGTCTGGCCCTTCTGGACCCAATCCGTGCATGGACCCAATGCCGCACCGAGCCAGGCGGAAATGGCTTTGTGGTCGACGTCGGCGTCTTTCAGGTAAATCTCGATATCGGGTTGGCGCATGGATGTCCTCACTGCGTGTCTGAAAAATCCATTCGCGGATTTAGCCGGCCTTGAGCCGTTGCCCAAGACCAAAAATGTTTGAAATTATTGAAGAACGAAATAATCGTAGCGCATCGACACGGTGACCTCGAACGGTTCGGCCTGCTCGATCACGGCAGCACGGCGCTCGGCACTGGCGCGCCAGCCGTGGGGCGTCATGGCCAGCAGGTTCGCCCGGTCCTGACCGTTGGCGAGTGTCAGCTTGAATTCCAGAGTTTCGCTGTGCGCCAGCGCCATGCCTTCCGGCACCAGGTCCAGATGCTTGTCATCGATGTATTCGCGGACTTCATCGTACAGCCGCTCGCGCAATTCCATCAGGTGGCCGCTGGTCGGCCCGACTTTCATCAGGCCGCCGCCAACACTGAGCAGGCGTTTGGCTTCTTCCCAATCCAGCGGGCTGAAGACGCTCGCCAGGAATTGGCAACTGCCCGACGCCAACGGCACCCGCGCCATGCTGGCGATCAACCAGGTCAGTTGCGGGTTGCGTTTGCAGGCGCGTTTGACGGCTTCCCGGGAAATATCCAGCGCGTAGCCTTCGGCACTCGGCAAAGCCTCGGCGATTTGCGCGGTGTAGTAACCCTCGCCACAACCGATGTCCAGCCAGCGCTGCGGCGCATAGCTGGCTGCCAGCTCCGCCAGACGCCTGGCAACCGGCGCATAGTGCCCGGCATTCAGGAAGTCGCGGCGGGCTTCGACCATCGCCTGGTTATCCCCAGGGTCGCGGCTGTTCTTGTGCTGCACCGGCAACAGGTTCAGATAACCCTGGCGCGCACGGTCGAAACGATGCCCGGCGGGGCAGACCACGCCGTTGTCCACCGCATTCAGCGGCTCACTGCAGATCGGACACGCAAGCATCAGGCGAGCAACTTGATCAGGGTCTGGTAGTAGATTTCGGTCAGCACGTCGAGATCCGCTGCCAGCACGCGCTCGTTGACCTGGTGGATGGTCGCGTTGACCGGGCCCAGCTCAACCACTTGCGTGCCCATGGTCGCGATGAAGCGCCCGTCGGAGGTGCCACCGCTGGTGGAGGCCTTGGTTTCACGACCGGTGATGTCCTTGATGCTCGATGACACCGCGTCCAGCAGCGCGCCCGGTTCGGTGAGGAACGGCAGGCCGGACAGGGCCCAATCGACGTGCCAGTCCAGGCCATGCTTGTCGAGGATGTCGGCGACGCGCTTTTGCAGGCCTTCGACCGTGGACTCGGTGGAAAAACGGAAGTTGAACACCGCCACCAGGTCACCCGGGATCACGTTGGTCGCGCCGGTGCCGGAGTTGACGTTGGAGATCTGGAAACTGGTCGGCGGGAAGAAATCGTTGCCGTGGTCCCAATGCTCGGCGGCAAGTTCCGCCAATGCCGGGGCAGCGAGGTGGATCGGGTTCTTCGCCAGGTGCGGGTAAGCCACGTGACCTTGCACACCGCGCACGGTCAGCTTGGCGCCAAGGGAGCCGCGACGGCCGTTCTTGACCACGTCACCGACCAGAGTGGTGCTCGACGGTTCGCCGACGATGCACCAGTCCAGACGCTCCTTGCGCGCGGCCAGGCGTTCAACCACCGCCTTGGTGCCGTGGTGCGCCGGGCCTTCTTCGTCGCTGGTGATCAGGAACGCGACCTTGCCTTTGTGACTCGGGTAGTCGGCGACAAAACGCTCGGCGGCCACGGTCATGGCGGCGAGGCTGCCTTTCATGTCGGCGGCGCCACGGCCGCAGAGCATGCCGTGTTCGTCGATCAGGGCGTTGAACGGTTCGATCTGCCAGGCCGCCACCGGGCCGGTCGGGACCACGTCGGTGTGGCCGGCGAAGCACAGCACCGGACCGTCGTCCTGGCCGTGGGTGGCCCAGAAGTTATCCACATCTTCGATGCGCATCGGTTCCAGGGTGAAGCCCGCATCGCCCAGGCGCTGCATCATCTGCTTCTGGCAATCGGCGTCGATCGGCGTCACGGACGGACGGCGGATCAGGTCGATGGCGAGTTGGAGGGTCGGCGAAAGGTCGGCGTGGGCCGTCATGGAAAACTCCGGAATCATGAGGTATGGGCTTGGGCTTCAATGTGGGAGCGGGCTTGCTCGCGAAAGCGGTGTGTCAGTCAACATACCCTTCGACTGTTACAAAGCATTCGCGAGCAAGCCCGCTCCCACAGGGATAGGGCCAAGCCCCGCAAAATGGCGGTTATCTTAAAGCAAAACGGCGACCATTGGCCGCCGTTTAGTGCATCCGCAGAGATTTAGACCGCTGGTGCCGTTTCAGGCTCGGCGGCCGGTTTCGGCAGCGACGACAGGAACGCCATGATCAGCGCCGCCAGATACGGCAGCGACTGCACCAACAGCATGGTGACCCAGAAGCGCATGTCGTTGCTCGGCATGCCGTTGACCAGATAAATCCCCAGCGCCGCGCTCCACAACAGCAGCATGATGAACATCTCTTCCCGGGCTTCCGAAATCGCTACCCAGAAACCATGGTTGTCGGCGTTTTTCGGCGTACGGAAGAACGGAATGCTGCTGGTGAAGAAGCCGTACAGCACCGCTTTGGCGATGGTGTGGGACAACGCCAGACCGGCCAGCGCCGCGCAGAAGGCATCCTTCAAATTCACTCCAACCGCTCGGCGGTAGAGGAAGATGATCTTGGCGACCTTGAACACGAACAGCGCCAACGGCGGGATTGCGAAAATCAGCAACGGCGGATCGACCCGTTGCGGCACGATGATCATCGCCGCCGACCACAACAGCGCACCGACGGTAAAGAAGATGTTCATGCCGTCCGCCACCCACGGCAACCAGCCCGCGAGGAAGTGATAGCGCTGGCCGCGGGTCAGCTCGGTGTCCTTGCCGCGCAGCAGGCTGGCGGTGTGGCGCTTGATGATCTGAATCGCTCCGTAAGCCCAGCGGAAACGCTGTTTCTTGAAGTCGATGAAGGTATCGGGCATCAGGCCTTTGCCGTAGCTGGTGTGGTAATACGCCGCCGACAGGCCTTTCTCGAATACCCGCAGACCCAGCTCGGCGTCTTCACAGATGCACCAGTCGGCCCAGCCCAGCTCTTCGAGCACCGAGCGACGGGTCATGGTCATGGTGCCGTGCTGAATGATCGCGTCACGGTCGTTGCGGGTGACCATGCCGATGTGGAAGAAGCCTTTGTATTCCGCGTAGCAGAGTTTCTTGAACGTGCTTTCGTTCTGGTCGCGGTAATCCTGCGGCGATTGCACCACGGCGATTTTCGGGTCGGCGAAGTGCGGCACCATGTGCTTGAGCCAGTTGCGGTCGACGCAGTAGTCCGAGTCGATCACGGCAATGACTTCGGCATCCTTGGCGGCGTGCGGAATCAGATAGTTCAGCGCGCCGCCCTTGAAACCGGCGAGCGGTGCCACGTGGAAGAACTTGAAGCGCGGGCCGAGGGTGGCGCAGTAGTCGCGCACCGGTTCCCAGACCGCCGGATCCTTGGTGTTGTTGTCGATGATCAGGACTTCGAAATCCGGATAGTCGAGGTTGGCCAGGGCGTTGAGGGTCTGTTTGACCATCTCCGGCGGCTCGTTGTAGCAAGGCACGTGAATCGACACTTTCGGTCGGTAGCTGGAATCACCCTCCACCGGCAAGAATTCGCGCCGGCGTTTGTGCACCCACACGGCTTCGGCCAGTTCATGGGCTTCGGTCAACAGCACGATAAACACCCCGAGCGCACCGAGGGCGAGCAAGAAGCCCACCGTCAGGCTGAACCAGGTGCTGTATTGCTGGCTGTAGTCGTAACCGATCCACACCAGCACCGAACCACAGAGGAACGCGATGAAGGTCAGGAAGGTACGGCCACGCTGGCGCAGCGCCGAACCGTCGATCATCAGCAGGGTCAGCGACAACAGCGCCAATACCACCGAACCAATGGCCAATACGCGCCATTGCGGAATCGCCACCACCGGACCTTCGAAGTTGAATTTCTGCTGGCGTGCGGCGTTGAACACGCCCCAGTAGGCGCCGACGGAGCCTTCGTCGCTGGCTTTCCACGGCTGGTCAAACGCTTCGATCACGAAGTAGTTGAAGCCTTGGCGGTTGAGCTTGTTGACCAGGGTTCGCAGGTAGATCGCCTGGTCTGCCGGCGACGCATCGGCGCCACCGCGCATACGGCCGTTGCTCGGCCAGCCCACTTCGGACAGCAGCAGCGGCTTTTTCGGGAACATCTTTTTCAAGTCACGGGCGCGATCCAGAACGAACTGCTGGGCCTTGTCCACCGGAATGAATTCCCAGTAAGGCAGGACGTGCGCGGCGATCAGGTCGACGTGCTTGGCCAGCTCCGGGTGTTCTTCCCACACGTGCCACTGCTCGGACGTGGTCACGGGCACCTTCACGGCGGCGCGGACACGATCCAGCATGACGCTGAGTTCCTGGGCGGTAATTTCCTTGCGGAAAATCGCTTCGTTGCCGACCACCACGCGAACCACGCTGCGTGAGGAGTTGGCGATTTCAATGGCGCGGGTAATTTCCCGTTCGTTGCGTTCCTGGTCCGGGCTGATCCAGATTCCCAGCGTTACCCGCAAACCGAACTCTTCCGCCAGTTTCGGAATGTCTTGCAGGGAGCCATCGACCGAGTAGATGCGGATGTTGTCCGTCAGCTTGCTCATGATTTCCAGGTCGCGACGCATTTGATCGTCGGTCGGGTACTGGTCTTTCTGCGGGAACTGGCCCTGCTGGAATGGCGAGTACGAGAAGCCGGAGATCTGTTCAGGCCAGTTGGGGGCGGTGACCGGGCGATTGATCAGCGCCCAGAAGCCGGTAAACAAGGCCGCGATGGCGAGCACCACGACCAGGTTGAGTCCAAATTTACGCGATGACATAGCTATTTCGGGTTCCAAAGACTGTGGAACGAAGGAACGGTTGGCGGTCGCCAAGGGGCGCGCATCCTACACCGGGCATTCTCTGGTCGTACAGCAGACAGGGAATTGCCGGACATTGGGCAATCCAAGTCGCTTTAAGTTCTTTCGTTAGAGCCCGTAAGACAAATCTTTGTTCGATGTAGTTTTCTTGGAAGACATCCGTTCGTAGCGCAATGATGCTCTTGGTCGCCAGCGGCCCTATAATGCGCGCCGGTTTTTGGGGTAATGGTCATGAGTACAGAAGATCCGCGGTTTGCTGGCATCGCCCGTTTGTATGGCATTGAAGGCCTTGAGCGCCTGCGCGCTGCCCATGTGGCGATCGTCGGCGTCGGTGGTGTCGGTTCCTGGGCGGCGGAAGCCATGGCCCGTTGTGGCGTGGGCGAGATTTCGCTGTTCGACCTGGACGACGTCTGCGTCAGCAACGCCAATCGTCAGTTGCACGCGCTGGACAGTACCGTCGGCAAGCCCAAGGTCGAAGTGATGGCCGAGCGTCTGCGCGGGATCAATCCCGATTGCACGGTGCACGCGGTGCCTGACTTCGTTACCCGCGACACCATGGCCGAGTACATCACGCCGAACATCGATTGTGTGATCGACTGCATCGACAGCGTCAACGCCAAGGCTGCGCTGATCGCCTGGTGCAAGCGCCGCAAAATCCAGATCATCACCACCGGCGGCGCGGGCGGTCAGATCGATCCGACGCTGATCCAGGTTTGCGACCTCAACCGCACGTTCAATGACCCATTGGCGTCGAAAGTCCGTTCCACGCTGCGCCGCGACTACGGTTTCTCGCGCACCGTGACCCGCCATTACAGCGTGCCGTGCGTGTTTTCCACCGAACAACTGCGCTACCCGAAACCGGACGGCAGCATTTGCCTGCAGAAGAGTTTTGTCGGTGATGGGGTGAAGCTCGACTGTGCCGGCGGGTTTGGCGCAGTGATGATGGTGACGGCGACCTTCGGCATGGTCGCGGCGACCAAGGCTGTGGACAAGATTGTCGCGGGTGTGCGGCGGCCGGCGGATCGCATCAAGCCAGTGGCCTGAAACACAATCCTTGTAGGAGCTGGCTTGCCAGCGAAGGCGGTGTCTCAGACAGACCACATCAACCGCTTCGCTGGCAAGCCAGCTCCTACATTGCGAAGGCGATTAACCGGCCAACTCATTCATTCGCTGAAGTACGGCATTGAGGCCATTGCTACGAGACTGGGACAACTGCCGCCCCAGCCCCAACTGATTGAACCAGTCCGGCAAATCCACCTGCTGCAACTCAGCCGCGGACAACCCGTTGACCCGCGCCAGCAGCAACGCCACCAACCCGCGAATCAACCGTGCATCGCTGTTGGCGCTGAACTGCCAATGACCATCGCGCAATTCGCCCACCAGCCACACCTGGCTTTCACAGCCGTGCACCCGGTTGGCATCACACATTTGCACATCACTCAACGCCGGCAGGCGCTCGCCCCATTGCATCAGCAGGCGTGCGCGTTGTTCCCAGCCGGCAGCCTTCTGAAAGGTGTCCAGTGCCGTCACGGCATCGGCAGGCAGGTTCATCGCAATAGCTCCAGCGCTTGATCCAGGGCTTCAAAGAACCGTTCCAGGTCTTCGGAATCGTTGTACAGCGCCAATGACACCCGAATCGCCCCGGCCAGTTCAAAGCGTTTGAGCAGCGGCATGGCGCAGTGATGACCGGCGCGGACCGCAATCCCTTGTTCGGTCAGCAAATGTGCCAGATCGGAGTTATGCACACCCTCGACGATAAAACTGGCCAGTGCCACGTGCGGTTTGCCCAGCAGGCGGATGCCGTTGCGCGCCTCAAGCCCCTTGAGCAGACAGTCATGCAGCACAGCTTCATGGGCGGACACGGCGTCCTGATCGAGCCCAGCGAGGTAATCCAGGGTCGCTCCCAGGCCGATCACACTGGCAATCGGTGGTGTCCCGGCCTCAAAGCCCAGTGGTGCCGGGCGAAAGCGGGCGTCGTGGTAATTGGCGTCCAGCACCATCTCACCGCCGAATTGCCACGGGCGCAGTTGTTGCAGCGCTTCATGGCGTCCGAACAGCACGCCCAGGCCATCGGGCCCGTAGAGTTTGTGGCTGGAGAACACATAAAAATCACAGCCCAGCGCTTGCACGTCGTGGCGGCCATGGACCACGCCCTGGGCGCCGTCGATCACGGTCAGGGCGTTGTGCGCCTTGGCCAGTGCCAGCAATTCGGTTAGCGGCTGCCACGCGCCAATCACGTTGGACAATTGACTGACGGCCAGCAGGCGTGTGCGTGGGCCGATCAATCCGGCGGCGGCTTCAAGGTCGATCACACCGTCGGCATCCAGCGGCAGGATCACCAGTTTCAGGTCGCGACGGTGCGCCAGTTGCTGCCACGGCAGCAGGTTGGCGTGGTGTTCCAGGGCGCTGATGACAATCTCGTCGCCCGGATTGAAAAGATGTTCCAGGCCATAGGCCAGGAGATTCAGCGCGGACGTCGCGCCGTGGGTAAAGATGATCTGCCCACAGTCGCTGGCGTTGAGCCATTGCGCGGCTTTGCGGCGGCTGTCTTCGAAAGCCTGGGTGGCGTGAGCGCCGGGCAAGTGCTGCGCCCGATGCACGTTGGCCGCGCCGTTGGCGTAGTAATGCGCCAGGGCATCCAGCAGGGCTTGAGGTTTTTGCGTGGTGGCGGCGTTGTCCAGATAGGTCTGGCCTTGTCGCTGCAGGGCGGCGATGGCCGGAAAATCGGCGCGCCAGGGAGAAAGAATCATCATGCTATCGGGCCCTGGTGAGGGTACGCCGTACCCATGTAGGAGCGAGCTTGCTCGCGATGGACGCATGGACGACGCGTGCTGTCTGTTGCCGCGTGTAATCGTTGACGTCCATCGCGAGCAAGCTCGCTCCTACACAGGTGATCGTGTAACGCTTAGTTGTGAGCGTGCAGCGCTTCGTTCAGTTCGATGGCCGATTTGTGGGTTTTGCATTCCACGGCACCGGTCTCCGAATTGCGACGGAACAGCAGGTCAGGCTGGCCGGCCAGTTCACGGGCCTTGACCACTTTGACCAGTTGATTGTTTTCGTCCAGCAGTGCGACTTTGGTGCCGGCAGTCACATACAGGCCCGACTCAACGGTATTGCGGTCGCCCAACGGGATACCGATACCGGCGTTGGCGCCGATCAGGCAGCCTTCGCCAACCTTGATCACGATGTTGCCACCGCCCGACAGGGTGCCCATGGTCGAGCAGCCGCCGCCCAGGTCCGAACCCTTGCCGACGAACACGCCAGCGGACACGCGGCCTTCGATCATGCCAGGGCCTTCGGTGCCGGCGTTGAAGTTGATGAAACCTTCGTGCATCACAGTGGTGCCTTCACCCACGTAGGCGCCCAGGCGCAGACGTGCGGCATCAGCGATACGCACGCCGGCCGGTACCACGTAGTCGGTCATTTTCGGGAACTTGTCCACCGAGAACACTTCCAGCAGCTCGCCACGCAGACGGGCTTCGAGTTGCAGTTCGGCCAGTTCGCTCAGGTCGACCGCGCCCTGGCTGGTCCAGGCCACGTTCGGCAGCAGCGGGAAAATCCCGGCCAGGTTCAGGCCGTGTGGCTTGACCAGGCGATGGCTCAGCAGGTGCAGCTTGAGGTAGGCCTCCGGGGTGGACGACAGCTGGGCGTCTTCAGCCAGCAAGGTGGCAACCAGCGGCTTGTGGCTCTCGGCCAGCCGGGTCAGCAGGGCAGCCTGGGCAGCGTCGACGCCTTTGAGGGCTTCAGCCAGTTGCGAGGCCTGGGCGGTACTGAATGCGATGGCCTGATTGCCTTCGGTGTAGCCCAGGATCGGTGCGATAGCGGCGACGACTTCAGCCGATGGCTTGAGTACCGGGGCGGCGTAGAACACTTCCAGCCATGCGCCTTGACGGTTTTGAGTGCCGACGCCGAAGGCCAGGCTGAACAGGGTAGTGGACATGTGTATACCTCTAACAAAATTGAACGGGCTGCTTACTTGAGCGCGGCCGCGTAGATATCTGGCTTGAAGCCAATCAGGGTTCGGTCACCGAGATCGAGCACCGGGCGCTTGATCATCGAGGGTTGTGCGAGCATCAGTTCGATGGCTTTCGTCTGGTCGAGATCGGCTTTGCGTTCGTCGTCGAGCTTGCGAAAGGTCGTGCCTGCACGGTTCAACACCACTTCCCAGCCGTGCTCGCTGCACCATTGGGTCAGGTGTTCACGGTCGATTCCGACCGTTTTGTAATCATGAAAGTCATAGCTGACAGCGTGTTCATCGAGCCAGGTGCGCGCCTTTTTCATGGTGTCGCAGGCTTTGATGCCGAAAAGGTGCAACGTTTTGCTTGAAACGGTCAAGGAATTGCCCCCTTTGCAGGTGCCGTAAATGAAAGGTGACGGATTATGCCATGACCGGATGGTTTCGCGGCGGCTATGGTCGGGTTTGTATTTGTGTCCGGGCATAGAACCTTGTAGGAGCGAGCTTGCTCGCGATGAACCTGAGAGCGCCGCGGGGTGTCAGGCATGCAGCGTCATCGTTAACGACCATCGCGAGCGAGCTCGCTCCTACAGGGGGGTTGTGGTTCAGGCTTGCGACATTGGTGCAAGGGTCATCAGGAAGTCTAAGCGGCTAATATGGCACTTCAACGCTGTCGATTGTCCGGGAACCACGCTTTATGCAATCCGCCTACACCGTCCTGTTCCTGTTCCTACCGCCGCTGTTGTTCTACGACGGCCGCCGAATTCAAGGCGCGAATCATGTCCGAGTATCGCCATCAGTTGGAGGTGCTCAACGATTCCGCCGAGGCGCAGGCTCTGGCCTTTCAGATGGACTTGCTGGAGCGGCGGCTGCGGGTGAAAGCGCTGCGCGCGCAGCGCCTGGAGTTATACAGCCTCAGCCGTCATCACCAGATCGGCGATGACGTGTTGCGTGAGGTGTTGGGGGAGCTGGATTTGAGCGAGGCGAAGTTGGGACAGGTCAAATAGCGCTCCGCATGGGGGCGACTCAGGGGTAAATTCGGCGGGCGAATGCAATATCCCCGGCGCTCAGTTGTGTATTCAAGGGTTGATGCCAATCGCCGAGGGTGCATTCGTTTGGTATTTCATAATGCATGATCGAATGTCGGTCGTAGGGCGTATAGGTTTGATCGGTCTTTTGCTCGAGGGGAAAGATATTGCTGTCGACCAAGTCTTTGGACATCCCGTAGCGTTGCTGAAACCACTGATAGGTTTTTTCTCTATCCCACGGAATGTTCGCGTCAGGATGCTGATGTTCGTGTGCCAACCCCAGCGCGTGGCCAAACTCATGCAATACAATAGATTCATAACCTTCCCATGTGTGGTTGGTTCCCAAGAACATGGTTGGCTGATCAGGCGGGGTCAATAATGCATCTGTTCCGACTGATGAACTCGCGAGACCGTTGTAGTGAGGTAATAGATCAATGCGAATGTCACCTTCATAGAGTTCAATGTTGTCGCTGAGTTCTATAAATTCAAACGTCAAGTTGACATGGATGGCCCACTTGTTTATGGCGTCTTTAATTATATCGAACGAACCATCGTCAAACTGCGATATGGCGATCGTTAATGTTCTACCTGATTTCCAGAATTTAGTATGCTCGCCGACGGATCTTTTCTTTCTTCCGCCAGGCCCGCTAGTGGAGTTTGCCGGATTTTCGGTGATAGCGGCTTGATAAGAAGCAATGGGGTCTGCAGGTGCAAAGGTTGTACAGCAAGTAATGTTTGTCATGACTAAACTTCCGTGTTTTGTGTAAGGTAGTTTAAAAAAACTCAAGGGTTTGGTTTGAACTGCATTAGGTTGCAACGGAAGGTTAGTTTGAAGTGTGTGTGATAATAAAGTGCGTTTTAAGTCTGCACTGTTACTGCGTGTTAGTTTCGGCCTGCGATGCATTGCACAACGCAGGCCGTTATCAATTACTTGTTGCGAGTCACAAAGGCACGAATGCGTTCAGCCGCCTCCACGCATTCCGCCAACGGCGCAACCAACGCCATGCGCACACGCCCGGCTCCCGGGTTTACGCCATCGACATCCCGCGACAGGTATGAGCCTGGCACCACGGTCACGTGCTCCTGTTCAAACAGATCACGGCAGAACGCCGCGTCATCACCTTCAACATTCGGCCACAGGTAGAAGCTGCCATCAGGACGCTGCACATCCATTACCGGACTGAGGATTTCCAGCACTGCATCAAACTTCTCGCGGTACAGCGCGCGGTTGGCGCGTACATGCACTTCGTCATTCCATGCAGCAACACTGGCCAGTTGCGTTTGAACCGGCATCGCGCAGCCGTGGTAGGTGCGATAGAGCAGGAAACCCTTGAGGATATCGGCATCGCCGGCGACAAAACCCGAACGCAGTCCTGGCAAATTGGAACGCTTGGACAGGCTGTGGAACACCACGCAACGCTTGAAGTCCTTGCGACCCAGTTCCGTGCAAGCGCTGAGCAGGCCGGGTGGCGGGGTTTGTTCGTCGAAGTACAGTTCGCTGTAACACTCGTCCGCGGCAATCACGAAGTCGTATTCGTCAGCCAGAGCGATCAGTTTCTTCAAGGTTTCGACCGGGATCAGTGCGCCGGTCGGGTTGCCTGGCGAGCACAGGAACAGGATCTGGCAGCGTTTCCAGATGTCTGGCGACACGGCATCGAAGTCCGGATTGAAGCCGTTTTCATCCAGGCATGGCAGATAGTGCGGCTTGGCGCCGGCGAGGAACGCTGCGCCTTCGTAGATCTGATAGAACGGGTTCGGGCTGACCACCAGGGCATCGTCGCCACGGTTGACCACGGTCTGGGTGAAGGCGAACAGCGCTTCGCGGGTGCCGTTGACCGGCAGCACGTTGCGCGCCGGGTCGATCCAGCCGTTGGGAACGCCGAAACGACGCTCGCACCAGGCGGCGATGGCTTCACGCAGCTCCGGGATGCCGAGTGTAGTCGGGTACACCGCCATTTTTTCCAGATTGCTGGCCAGGGCTTCGGCGACGAAGCTCGGCGAACGGTGCTTCGGCTCGCCGATGGACAATGCGATCGGGCGCTTGTCCGGGTTCGGCGTCACGCTGCCAAGCAGGGCGCGGAGCTTTTCGAAGGGGTAGGGCTGGAGCTGTGACAGAGCGTTGTTCATGGGGGCCTCGTTCAATGTGGGAGCGGGCAAACCTGTAGGAGCTGGCTTGCCAGCGATGGTCGTTAACGATAACGCGCGCTTAGCGGATAAACGCGGCGTTTTTGAGTTCATCGCTGGCAAGCCAGCTCCTACAAGGGGCGGGCTCATTCCCACAGGGGGGATTCGTTGATTCAGATACTGATGCGCGACAGTTTGATATCGGGTTCCTGGTTGACGCTCAACTGCTCGACAATTGCATCCTGTAACCGGCTGCACAGCAACGGGTCGGACAACGGCTGATTGTTCGCGTCGGTGATGAAGAACACGTCTTCCACACGCTCGCCGAGGGTGGCGATCTTGGCATTTTGCAGTGACAGGTCGAACTCCAGGAAAATCGTGCCGATCCGCGCCAGCAGGCCCGGGCGGTCGGGAGCGGTGAGTTCGAGCACCGTCACCTGGCGCTGGGCGTCGTTGTGGATCGTCACCTGCGGCGCAAAGGCGAAATGCTTGAGCTGGCGCGGCACCCGGCGCTGGATGATGGTCGGGTAGTCGTCCGGGTTGCGCAGGGCTTCGGTGAGGCCGTCGCGGATTTGCTTGGTGCGTGCCGGGTTGTCGCCAATCGAGTCGCCGTCGGCGTCGAGCACGATATAGGTGTCGAGGGTGAACTGGCTGCTGGAGGTGATGATCCGGGCGTCGTGAATGTTCAGGTTGAGCTGGTCCATCGCGGCCACGGTCACGGCAAAGAAGTCGTGCTGGTCCGGGGCGTAGATGAAGATCTGCGTACCACCTTCGAACTCGCGCTGGGTGGTTTCCTTGATCAGCACCAGTGGTCCGCCATCGGCCGGTTGCTGGAGGATCGCATCGCTGTGCCAGGCGACGTCGCCGGCGGTGTGACGCAGGAAATAGTCATCACCCAATTGCGACCAAAGCTGCTCGACGTCGTCCGGGTCGGTGCCGCCACGCACCAGGATATCCAGGGCGGCGCGCTGGGTCTGGCGGATCTGCTCTTCGCGATCCACCGGGTTTTCCAGGCCCCGACGCAACGCGCGCTTGGTCTCGGTATAGAGCTGGCGCAGCAGGCTGGCACGCCAGGAGTTCCACAGTGTCGGGTTGGTGGCGTTGATGTCGGCGACGGTCAGCACATAGAGGTAGTCGAGGCGGGTTTCGTCGCCGACGATCTGGGCGAAATCGTGGATGACCTGCGGGTCGGACAAGTCCTTGCGCTGGGCGGTGGTCGACATCACCAGGTGGTTTTGCACCAGCCACACGATCAGGCGGCTGTCCCACGTGGGCAGTTGATGGCGCTGGCAGAAGGCCTCGGCATCCACTGCGCCGATGTCCGAGTGATCGCCATGCCGGCCTTTGCCGATGTCGTGGTACAGCCCCGCCATGTAGATCAACTCTGGCTTGGGCAGCTTGGCCATGAGCTTGGCGGCCAGCGGGAATTTTTCCGACACCTGGGTGTACTGCAATTTACGCAGGTGTTTGATCAGGTTCAGGGTGTGCGCGTCGACCGTATAGATGTGGAACAGGTCGTGTTGCATCTGCCCGACGATAAAACCGAATTCGGGCAGATAGCGCCCCAGGATGCCGTAACGGTTCATTCGCCGCAGGTTACGGTGGATACCGATCTTGCATTTGAACAATTCGATAAACAGGCTGGTGTTGCGAATATCGTTGCGGAAGTCGTCGTCGATCAGGTGACGGTTTTCCCGTAGCAGACGAATGGTGTCGGCGCGAACGCCTTTGATTTCCGGCTGCTGGGCCATCAGCACGAAAATTTCGAGCATGGCGAAGGGGGTACGGCGAAAGACGTTGTCGTTGCGTGCTTCGATGTAGCCATCATGCAACTGGAAACGTGAGTTGATCGGCTGCGGTGGCGCTTCGTCTTCCGGCGCGAGGATGACTTCCTCGAAGTGCTGGATGATCAGGTCGCTGAGCTGGGCGATGCTCATCACGACCCGGTAATACTGCTGCATGAAATTTTCGATGGCTTGCTTGGCGTCATCGCCTTTGAAGCCCAGCAGCCCGGCAATGGTGCGCTGGTGATCGAACAGCAGGCGATCTTCGGAGCGGCCAGCCAACATGTGCAGGGCATAGCGAACCTTCCACAGGAACTCCTGGGAAGAGGCGAGCAGGGCATTTTCGCTCTCGACCAGGAATCCTTCACCGGCCAGTGCCCGCAAGTTCAGGGTGCCGTACTCGCGACGGGCGACCCACAGAATCGTCTGGATATCCCGCAGGCCGCCGGGTGAGCCCTTGACGTTGGGTTCCAGGTTGTATTCGGTGTCGTTGTACTTGTGGTGGCGGGCCTTTTGTTCGGCACGCTTGGCCAGGAAGAAGTCCTTGCTTGGCCACATGTGCGCGGTGCTGGTGACGTCCAGCATGCGCTGGCGCAAATGTTCGGGGCCGGCGATGGTGCGGCTTTCCATCAGGTTGGTGACGACCGTCAGGTCGGCACGGGCCTCGACGGCGCACTCGTCGACCGAGCGAACGCTCTGACCGACCTCCAGGCCGATGTCCCACAACAGCGTCAGAAAACGCTCGATGGAATCGCGGAAAACTTCGTGGTCGGCGCTGTCCAGCAGGATCAGCAAATCGATATCGGAATAAGGGTGCAGTTCACCACGGCCGTAGCCACCGACCGCGACCAGCGCGATATCGGCTTCGGAACTCAAGCTGAACTGCTCCCAGGCCTTTTGCAGGATGTTATCGACGAACCAGGCGCGATCCTCGATCAGCCGGCGAATGTCGCGGCCGCTGCGAAAGCGCGTGTCGAGCACCTCGCGGGCCTGGCGGATCGCCTTCTTGAAGGCCGCGATCGGGCTTGCCTTCAGGGCCAGTTCAGCCTGGAACTGACCGCGGTCGAAGAGTTCGGGATCCACCTGCGGCATCGATTGGCTTTCCTTTCTATAAGCGAGGTACGGGGATCAGGCCGAAACGCGAGGGATGGTGTCATCGCTGCGCAGGGTGAAGATCTCGTAACCGGTTTCGGTCACCAGCAGGGTGTGCTCCCACTGTGCCGAGAGCTTGCGGTCCTTGGTGATCGCGGTCCAGCCGTCGCCCAGTACCTTGGTGTCGGCCTTGCCCTGGTTGATCATCGGCTCGATGGTGAAGGTCATGCCGGCCTTGAGCTCCATTCCGGTGCCAGCGCGACCGTAGTGCAGGATCTGCGGCTCTTCGTGGAACACCTTGCCGATACCGTGGCCGCAGAATTCGCGAACCACCGAGAATCCGTTCTTTTCCGCGTGCTTCTGGATGATTTCGCCGATATCGCCCAGGCGGCAGCCGGGTTTGACGATTTCAATCGCCTTGTACATGCATTCCTGGGTCACCTGGGACAGGCGCTCGGCCCAGACCGGCACCGTGCCGACGTGGAACATGCGGCTGGTGTCGCCGTGGTAGCCGTCCTTGATGACGGTGACGTCGATGTTCAGGGTGTCGCCGTCTTTCAGCGGCTTGTCGTTCGGGATGCCGTGACAGACCACGTGGTTGATCGACGTGCAGATCGACTTTGGATAGCCCTTGTAGTTGAGCGGGGCAGGGATGGCTTTCTGCTCGTTGACAATGTAGTCGTGGCAGATCTGGTTCAGCTGATCGGTAGTAACGCCCGGCTTGACGTATTCGGCAATCATTTCCAGCACATCGGCGGCCAGTTTGCCGGCGATGCGCATTTTGGCGATATCCTCGGGGGTTTTGAGGGTGACGGTCATACAGGCTCTCTCTGCGCCCGGCGGCGCTTTCTAAACGGAAAGGGCTTTGCGCGATCGAACTTCGCGGCCCTGAAAAATGCGATTCTACCAGACGATCAGCGCAAATCTGCGCCTGTGTGCATCGCTTCTCTCTATAGAATGGTGCATTCTTGGCGGATTCCAAGGGACGGAGCAAAGCGCTCGCCAGGATTTCAGAATCCGGGTTCCGTTTTGCCCTGCCTTATGGTATAAAATGCGCCGCTTTCCGGGGATGTCCCGAAAAGCCTAAATCCACACACGTGTCGACACGATGACCTGGGTGCCTTCAGCTGATGCTGCTGGTTGGTCATTGGGATACGTGGAGGCCAAACCCGACTTATTAAGGAACTATCATGTCCCAAGTCAACATGCGCGATATGCTGAAGGCCGGTGTGCACTTCGGTCACCAGACCCGTTACTGGAACCCGAAAATGGGCAAGTACATTTTCGGCGCGCGTAACAAGATCCACATCATCAACCTTGAAAAAACCCTGCCAATGTTCAACGAAGCTCTGACTTTCGTAGAGCGTCTGGCCCAGGGCAAAAACAAGATTCTGTTCGTCGGCACCAAGCGTTCCGCTGGCAAGATCGTTGCTGAAGAAGCAGCACGTTGCGGTTCGCCGTACGTCGATCACCGCTGGTTGGGCGGCATGCTGACCAACTTCAAAACCATCCGTGCTTCCATCAAGCGTCTGCGTGACCTTGAAGTTCAAGCCGAAGACGGTACTTTCGCCAAGCTGACCAAGAAAGAAGCGCTGATGCGCACTCGTGACCTGGAAAAGCTGGATCGTTCCCTGGGTGGTATCAAGGACATGGGCGGTCTGCCGGACGCTCTGTTCGTAATCGACGTTGATCACGAGCGCATCGCGATCACCGAAGCCAACAAGCTGGGCATCCCGGTTATCGGCGTAGTCGATACCAACAGCAGCCCGGAAGGCGTTGACTACATCATCCCAGGCAACGATGACGCAATCCGCGCTATCCAGCTGTACATGGGTTCGATGGCTGACGCTGTCATCCGCGGTCGCAACAATGTTGCCGGCGGCACCGAAGTATTCGTTGAAGAAACTCCGGTAGCAGCAGCTGAGTAATTGACGCCTTGGCGTTGACTCAGTAAGCAAAAAGGGGGCTTGGCCCCCTTTTTGCCACCTCGAAAACCATTTGTCGGTGCCCACCGCTCTATCTGTAACGTGCGGCAGCTAACAAGGGTGGTTCGGGAAGAATTGATCGCCCGTTCGATCGGGTGGAATGGTTGAAAACCTATCCAAGAGGATTTTGAAATGGCAGAGATTACTGCAGCGTTGGTCAAAGAACTGCGCGAGCGTACTGGCGAAGGCATGATGGACTGCAAAAAGGCCTTGACCAAGGCTGGCGGCGACATCGAGAAAGCAATTGATGACATGCGTGCTTCGGGCGCCATCAAGGCTGCCAAGAAAGCCGGTAACGTTGCCGCTGAAGGCGCAATCGCCATCAAGGCTGACGACAAGGCAGCCGTGCTGCTGGAAGTTAACTCGCAGACCGACTTCCTGGCCCTGCAAGACGACTTCAAAAACTTCGTTGCTGCCAGCGTAGAAAAAGCCTTCGACGAAAAACTGACCGACGCAGCTCCGCTGATCGCCGCTCAGGAAGCAGCTCGTGAAGCCCTGGTGGCCAAAGTTGGCGAAAACGTCAACATCCGTCGCCTGGTGCGCGTAGAGGGTGACGTTGTCGGCACCTACCTGCACGGTAACAAGATCGGTGTTGCTGTTGTTCTCAAGGGCGGTGATGTTCAGCTGGCCAAAGAGATCGCCATGCACGTGGCGGCAAGCAACCCTGAGTTCCTGCTGCCATCGCAGGTTTCGCCAGAAGCCATCGAGCGCGAGAAGGGCGTTTTCCTGACCCTGAACGAAGACAAGATGAAAGGCAAGCCAGCTGAAATCGTCGAGAAGATGATCGCCGGCCGTATCACCAAGTTCCTGGCTGAAGCCAGCCTGGTCGAGCAAGCTTTCGTCATGAATCCGGAAGTCACCGTAGGTGCCTTGGCCAAGAAAGCCGGCGCTGAAATCGTTTCCTTCACCTACTTCAAAGTCGGCGAAGGCATCGAGAAGCCAGTGGACAACTTCGCAGAAGAAGTTGCTGCCCAGCTGGCTGCCGCCAAGCAATAAGACGGTTTTTTAACTGTCGCCCAGAAGAGGCTGCCCGCTCACGCGCGCAGCCTCTTTTCAGATGGGGCACCAATTTTTATTGGTTTCCTTTTGGAACTGGCTTACAAAGCCATGTTCCGATGGCGCTGAAGCAGCGCCAAGCTAGAGTGAGCGCCAGCTGTAAACAGCTCGCAAAGAATTTTTAAAATACGCCGCAGGAGAGATTCGCAATGGCTCAGCAGGGCAGTGGTTATCAGGCTCGCTATAAACGCATTCTACTCAAGCTTAGCGGCGAGGCCCTGATGGGCTCGGAAGAGTTCGGGATCGACCCGAAAGTTCTGGATCGCATGGCATTGGAAGTTGGCCAACTGGTCGGCATCGGTGTTCAGGTCGGTCTGGTTATCGGTGGTGGCAACCTGTTCCGCGGTGAAGCGCTGAGCAAGGCTGGCATGGACCGGGTCACCGGCGACCACATGGGCATGCTGGCCACTGTGATGAACGCCCTGGCCATGCGCGACGCCCTTGAGCGCGCCAACATTTCGGCCATCGTGATGTCCGCTATTTCCATGGTTGGCGTGACCGATCATTATGATCGCCGCAAGGCCATGCGCCACTTGAACTCCAAGGACGTGGTGATTTTCGCGGCCGGTACCGGCAACCCGTTCTTTACGACGGATTCGGCTGCCTGCCTGCGTGCAATCGAAATCGATGCCGATGTCGTGCTCAAGGCGACCAAGGTCGATGGTGTCTACACCGCTGACCCGTTCAAAGACCCGCATGCCGAGAAGTTCGATCATCTGACCTACGATGAAGTGCTGGATCGCAAGCTGGGTGTGATGGATCTGACGGCCATTTGCCTGTGTCGCGACCACAAGATGCCGCTACGCGTATTTAACATGAACAAGCCCGGCGCCCTGCTGAACATCGTGCATGGTGGCGCTGAAGGGACCCTGATCGAGGAAGGCCAACAATGATCAACGAAATCAAGAAAGACGCTAAAGAGCGCATGCAGAAGTCCGTGGAATCGCTGGCGCACAACTTCGGTCGCATCCGTACCGGTCAGGCGCACCCGAGCATCCTGGAAGGCGTGATGGTGCCGTACTACGGCTCCGACACCCCGATCAAGCAAGTGGCCAACATCACCGTCAAAGACGCCCGTACCCTGCAAGTCGTTGCTTTCGAGCGCAACATGCTGGGCGCCGTCGACAAGGCAATCGGCAGTGCAGGTCTGAACCTGAACCCGACCAACCTTGGTGAGCTGCTGCTGATCAGCATGCCGGCCCTGACTGAAGAAACCCGTCGCGGTTTCACCAAGCAGGCTCGCGATGTGGCTGAAGATGCCCGTGTTGCCGTGCGCAACATCCGTCGCGATGCAAACAGCTCGCTGAAGGATCTGGTCAAGGAAAAGGAAATCAGCGAAGACGAAGAGCGTCGCGCCACTGGCGAGATCGACGATCTGACCAAGAAGTTCGTAGCTGAAATCGACGCTAAGTTGGCGGAGAAAGAAAAAGACCTGATGGCCGTATAAGGGTCGCGTTTTCATGGATAAGACAAAGCAGACTGCACCGTCCGCGGTGCCGCGCCATGTCGCGATCATCATGGATGGTAACAATCGCTGGGCGAAAAAACGCTTTATGCCGGGTGTCGCCGGGCATAAAGCGGGTGTGGATGCGGTACGTGCGGTCATTGAGGTTTGTGCTGAGGCCAAGGTCGAAGTGCTGACCCTGTTCGCCTTTTCCAGCGAGAACTGGCAGCGTCCGGCCGATGAGGTCAGCGCCTTGATGGATCTGTTCTTCAGGGCGCTGCGTCGTGAGGCCAAGCGCCTCAACGACAACAACATCAGCCTGCGCATCATTGGTGACCGCTCGCGTTTTCATCCCGAGCTGCAGGCTGCCATGCGCGAAGCCGAGGCCATGACAGCTGGTGCCAATCGTTTTGTCCTGCAGATCGCCGCCAATTACGGCGGTCAGTGGGATATTGCGCAAGCTGCGCAACGACTGGCGCGAGAGGTTCAGGCCGGACACTTGCGTCCGGAAGACATCACACCTGATCTGCTGCAGGCCTGCCTGGTCACGGGTGACCTGCCGCTGCCGGACCTGTGTATCCGGACCGGTGGCGAGCACCGCATCAGCAACTTCCTGCTCTGGCAGCTGGCCTATGCCGAGTTGTATTTTTCCGACCTGTTCTGGCCGGACTTCAAACACGATGCCATGCGCAATGCGCTGGCCGATTTCGCTTCCCGCCAGCGCCGCTTCGGTAAAACGAGCGAGCAGGTCGAGGCTGGAGCCCGGGTTTAATGCTTAAACAACGAATCATCACCGCACTGATCCTGCTGCCGATAGCCCTGTGCGGGTTTTTCCTGCTTGAAGGTTCCGGTTTTGCACTGTTCATCGGGCTGGTCGTAACCCTTGGTGCCTGGGAATGGGCGCGTCTGGCGGGTTTCGCCGGTCAAGCGTTCCGCGTCGGCTATGCCGCTGTGGTCGCTTTGATGCTGTTCGTCATGTACATCCTGCCCGGCCTCGCGCCTTGGGTATTGGGCGCTTCGGTGCTGTGGTGGGCAGTGGCGACGTATCTGGTGCTGACCTATCCGCGTTCGAGCGAGCATTGGTCCAACGCAGCGACCAAGTTGGTGATCGGTCTGTTGATTCTCCTGCCGGCCTGGCAAGGCCTGGTACAGATCAAGCAATACCCGCTGGGTAACTTGCTGATCATGGCGGTGATGGTGTTGGTCTGGGGGGCCGATATTGGTGCCTACTTCTCCGGTCGTGCTTTCGGCAAGCGCAAGCTCGCACCGCAGGTCAGTCCGGGCAAAAGCTGGGAAGGCGTGTACGGTGGTCTGGCGCTGAGTCTGGTGATTACCGCATTCGTTGCTCTGGTGCGCGACTGGACGGTGGCCGAGCTGCTCAAAGGGCTGATCGGCGCTGCACTCATCGTGTTTATCTCGGTGGTGGGCGACCTCACTGAAAGCATGTTCAAGCGCCAGTCCGGCATCAAGGACAGCAGCAATCTGCTTCCGGGTCACGGTGGTGTGCTGGATCGTATCGACAGCCTGACGGCAGCGATACCGGTGTTTGCCGTGCTGCTGTGGATGGCAGCCCCATGAGCCGCCCGCAACAGATTACCGTTCTGGGGGCGACCGGTTCGATTGGTCTGAGTACGCTCGACGTCATCGCTCGCCACCCTGATCGTTATCAAGTCTTTGCCTTGAGTGGTTTCACTCGCTTGAGTGAATTGCTGGCGCTATGCGTGCGCCATGTCCCGCGATTTGCTGTAGTGCCTGAGGTCGCTGCTGCCCGCACCTTGCAGGATGATTTGCGCGCGGCGGGTCTTTCGACCCGGGTTCTGGTGGGTGAGGAAGGTTTGTGTCAGGTTGCCTCCGATCCGGAAGTCGATACGGTCATGGCGGCCATCGTTGGCGCAGCGGGATTGCGCCCGACACTGGCAGCGGTCGAAACCGGCAAGAAGATCCTCCTGGCCAACAAAGAAGCGCTGGTCATGTCCGGTGCATTGTTTATGCAGGCAGTGCGCAAGAGCGGTTCGGTGTTGTTGCCGATCGATAGTGAACACAACGCGATTTTCCAGTGCATGCCGCTGGATTATGCCCGTGGCCTTGAGGCGGTCGGCGTGCGTCGGATTTTACTGACGGCTTCCGGTGGCCCGTTCCGACAGACGCCAATGGCTGAGTTGGCGCATGTTTCACCTGACCAGGCGTGTGCTCACCCGAACTGGTCCATGGGGCGAAAAATCTCCGTTGATTCGGCCAGCATGATGAACAAGGGGCTTGAGTTGATCGAAGCCTGCTGGCTGTTCGATGCCAAGCCATCCCAGGTCGAGGTAGTGATTCACCCGCAAAGCGTGATTCATTCGCTCGTCGACTATGTCGATG
Source organism: Pseudomonas sp. GW821-FHT01C01 (assembly GCF_059422645.1). NCBI lineage: Bacteria > Pseudomonadati > Pseudomonadota > Gammaproteobacteria > Pseudomonadales > Pseudomonadaceae > Pseudomonas > Pseudomonas sp. GW821-FHT01C01. Next base: position 71,560 of record NZ_JBWKXF010000022.1, on the reverse strand, counting down.
GTTCTGTCCTGGCGCAGTTGGGTAATCCGGACATGCGCACGCCCATCGCCAATGCCCTGGCCTGGCCTGAGCGGATCGATTCGGGTGTGGCGCCACTGGATCTGTTTACCATTGCGCGCCTGGATTTCCAGGCGCCTGACGAAGAGCGTTTCCCGTGCCTGCGCCTGGCTCGTCAAGCGGCCGAAGCGGGTAACAGCGCGCCGGCGATGCTCAATGCAGCGAACGAAGTGGCGGTGGCGGCATTTCTCGACGAACGGGTTCGTTACCCGGAAATCGCGAGTATCATCGAAGAAGTACTGAATCTGGAGCCTGTAGTGGCAGTGGATGATCTCGATGCAGTGTTCACGGCAGACGCGAAGGCGCGATTGCTGGCCGGACAGTGGTTGAGCCGTCACGGACGGTAAATGCTGCGGATAGTTGACCCAGGCAGCAGCGGATAGGATTGCGGAGAAAGTAGATGAGCGCGCTCTATATGATTGTCGGCACCCTGGTCGCTCTGGGTGTGCTGGTCACCTTCCACGAGTTCGGCCATTTTTGGGTCGCGCGTCGCTGTGGGGTCAAAGTGCTGCGCTTCTCCGTAGGCTTCGGCATGCCATTGCTGCGCTGGCACGACAGGCAAGGTACCGAGTTCGTTGTGGCCGCGATCCCGTTGGGCGGCTACGTCAAAATGCTCGACGAGCGTGAGGGTGAAGTTCCCCTCGATCAGCTCGACCAGACCTTCAATCGCAAATCCGTTCGTCAGCGCATAGCCATCGTAGCCGCGGGGCCGATAGCCAACTTCCTGTTGGCATTGGTGTTCTTCTGGGGATTGGCAATGCTCGGCAGCGAGCAGGTGCGTCCGGTTATCGGGGCTGTCGAGTCCGGCAGTATTGCGGCCAAGGCGGGATTGAGCCCTGGCCAGGAAATCATGGCCATTGATGGTGAGGCGACTTCCGGCTGGGCGGCGGTGAACCTGCAATTGGTTCGTCGCCTGGGCGAAAGCGGCTCGTTGCAGATAATGGTGCGCGAGCAAGGCTCCACGGCCGATTCTCCTCGTGAGCTTGTGCTGGACAAATGGCTCAAAGGGGCCAACGAGCCCGACCCTATCCACTCGTTGGGCATTCGTCCCTGGCGCCCGGCATTGCCGCCCGTTCTGGCCGAACTCGATCCAAAGGGGCCGGCTCAGGCTGCCGGCCTGAAGACCGGTGATCGGTTGCTGGCGCTCGATGGTCGTACGCTGGACGACTGGCAGCAGGTAGTCGACACCGTCCGTATGCATCCTGATACCAAAATCATGCTGCGGGTTGAGCGTGACGGTGCTCAAATCGACGTCCCGGTGACGCTGGCCGCTCGCGGCGAGAGCAAGTCACCCAGCGGTTACCTGGGGGCAGGGGTGAAGGCTGTCGATTGGCCACCTGAGATGATCCGCGAAGTCAGTTACGGCCCATTGGCAGCGATTGGCGAGGGGGCTCGACGTACCTGGACCATGAGCGTGCTGACCCTCGATTCACTGAAGAAAATGTTGTTCGGTGAGCTCTCGGTAAAAAACTTGAGTGGACCGATAACCATTGCTAAAGTGGCGGGCGCTTCGGCCCAGTCGGGTGTTGCTGATTTCCTGAATTTCCTTGCTTATCTGAGTATTAGCCTGGGGGTTCTGAACTTGTTGCCCATTCCGGTACTGGATGGGGGGCATTTGTTGTTTTATCTGATCGAGTGGGTGCGTGGTCGTCCCTTGTCAGATCGGGTGCAAGGTTGGGGGATACAGATCGGTATCAGTTTGGTGGTCGGGGTGATGTTGCTTGCTCTGGTCAATGATCTGGGTCGACTGTAACGCTTCGCTGAATTGCGAATCTGCCGCATTTTGCGGCAGTTTGTTTATTGCCAGTTGGAATAAGAAAGGACTTCATGAAACGTCTGCTGCTAACTGCGGTTCTCACCGTATTGATGATCGCCGAAGTTCACGCCGAGTCCTTCACTATCTCTGATATTCGCGTCAATGGCCTCCAGCGGGTCTCCGCGGGTAGCGTCTTTGGTGCTTTGCCGTTGAACGTCGGTGAACAGGCGGATGATCGTCGCCTGGTGGAATCCACTCGTGCTCTGTTCAAAACCGGTTTCTTTCAAGATATCCAGCTGGGCCGCGATGGCAACGTCCTGGTCATTACGGTAGTCGAGCGCCCGTCGGTCGCCAGTATCGAGATCGAAGGTAACAAGGCGATCTCTACCGAAGACCTGATGAAAGGCCTCAAGCAATCCGGTCTGGCCGAAGGCGAGATCTTCCAGCGTGCCACCCTCGAAGGTGTGCGTAACGAACTGCAGCGCCAGTACGTCGCTCAGGGTCGCTACTCGGCTACCGTCGATACCGAAGTGGTGCCGCAGCCGCGCAACCGCGTCGGCCTGAAGGTCAATATCAACGAAGGCACCGTTGCGGCGATCCAGCACATCAACGTGGTGGGCAACACAGTCTTTCCCGATGAAGACCTGATCGACCTGTTCGAACTCAAGACCACCAACTGGTTGTCGTTCTTCAAGAACGACGACAAGTACGCCCGTGAAAAGCTGTCCGGTGACCTGGAGCGTCTGCGTTCCTACTACCTGGACCGTGGCTATATCAACATGGATATCGCTTCGACCCAGGTATCCATTACGCCGGACAAGAAACACGTCTACATCACTGTCAACGTCAACGAAGGCGAAAAATACACCGTTCGTGACGTCAAGCTCAGCGGTGACCTGAAAGTCCCGGAAGACCAGGTCAAGTCCCTGCTGCTGGTGCAAAAAGGCCAGGTGTTCTCGCGCAAGCTGATGACCACGACCTCCGAGCTGATCACCCGTCGTCTGGGTAACGAAGGTTATACCTTCGCCAACGTCAACGGCGTGCCTCAACCGCACGATGAAGATCACACCGTAGACATCCTGTTCGCCGTCGATCCGGGCAAGCGTGCTTACGTGAACCGCATCAACTTCCGTGGCAACACCAAGTCCGAAGACGAAGTACTGCGTCGTGAAATGCGTCAGATGGAAGGCGGCTGGGCTTCGACTTACCTGATCGACCAATCCAAGACCCGTCTGGAGCGTCTGGGCTTCTTCAAGGAAGTCAACGTCGAGACCCCGGCCGTGCCGGGTGTCGATGACCAGGTGGACGTCAACTACAGCGTTGAAGAGCAAGCCTCCGGTTCGATTACCGCCAGCGTCGGTTTCGCCCAGAGTGCCGGCCTGATCCTCGGTGGTTCGATCACCCAGAACAACTTCCTGGGTACCGGTAACAAGGTCAGTATCGGTTTGACCAAAAGTCAGTACCAGACGCGTTACAACTTCGGTTTTGTCGACCCCTACTGGACCGCTGATGGCGTGAGCCTGGGTTACAACGCCTTCTACCGCACCACTGACTACAATGACCTCGACGTCGATGTAGCGAGCTATGCCGTCGACAGCCTGGGTGCAGGTGTGAGCGTCGGTTACCCGATCAGCGAAACATCGCGTCTGACCTTCGGCCTGAACGCGCAGCAGGACAAGATCAAAACCGGTATTTACACCGTTGACGAGATTTTCGACTTCGTTAACAAGGAAGGCGATCAGTACCTGAACTTCAAGGCTTCGGCCGGCTGGTCCGAGTCCACCCTGAACAAGGGCGTACTCGCAACCCGTGGTCATTCCCAGAGCCTGGTGCTGGAATCCACGGTTCCAGGCAGCGACCTGTCGTTCTTCAAGCTCGACTACCGTGGCCAGCTGTTCCAGCCATTGTCCGAGAACTACACCATGCGCCTGCATACCGAGCTGGGTTATGGCGATGGTTACGGTTCGACCGACGGCTTGCCTTTCTATGAAAACTACTATGCTGGTGGTTTCAACTCGGTACGTGGCTTCAAGGACAGCACTCTGGGTCCTCGCAGTACGCCAAGTACCGGCAAGAACCCTGGCACTCAATTCGACCCGGACCAGGATCCACTGCCGTTTGGTGGTAACGTCCTGATTCAGGGTGGTGCTGAAGTATTGTTCCCTCTGCCGTTCGTCAAGGACCAGCGTTCCCTGCGTACTTCGGTATTCTGGGATGTGGGTAACGTGTTCAATTCATCGTGCTCGGATACCACAAACGCCGATGGCACGAAGTCCAACACCAAGTGCGACGATATCAGCTTGAGCAACATGGCCAGTTCTGTCGGTGTGGGTGTGACCTGGGTCACCGCACTGGGTCCTCTGAGTTTCGCGTTGGCCATGCCAGTCAAGAAACCGGATAACGCTGAGACTCAAGTGTTCCAATTTTCCCTCGGCCAGACGTTCTAAGCGTCTGACCCAAGATAACGACAATGAATTTTGTAGGAGTGCATCGTGCGTAAGTTGACTCAATTGGTTCTCCTGGCCAGCGTACTGGTCGCTGGTCCGGCATTTGCCGACATGAAAATTGCTGTTCTGAACTATCAGATGGCTCTGCTGGAGTCCGACGCGGCCAAGAAATATGCCGTGGATGCCGAGAAGAAGTTCGGTCCTCAGTTGACCAAGCTCAAGGCGCTGGAAACCAGCGCCAAGGGTATTCAGGACCGCCTGATGGCCGGTGGCGACAAAATGCAGCAGGGCGAGCGCGAGCGTCTGGAGCTTGAATTCAAGCAAAAGGCCCGTGACTTCCAGTTCCAGTCCAAGGAACTGAACGAAGCCAAAGCCGTTGCCGACCGTGAAATGCTGAAGCAGCTCAAGCCGAAACTGGACAGCGCTGTGGAGGAAGTCATCAAGAAAGGTGCTTATGACCTGGTCTTCGAGCGTGGCGCAGTGATTGATGTCAAGCCTCAGTACGACATCACTCGCCAGGTTATCGAGCGCATGAATCAGCTGAAGTAATCCATGACCGTGACCATTAAGCTCGGCCAGCTGGCCGAGTTCCTCGGCGCCACGCTACGTGGCGACCCCGAGAAAGCAATTACTGGGCTAGCCACCTTGCAGGAGGCTGGCCCAGCTCAGTTGAGCTTTCTCGCAAACCCCCAATACCGTAAGTACCTGGCAGACAGTCAGGCTGCAGCGCTGTTGCTGAAGGCTGCTGATGCCGAAGGTTTTGCCGGTAATGCGCTGGTGGTGCCAGATCCGTATCTGGCCTACGCGCGTGTTTCCCACCTGTTCGATCCAAAGCCGAAAGCGGCTGCCGGTATTCACCCGACAGCCGTTGTGGCCGAGGACGCGGTGGTTGACCCGGCTGCGAGTATTGGTGCCTTTGCGGTGATCGAAAGCGCGGCACGTATTGCTGCCGGCGTGACCATCGGTGCGCATTGCTTCATCGGTGCCCGTTGCGAAATCGGCGAAGGCGGTTGGCTGGCCCCGCGGGTCACGCTGTACCACGACGTGCGCATCGGCAAGCGTGTGGTCATTCAGTCAGGTGCCGTGCTCGGTGGCGAAGGTTTCGGTTTTGCCAATGAGAAAGGTGTCTGGCAGAAAATTGCCCAGATCGGTGGTGTGTTGGTCGGTGACGATGTGGAGATTGGCGTGAATACCGCTATCGACCGCGGCGCATTGGCCGATACCGTTCTTGGTAATGGTGTGAAGCTCGACAACCAGATCCAGATCGCCCACAACGTTCAGGTCGGTGATCACACCGCCATGGCGGCCTGTGTCGGGATCTCCGGCAGCACCAAAATCGGCAAGCATTGCATGCTCGCTGGCGGTGTAGGGCTGGTGGGACATATCGAAATTTGCGACAACGTTTTCATCACCGGGATGACCATGGTGACCCACTCGATTACCGAAAAGGGTTCCTATTCTTCCGGTACGGCCATGCAGCCAGCAGCCGAATGGCGCAAAAGCGCGGCTCGCATTCGTCAGCTCGATGACATCGCGCGACGTCTGCGACAGCTGGAAAAGCAGGTAGGGGAAGTGACCCCTGACGGTAATGCTTCATCAGATGGCTGATACCATTTCCATATCAAGTGTGCACAGCCGCTAGACTGCCTCCTTGATTTGCTAGCGGAGCGTGTATCAGTCGCGCGCTCCCAATCTTTACATAGGCTTCCCCCCGAAATGATGGACATCAACGAGATTCGCGAATACCTGCCTCACCGTTACCCGTTCCTGCTGGTGGACCGGGTAGTGGAGCTGGATGTTGAAGGCAAGCGCATTCGCGCCTACAAGAATGTCAGCATCAACGAACCGTTCTTCAATGGTCACTTCCCTGCGCATCCAATCATGCCGGGCGTATTGATCATCGAGGCAATGGCTCAGGCTGCCGGGATCCTTGGTTTCAAAATGCTCGACGTGAAACCGGCTGACGGCACCCTCTATTACTTCGTCGGTTCCGACAAGCTGCGCTTCCGCCAGCCAGTATTGCCGGGCGATCAACTGATCCTTGAAGCCAAATTCATCAGCTGCAAGCGTCAGATCTGGAAGTTCGAGTGCCAGGCTTCGGTCGATGGCAAGCCTGTCTGCTCGGCTGAGATCATCTGTGCGGAACGCAAGCTATGAGTTTGATTGACCCTCGTGCAATCATCGATCCGACAGCCGTTCTGGCTGACGGCGTCGAGGTCGGCCCGTGGTCGATCGTCGGCGCAGGTGTGGAAATCGGCGAGGGGACAGTCATCGGGCCGCACGTGATTCTCAAGGGCCCGACCCGAATCGGTAAGCACAATCGCATCTACCAGTTTTCCTCGGTGGGTGAAGACACACCAGACCTGAAGTACAAAGGCGAGGAAACCCGCCTGGTGATTGGCGATCACAACGTCATCCGTGAAGGCGTGACGATTCACCGTGGCACCATCCAGGACCGTTCGGAAACGACCCTGGGCGATCACAATCTGATCATGGCCTATGCCCACATCGGCCACGACAGCGTTATCGGCAACCACTGCATCCTGGTCAACAACACCGCACTGGCGGGCCATGTGCATGTGGAGGACTGGGCAATCCTCTCCGGTTTTACCCTGGTTCACCAGTATTGCCACATTGGCGCCCACAGCTTCTCGGGCATGGGTACAGCGATCGGCAAGGATGTTCCTGCGTATGTCACGGTATTCGGCAACCCTGCCGAAGCCCGTAGCATGAACTTCGAGGGCATGCGCCGTCGGGGATTCAGCGAAGATGCGATCCACGCACTGCGCCGTGCCTACAAGGTGGTTTACCGCCAGGGCCTGACCGTGGAGCAGGCGCTCGTCGAACTGGCCGAACCATCGGCCCAGTATCCGGAAGTGGCGGTGTTCCGTGACTCCATCCAGTCTTCGACTCGCGGCATCACCCGCTAATCATGGCCAATCTGCGTATTGCGCTGGTAGCGGGTGAGGCTTCCGGTGACATTCTGGGCGCGGGCCTCATGCGCGCGCTCAAGGTTCGTCACCCGGCCGTTGAATTCATTGGAGTTGGCGGTCCGCTGATGCAGGCCGAGGGCCTGACCCCGTACTTCCCGATGGAGCGCCTGTCAGTGATGGGGCTGGTGGAAGTCTTGGGCCGTCTGCGCGAGTTGCTGGCGCGACGCAAAAAACTGGTCGCTGACCTGATCGCCGCCAAGCCCGATGTCTTCATCGGTATCGATGCGCCGGACTTCAACCTCAATATCGAACTCAAACTGCGCCAGGCCGGTATCAAGACGGTGCATTACGTCAGCCCGTCGGTCTGGGCCTGGCGACAGAAGCGTGTGCTGAAGATTCGCGAAGGCTGCGACCTGATGCTCACGCTGTTCCCGTTCGAAGCCAGGTTCTATGAAGAGAAAGGCGTGCCGGTGCGGTTTGTCGGTCATACCCTGGCCGATGCCATTCCACTCGAAGCCGATCGCGCGGCTGCGCGGGCCGAGCTCGGTTTGCCTGACGGGCCGCTGGTGGCGTTGATGCCTGGCAGCCGTGGCGGTGAGGTTGGCCGGCTCGGTGCGTTGTTTCTCGATACCGCGCAGCGCCTGCGGGCATTGCGCCCGGGTGTGCGGTTTGTCATGCCTTGCGCCAGTGCGCAACGTCGCGCACAGCTTGAAGAACTGTTGGCCGGTCGCGATCTGCCACTGACCCTGCTCGATGGACAGTCTCATCTGGCCCTTGCAGCGTGCGATGCGGTGTTGATTGCTTCCGGTACAGCAACGCTTGAAGCGTTGCTGTACAAACGGCCGATGGTGGTTGCCTACCGCCTGGCACCGCTGACGTTCTGGATTCTCAAGCGCATGGTGAAAAGCCCCTACATTTCGTTGCCGAACTTGTTGGCCCAGCGTCTGTTGGTGCCCGAGTTATTGCAGGACGATGCCACGGTCGGAGCGCTGGCCCAGACGTTGTCACCGTTGATCGAAGACGGGGAAGAGCAGACCCGTGGCTTTGACGAGATTCACCGGACCCTGCGTCTGGATGCCTCCAACCAGGCTGCGGACGCAGTGCTGAACCTGATCGGCCAAGTCAAATGAGTAAAACGAACATGCAGATGGGGCTGGATTTCACCTTGGTCGCTGAAGTCGAAGAGTTGGTTGCCGGCGTCGATGAAGTCGGTCGCGGCCCGCTCTGTGGCGCGGTGGTGACAGCGGCGGTGATCCTCGATCCGAACCGCCCGATCCTCGGCCTGAACGATTCGAAGAAGCTCACCGAAGCCCGTCGCGAAAAGCTCTACGACGAAATCTGCGAAAAAGCCCTGAGCTGGTGCATCGCTCGCGCCGAAGTCGAAGAAATCGACGAACTGAATATCCTGCACGCCACCATGTTGGCCATGCAGCGTGCTGTCGCCGGGCTGCATATCCAGCCGAAACTGGCGATGATTGACGGTAACCGTTGCCCGAAACTGCCGATGCGCTCCGAAGCTGTGGTCAAGGGCGACAGCAAGGTTCCAGCCATCGCCGCCGCATCGATTCTGGCCAAGGTCAGCCGCGACCGGGAAATGGCCGCGTTCGAGTTGATCTACCCCGGCTACGGCATCGGTGGTCACAAGGGCTACCCGACCCCCGTTCATCTGGAAGCACTCGCGCGTCTTGGCCCAACGCCGATTCACCGGCGTTCGTTTGCTCCGGTGCGGCTGGCCTATGAAGCTCGCGAAGGTTTGATCGAGAGTTAGTCGCAAGGCTGATTTTTTTTGCCAAGGCCCGGTACAATCCGGGCCTTGTTGTCTTCACGTTTCTAGACAGGATCACTATGCCGGCTTCATTCGTTCACCTACGCCTGCACACTGAATACTCCCTGGTCGACGGTCTGGTGCGGATCAAGCCGCTGGTCAAGACCCTGGTCGGCATGAACATGCCTGCCGTGGCGGTCACCGACCAGAACAACATGTGTTCCCTGGTCAAATTCTATAAAAACGCCATGGGTGCCGGGATCAAGCCGATCTGCGGCGCCGACCTGTGGCTGTCGAACAAGGATCCGGACAACCCGCTGAGCCGGATCAGCCTGTTGGTGATGAATGCCGAAGGCTATCGCAACCTTACTGAACTGATTTCCCGCGGCTTTATCGATGGTCAGCGCAATGGCGCGATCATCATCGAGCGCGAATGGGTAGCCGAAGCCAACGCAGGCCTGATCATGCTATCGGCGGCCAAAGAAGGCGAGATCGGCCAGGCCATGCTCAGCGGCAACCCGGCGGAAGCGGAAACCCTGGCCCGCGAATGGATGGAAGTGTTTCCGGATCGTTTCTATCTGGAAATCCAGCGCACCAACCGCCCCAACGATGAAGAACAACTGCACGGTGCCGTGGCGCTGGCCGAGAAGCTCGGCGCGCCGCTGGTGGCGACCAACGATGTGCGCTTCATCAAGCAGGAAGACTTCGCCGCCCACGAAACCCGCGTTTGCATCGGTGAGGGCCGTGCCCTTGACGATCCGCGGCGCTCGAAGAATTACAGCGATCAGCAGTACCTCAAAAGCGCCGAGGAAATGGCCGAGCTGTTCAGCGACATTCCCGAAGCGCTGGAAAACACCGTCGAGATCGCCAAGCGCTGCAACATCGAAGTGAAGCTGGGCACGCACTTCCTGCCCAACTTCCCGATCCCCGATGGCATGACCATCGACGAGTATTTCCGCAAGGTCTCGTTTGACGGTCTGGAGGAGCGGTTGGCGGTACTGCTGCCCAAAGACACCACCGAAGACTACGAGGCCAAGCGTCAGGTCTATGTTGATCGGCTGAATTTCGAGCTGGATATCATCATCCAGATGGGGTTCCCCGGTTACTTCCTGATCGTGATGGACTTTATCCAGTGGGCCAAGAACAACGGCGTACCGGTAGGTCCTGGCCGTGGATCGGGTGCCGGATCGCTGGTGGCCTATGTGCAGAAGATCACCGACCTCGACCCGCTGGAATACGACCTGCTGTTCGAGCGTTTCCTCAATCCGGAACGGGTATCGATGCCCGACTTCGACGTCGACTTCTGCATGGACGGTCGTGACCGGGTGATCGACTACGTGGCCGAGAAATACGGCCGCAACGCGGTAAGCCAGATCATCACTTTCGGTTCCATGGCCGCCAAGGCTGTGGTCCGTGACGTGGCGCGGGTGCAGGGCAAGTCCTATGGCCTGGCGGATCGTCTGTCGAAGATGATTCCGTTCGAAGTCGGCATGACCCTGGAGAAGGCCTACGAGCAGGAAGAAATCCTCCGTGACTTCATCAAGGTCGATGAAGAAGCCGCGGAAATCTGGGAGATGGCCCGCAAGCTCGAAGGCGTTGTGCGTAACGTCGGCAAGCACGCTGGTGGTGTGGTTATCGCGCCGACCAAGCTGACCGACTTTTCGCCAATCTACTGCGACGAGGCCGGTGACGGTCTGGTAACCCAGTTCGACAAGGATGACGTTGAAGCGGCCGGTCTGGTGAAGTTCGACTTCCTCGGCCTGCGGACCCTGACGATCATCGACTGGGCGCTGAAAACCATCAACCGCGACCGCGCCAAGGTCAACGAGCCACCGCTGGATATCGCGTTCATCCCGCTGGACGACAAGCCGACCTACACCCTGCTGCAAAAAGCCGAAACCACGGCAGTGTTCCAGCTTGAATCCCGCGGCATGAAAGAGCTGATCAAAAAGCTCAAGCCCGACTGCCTGGAAGACTTGATCGCACTGGTGGCGCTGTTCCGTCCGGGGCCGCTGCAATCGGGCATGGTGGATGACTTCATCAACCGCAAGCACGGTCGCGCCGAGCTGGCCTATCCGCACTCGGACTACCAGTACGAAGGCCTCAAGCCCGTACTGGCTCCGACTTACGGCATCATCCTGTACCAGGAACAGGTGATGCAGATTGCCCAGGTCATGGCCGGTTACACCCTCGGTGGCGCGGATATGCTGCGTCGAGCCATGGGTAAGAAAAAACCCGAGGAAATGGCCAAGCAGCGTGGCGGCTTCATTGAAGGTTGCGCCACCAACAATATTGATGCTGACCTGGCCGGTAACATCTTCGACCTGGTGGAAAAGTTCGCCGGTTACGGCTTCAACAAGTCGCACTCCGCCGCCTACGGGCTGGTGTCGTACCAGACCGCGTGGCTGAAGGCGCACTACCCGGCGCCGTTCATGGCCGCGGTACTCTCGGCGGATATGCACAACACCGACAAGGTCGTGACCTTGATCGAAGAAGTGCGGACCATGAAGCTGCGTCTCGACGCGCCGGACGTGAATACTTCCGAATTCAAGTTCACGGTGAACGACGAAGGCCGGATCATCTACGGCCTGGGTGCAATCAAGGGCGTGGGTGAGGGGCCGGTCGAGGCGATCACCGAAGCGCGTCTGGCCGGTCCGTTCAAGGATCTGTTCGATTTCTGCGCCCGGGTCGACCTCAAGCGTATCAACAAGCGCACCCTCGACGGTTTGATCCGCAGCGGTGCCCTGGATCGCCTCGGGCCGTATTTCCACGATGAGCAAAAAGCCTACCAGGCCAACATCGACCGCAATCGCGCGGTGCTGCTGACGGCCATGGAAGAAGCGATCAAGGCGGCCGAACAGACCGCGCGCACCCAGGACAGTGGTCACTCTGACCTGTTTGGCGGTCTGTTTGTCGAAGAAGACGCCGACGTCTACGCCAATCACCGCAAGGCCAAGGAGCTGACCCTCAAAGAGCGCCTGAAAGGGGAAAAAGATACCCTCGGCCTGTACCTGACCGGTCACCCGATTGACGAATACGAGGGTGAAATCCGTCGCTTCGCCCGCCAGCGCATCATTGATCTGAAACCGGCGCGCGATACCCAGACCGTCGCCGGGATGATCATCGCCCTGCGGGTGATGAAGAATAAAAAGGGCGACAAGATGGGGTTCATCACCCTTGATGACCGCTCTGGACGGATCGAGGCCTCGCTGTTTTCCGAGGCGTTCCATTCGGCGCAGTCGCTGTTGCAGACCGACGCGATGGTGGTGGTCGAAGGCGAGGTCAGCAATGACGACTTCTCCGGTGGCCTGAAGTTGCGGGTCAAGCGGGTGATGAGCATGGAAGATGCGCGCACCAATCTGGCCGAAAGCCTGCGCCTGAAGTTACATGCCAAGGACCTCAAGGGCGATCAGCTACGCTGGCTGGGTGAGCTGTTGAAGCGTCATCGCGGTGCGTGCCCGATCACCATGGACTACACCAGCCCTGATGCGAAAGCCTTGCTGCAGTTCGGCGAAGGCTGGCGGATCGATCCGGCGGATGCGTTGATTCAAGCCCTGCGTGACCAGTTCGGGCGAGACAACGTCTTCCTCCAATACCGTTGACGGTCAGTGCTATCAGATTGCCCTGACCTTGACCTGAATTTTTAATCTCGACCTCAACGCGCCTCTCCCTTAAGGTAGGGCGCGAATAGACAACCGGCCGGCCCAAGATCCCTTGGGACTCGACCCAAGACGGACGCCTATGAACCCGAATTTTCTAGATTTCGAACAGCCGATCGCCGACCTGCAAGCCAAGATCGAAGAGTTGCGCTTGGTCGGTAATGACAATTCGCTGAATATCGGCGATGAGATCTCCCGCCTGCAGGACAAGAGCAAAACGCTGACCGAAGACATTTTCGGCAAGCTGACCAGCTGGCAGATCGCACGTCTGGCGCGTCACCCGAAACGTCCGTATACCCTGGACTACATCGAACACATCTTCACCGAGTTCGACGAGTTGCACGGTGACCGCCACTTCTCCGACGACGCTGCGATCGTTGGCGGTATTGCCCGTCTGGACGACCAGCCGGTGATGATCATCGGTCACCAGAAGGGCCGTGAAGTGCGCGAGAAGGTTCGCCGCAACTTCGGCATGCCGCGTCCGGAAGGCTACCGCAAGGCATGCCGCCTGATGGAAATGGCTGAACGTTTCAAGATGCCGATCCTGACCTTCATCGACACCCCGGGCGCATACCCTGGCATCGACGCCGAAGAGCGCAACCAGAGCGAAGCGATTGCCTGGAACCTGCGTGTCATGGCCCGCCTGAAAACCCCAATCATCGCCACCGTGATCGGTGAGGGTGGTTCCGGTGGTGCACTGGCGATCGGTGTCTGCGACCAGTTGAACATGCTGCAATACTCGACCTACGCGGTGATCTCGCCGGAAGGTTGCGCTTCGATTCTGTGGAAAACCGCCGAGAAAGCACCGGATGCCGCAGAAGCGATGGGCATCACCGCCGAGCGCCTCAAAGGCCTGGGCATCGTGGACAAGGTGATTGGCGAGCCATTGGGTGGCGCGCACCGTGACCCGGCCGCTGCTGCGGCATCGATCCGCGCCGAGCTGAGCTCGCAACTGGCGATGCTGAAGAAGTTCGATAACGAAGCGCTGCTCAAGCGTCGTTACGATCGACTGATGAGCTACGGTCTCTGATCTGACCTCGGCTTGAATGTGGGAGCGGGTTTGCTCGCGAAAGCGGTATAACAATCAACTGATGTGTTGAATGTTCAGCCGCCTTCGCGAGCAAGCCCGCTCCCACATTTGATTTGTGCAAAGGGAAAGATATGGATCGGCCCGCGATTGACTTGCCTTCCAGGCTTTTGCTGAATCTGAAACCGTGGCGCAATGCTGCGACCTGGCGCATCGCCTTCTCTGGCGGCCTGGACTCCACCGTCCTGCTGCATCTGCTCGCATATCTCGCAAAAACCGAATCCCTGCCGGCGCTGAGCGCCATCCATGTTCATCACGGCCTTCAAGCTGTGGCCGATGCGTGGCCGGAACATTGTCGTTCTGTGTGCGCTGCGTTGGGTGTCCCGTTGCAGATCGTTCGGGTGCAGGTGCAGCCCGGTGCCAGTCTGGAGCGTGCGGCGCGGGATGCGCGTTATCACACGTTCGCCGACGTGACTCGGCCTGGCGACGTACTGCTGACGGCCCAGCACCGCGACGATCAGGCGGAAACCCTGCTGTTTCGATTGTTGCGCGGCGCGGGCGTACGCGGACTGTCGGGAATGCCGCGTCAGCGCTCGTTGGGCAAGGGCCATCTGCTGCGGCCATTGCTCGATGTCACGCGGGCTGAACTGGAGGCCTATGCCAACGAGCATGGCTTGAGCTGGATCGAAGATCCTTCAAACGAAGATCGGCAGTACTCGCGCAACTACCTGCGGCACCAAGTCTTCCCCGAATTGACCCGGCGCTGGCCACAAGCGGTGGCGACCATGGCTCGCAGCGCGGCACATTTGACTGAAGCGCAGGGGTTGCTCGAAGAACTGGCAGAAATGGATTTGCGTGAGGCCAACTCTGTCAGTGAGTTCGACTGGCTGGGATTGCGGTCCCTTGAACTGGCGCCGCTTGCGCAACTGTCTGATGCCCGGCAGCGCAATGCCCTGAGTCATTGGCTCGAGCCGCTGACCCGCCTGCCGGACACTGACCATTGGTCGGGTTGGGCGGATTTGCGCGACGCCACCGGCGATGCCTGCCCGGTGTGGCGGCTGGCCGATGGCGAACTGCACCGGGCAGGCGGGCGGATCTGGTGGCTGTCCGGTCGTTGGTTGCAACCTCTGCCTGCCGTCGGGGCATGGCAGAATCCGGCTTCACCACTGGTTATCCCGGACAACGGCGTGCTTTCGCTCACCGGGCAGATCCCCGACGGCCCGTTACAGATCCGCTATCGTGAGGGGGGAGAGGTCATGGCTTTGCCAGGCCGCGGCCATCGGGACCTGAAACGTTTGCTCAATGAAAGCGGTGTACCGTCCTTCGTGCGCGGCAGATTGCCGCTGCTCTACAAAGACGGGCAATTGCTGGCGGTAGCGAACCTCAAGGGGCTCGATGGCGATGCGAGCGGCGACTGGCATTTGCATTGGCAGCCATTGAACGAAGATCAAGGTTTGAGCTGAAAGGGGCTTTCCGGTAGACTACGCTCCCTTCTTGATACAACTTCTGTGGATTCGCCTGAATTGCAGGAGTTGCCGATTACCAAGCAGTCTTTGCTGGGCGATTCCAAAAAATGTGTAGCGAGCAACGAACCGGTGATTCATTTCCCGGTCTGTCCCAACGCGGCGGTTTTTTTGAAAGGTGCACTG
This sequence comes from Pseudomonas sp. GW821-FHT01C01, assembly GCF_059422645.1. Lineage (NCBI taxonomy): Bacteria > Pseudomonadati > Pseudomonadota > Gammaproteobacteria > Pseudomonadales > Pseudomonadaceae > Pseudomonas > Pseudomonas sp. GW821-FHT01C01. The sequence goes on along the minus strand of NZ_JBWKXF010000022.1, from coordinate 56,267 downwards.
TGATTAATGCAGGTGATCGGGGGCTTCGGCCTTCCTTCGCTTTCCCCGGCGGCTCGGACCGCTTTAACGCAGACTTCTAGGGTTTTTCATGACGCGCTACATATTCGTCACGGGCGGTGTTGTTTCTTCATTGGGGAAAGGCATTGCATCGGCATCATTGGCGGCCATCCTGGAGGCGCGGGGACTTAAGGTCACCATGCTGAAGCTGGACCCGTACATCAACGTCGACCCGGGCACCATGAGCCCGTTCCAGCACGGTGAAGTGTTCGTCACCCACGACGGCGCCGAGACCGACCTGGACCTGGGTCACTACGAGCGGTTCATCCGCACGACCATGACCCAGAACAACAACTTCACCACCGGCCGTGTCTACGAACACGTCCTGCGCAAAGAGCGCCGTGGTGACTACCTGGGTGCAACCATCCAGGTGATCCCGCACATCACCGACGAAATCAAGCGCCGCATCATCAAGGGTGCTGGCGACGCTGACGTGGCAATGGTCGAGATCGGTGGCACCGTGGGTGACATCGAGTCGCAACCGTTCCTCGAGGCGATCCGCCAACTGCGTTTTGAAGTCGGCGCCAAGCGCGCGATGCTGATGCACCTGACACTGGTGCCGTACATCGCCACTGCCGGCGAAACCAAAACCAAGCCAACCCAGCACTCGGTGAAGGAACTGCGTTCCATCGGCCTGCAACCAGACGTGCTGGTCTGCCGCTCCGACCACCCGATCGATGTGTCGTCCCGTCGCAAGATCGCGCAGTTCACCAACGTTGAAGAACGTGCGGTGATCGCCCTGGAAGACGCCGATACCATCTACAAGATCCCGGGCATCCTGCATTCCCAGGGCCTCGACGATTTCGTCGTCGAGCGTTTTGGCCTGCAATGCGGCGGTGCCGATCTGTCCGAGTGGGAAGCCGTGGTCGACGCCAAGCTCAACCCTGAGCATGAAGTCACCATCGCCATGGTCGGCAAGTACATGGAGCTGCTGGACGCCTACAAGTCGCTGATCGAAGCGATGAGTCACGCCGGCATCAGCAACCGTACCAAGGTCAACCTGCGCTACATCGATTCCGAAGACATCGAGAACCAGGGCACTGCGCTGCTGGAAGGCGTCGACGCAATCCTGGTGCCTGGCGGCTTCGGTCTGCGTGGCGTTGAAGGCAAGATCACCGCCGTGCAATACGCTCGCGAAAACAAGGTTCCGTACCTGGGTATCTGCCTGGGTATGCAAGTGGCCGTTATCGAGTTCGCACGTAACGTGATGGGCTGGAAAGACGCCAACTCCACCGAGTTCGATCGTGCAAGCGGTCACCCGGTCGTGGGTCTGATCACCGAGTGGGAAGATGCCACCGGCGCTGTCGAAACCCGTACCGAATCCTCCGATCTGGGCGGCACCATGCGTCTCGGCGCTCAGGATTGCCTGCTGGAGCCGGGTTCCCTGGTTCACGGTTGCTACGGCAAGGACGTGATTGTCGAGCGTCATCGTCATCGCTACGAAGTGAACAACAACCTGCTGCCGCAAATCATGGAAGCCGGTTTGAAAATCTCTGGTCGTTCCGGGGATGGCGCACTGGTTGAAGTGGTTGAAGCACCGGATCACCCATGGTTCGTCGCTTGCCAGTTCCACCCTGAGTTCACCTCGACGCCACGCGACGGTCACCCGCTGTTCAGCGGTTTCGTCAAGGCCGCGTTGGCTCAACACCAGAAGAAGGCGTAACCCCGATGGCACAGAAGATCATCCGCGTCGGCGACATCGAGATTGCCAACGACAAGCCCATGGTGCTGTTCGGCGGCATGAACGTGCTGGAAAGCCGTGACATGGCCATGCAGGTTTGCGAAGAGTATGTGAAGGTCACCGAAAAGCTCGGTATCCCTTACGTGTTCAAGGCCAGTTTCGACAAGGCCAACCGCTCTTCTGTGACCTCCTATCGTGGTCCGGGCCTGGAAGAAGGCATGCGCATCTTCCAGGACATCAAGCAAGCCTTCGGCGTGCCGGTCATCACCGACGTTCACGAGCCGGATCAGGCCGCGGTCGTCGCTGAAGTCTGCGACATCATCCAGTTGCCGGCCTTCCTGTCGCGCCAGACCGACCTCGTGGTCGCGATGGCCAAAACGGGCGCCGTGATCAACATCAAGAAAGCCCAGTTCCTCGCACCTCAGGAAATGAAGCACATCCTGAACAAGTGCGTGGAAGCGGGTAACGATCAGTTGATCCTCTGCGAGCGTGGTTCGAGCTTCGGCTACAACAACCTGGTCGTCGACATGCTCGGCTTCGGCATCATGAAGCAGTTCGAATACCCGGTGTTCTTCGACGTGACCCACGCGCTGCAAATGCCTGGCGGTCGCTCGGATTCCGCCGGTGGTCGTCGCGCCCAGGTCACCGACCTGGCGAAGGCCGGCATGAGCCAGTCGCTGGCCGGCCTGTTCCTGGAAGCCCACCCGGATCCGGACAACGCCAAATGCGACGGTCCTTGCGCCTTGCGTCTGGACAAACTGGAGCCATTTCTGGCCCAGCTCAAAGCCCTGGACGTACTGGTGAAGAGTTTTCCGACGGTAGAAACCGCGTAATCCTCATTTCTCCCTGTAGGAGCTGGCTTGCCAGCGAAGGCGTCCTCAAGACCTTCGCAAACTCGCGGGCCCATTCGCTGGCAAGCCAGCTCCTACAAAAAGCAATTTGATCCACAAGTTATAAAACGAGCGGTACACAGCTTTTTCGTCAACTTTGGAGTGTTTACAACAATGGCTAAAATCGTCGACATCAAAGGTCGTGAAGTTCTCGACTCCCGTGGCAATCCCACCGTGGAAGCGGACGTGCTTCTCGACAACGGCATCATCGGCAGTGCCTGTGCGCCGTCCGGTGCTTCCACTGGCTCGCGTGAAGCGCTCGAGCTGCGTGATGGCGACAAGAGCCGTTACCTGGGCAAGGGCGTCCTCAAGGCCGTCGCCAACATCAACGGTCCGATCCGCGACCTGTTGAAAGGCATGGACCCAAGCGACCAGAAAGCGCTCGATCTGGCAATGATCAAGCTCGACGGTACTGAAAACAAAGGTTCCCTGGGCGCCAACGCGATCCTCGCCGTTTCCCTGGCCGCGGCCAAGGCAGCAGCACAGGACCAGGACCTGCCGCTGTACGCTCACATCGCCAACCTGAACGGCACCCCGGGTGTTTACTCGATGCCGGTTCCGATGATGAACATCATCAACGGCGGCGAGCACGCCGATAACAACGTCGACATCCAGGAATTCATGGTTCAGCCAGTTGGCGCCAAGTCTTTCTCGGAAGGTCTGCGCATGGGCACCGAGATTTTCCACCACCTCAAAGCCGTGCTGAAGGCCCGTGGCCTGAGCACTGCCGTCGGTGACGAAGGTGGTTTTGCGCCAAACCTGGCTTCCAACGAAGACGCTTTGAAAGTGATCTCCGAAGCCGTGGCCAACGCCGGTTACAAGCTGGGCACTGACGTGACCCTGGCGCTGGACTGCGCCGCGAGCGAATTCTACGAAGACGGCAAGTACAACCTGTCCGGCGAGGGCCAGGTGTTCACTGCCGAAGGTTTCGCTGACTACCTCAAAGGCCTGACCGAGCGTTACCCGATCATCTCCATCGAAGATGGCCTGGACGAGTCCGACTGGGCTGGCTGGAAGATCCTCACTGACAAGATCGGCGAGAAGACCCAACTGGTAGGCGACGACCTGTTCGTAACCAACACCAAGATCCTGAAAGAAGGCATCGACAAAAAGATCGCCAACTCGATCCTGATCAAGTTCAACCAGATCGGCACCCTGACCGAAACCCTGGAAGCCATCCAGATGGCCAAGGCTGCTGGTTACACTGCCGTGATCTCGCACCGCTCTGGCGAAACTGAAGATTCGACCATTGCCGACCTGGCCGTGGGCACCTCGGCTGGCCAGATCAAGACCGGTTCCCTGTGCCGTTCCGACCGCGTTTCCAAGTACAACCAACTGCTGCGTATCGAAGAGCAGTTGAACGGCAAAGCCAAGTACAACGGTCGCGGCGAGTTCCGCGGCTGATTGTTAAATGGTAAAAAGTCAGCGGATTGTGTCGGAAAAATCGCTACAGCGACGTTTTTGCCACTAATCTGATGCCTTATAAGCACAAGCCTGGTTCTTCCAGGCTTCGTGCTATCAGAAGCTTCACGTTTGGCATGGCTGTCTTTTTTCACTGGATACCTGATATTCGATGCGCAGTCCCAATTGGTTGTTCCTCATTCTGCTTTTGTTGCTGGCTGGCCTGCAGTACCGCCTGTGGGTGGGAAATGGCAGTCTGGCGCAAGTGGCCGAGTTGACGCAGCAGATTGCGGATCAGCAAGCTGAGAACCAGGCATTGCTGGAGCGCAACCGGGTAATGGACGCCGAAGTCAGTGAGTTGAAAAAGGGCATGGAGACCGTTGAAGAACGGGCTCGCCATGAGTTGGGCATGGTCAAGGACGGTGAAACCCTTTACCAGTTGGCGCAATGAACCCGACGTTACCGGCCTTCTGGGCCGTGATTCCTGCCGCGGGCGTCGGTGCCCGTATGGCCGCGGACCGTCCCAAGCAATACTTGCAACTGGGCGGGCGCACTATTCTCGAACACAGCCTTGGCTGTTTCCTTGATCACCCTGGCCTGAAGGGCCTGGTGGTCAGTGTTGCACTTGACGATCCTTATTGGCCGAACCTGGCGTGTGCCAGTGATCCGCGTATTGCGCGGGTCGAGGGCGGCGCCGAGCGTTCGGGGTCGGTGCTCAATGCGTTGCTGCACTTGCACGCGCAGGGTGCCGACAATGAGGATTGGGTGTTGGTCCACGATGCCGCGCGGCCGAATCTCAGTCGTGACGATCTGGACAAGTTGCTGGCCGAGTTGGCTGACGATCCTGTCGGCGGGCTGCTGGCGGTGCCGGCACGGGATACGCTCAAACGGGTCGACAAGCAGGGTCGGGTGGTCGAAACCGTGGATCGCAGTGTGATCTGGCAAGCCTACACGCCGCAGATGTTCCGACTTGGGGCGTTGCATCGGGCTTTGGCGGACAGTCTGGTGGCCGATGCCGTTATTACCGACGAAGCTTCGGCGATGGAGTGGGCCGGTTCGGCACCACGCCTGATCGAAGGGCGATCCGATAACCTCAAGGTTACGCGTCCCGAAGACCTTGAGTGGTTGCGTCAGCGTTGGGCCAATCGCCGCTAAGTTGTGCGGCAATCAACTTTGAGACCGCGTCGCGCCTTTCGCGAGCAAGCCCGCTCCCACATTTGATCGGTGTTGCCCGCAATTTTTGTGAGCAAGACTGTTCCCCTGTGGGAGCGGGCTTGCTCGCGAAAGCGCCGTTTCAGTCAGCCAATCTGTCACTGAGAAACACTGGTGGTTCTAACCCCGATACTCCGGCCTCTCAGCCAACCCCTCCTTCAAGTAATCCACCAACTTGCGCACCTTCGGCGACAAATGCCGTTGCTGCGGATACAGCGCCCAAACCGCTGTGTTCGGCGGTTGATGCGCCTCCAGCAACGAAATCAACGCGCCGCTATGCAAATGTTCCAGCACGTAATAGTCCGGCAACTGACACAGTCCTACGCCTTGTAGCGCGGCATCCAGCACCGCTTGTCCACTGTTGCAGCGCCAGTTTCCCTGCACCCTTTGCGAAAACTCCCGCCCGTTCTGTTCCAGTTGCCAGAGGTCCGAGCTGCCGATGAGGCAGTTGTGACGACTGAGTTCTGACAGGCTGTGTGGGCGACCGTAGCGCTCAAGGTAAGAAGGCGAGGCGCAGAGAAACATCCTTCGTGGTGCAAGGCGGGTGGCCACCAATCGTGAGTCCTGCAAACGCCCGAGGCGAATTGCCAGATCGAGGCCGTCGTGCACCAGGTCGAGTTGCCGGTTGGTTAGTTCGATATCGATGCGCAATTGCGGATACAGCCCCATGAAACGTGTCACCAGCGGCACGATAAAGCGCTCGCCATATGCCACGGCGCAGGTCATGCGCAGCATGCCCTTGGGTTCGCTGGTCAAGTCGCCGACCGCTCGCAATGCTTCTTCCCGCCCATCCTGCAAGCGCTGACAATGTTGCAGGAAGGTTTGCCCGGCTTCGGTCAGCGTGACCCGGCGGGTACTGCGATAAAGCAGGCGGGTTTGCAGGCGCTCTTCAAGGCGGACGATTTGTCGGCTGACGTGGGAGGAGGAAACGCCCAGGCGCTCCGCAGCAGCGGTGAACTGGCTGCATTCGGCGACGGCGACGAATTCGTCTATGCCTTCCCAGCGGTTTTCGGACATTGGGGATTATCCCTGTGTGGCAATAATATTTTGCATTTGTCTCGATTATTCATCTTGCGGCTGTGTATTACACTCCCCTGACTCGTTTTTATTCACTGGAGAATCCCATGATCAAGTCGCGCGCCGCCGTTGCCTTCGAGGCCAAGAAACCTCTGGAGATCGTTGAAGTCGATGTCGCCATGCCCAAGGCCGGCGAAGTGTTGCTGCGCGTGGTGGCCTCCGGTGTCTGCCATACCGATGCCTACACCCTGTCCGGTGCGGACCCGGAAGGTATCTTCCCGTCGATCCTCGGTCACGAAGGCGGGGCGATTGTCGAGGCGATCGGTGAGGGCGTGACCTCCGTTGCGGTGGGCGACCATGTGATCCCGCTGTACACCCCGGAATGCCGCCAGTGCAAATTCTGTCTGTCAGGCAAAACCAACCTCTGCCAGGCGATTCGCGCGACCCAGGGCAAAGGTCTGATGCCGGACGGCACGACTCGTTTTTCCTACAAGGGCCAGCCGATTTTCCACTACATGGGGACTTCGACGTTCTCCGAGTACACCGTGCTTCCGGAAATCTCCGTGGCGAAAATCGCCAAGGAAGCGCCACTGGAAAAAGTCTGCCTGTTGGGCTGCGGTGTCACCACGGGCATCGGTGCAGTGCTCAATACCGCCAAGGTGAAGCCGGGTGATACCGTGGCCATTTTCGGCCTCGGCGGCATTGGTTTGTCCGCTGTCATCGGCGCCGTGAAAGCCAAGGCTGCGCGGATCATTGCCATCGACATCAATCCGGCGAAGTTCGAGATTGCCAAGCAACTGGGTGCAACCGACTGCGTGAACCCGAAAGACTTCGAACGCCCGATCCAGGAAGTCATCGTCGACATGACCGATGGCGGTGTCGACTTTTCCTTCGAGTGCATCGGCAACGTGCAACTGATGCGTGCAGCGCTGGAGTGCTGCCACAAGGGTTGGGGCGAGTCGGTCATCATCGGTGTTGCCGGTGCTGGTCAGGAAATCTCCACCCGTCCGTTCCAGTTGGTCACCGGCCGCGTCTGGCGTGGTTCGGCGTTCGGTGGCGTACGTGGCCGCACCGAGTTGCCGAGCTATGTGGAAATGGCCGAGACCGGCGAGATTCCGCTGGATACCTTCATCACCCACACCATGGGCCTGGAAGATATCAACAAGGCGTTTGACCTGATGCATGAAGGAAAAAGCATCCGTTCCGTCATCCATTTCTGAGGTCGGACATGAGCCTGGAAAACATTTCCTGCCAGAAAAGCTTCGGCGGCTGGCACAAACGCTATCGCCATCGCTCGGAAGTGCTCGGTTGTGACATGGTGTTCGCCGTCTACCTGCCGCCACAGGCGGAGCAGGGCGGCAAGCTGCCGGTGTTGTACTGGTTGTCCGGCCTGACCTGCACCGACGAGAATTTCATGCAGAAGGCCGGCGCCATGCGCATGGCCGCCGAGTTGGGGCTGATCATCGTCGCGCCGGACACCAGTCCTCGCGGTCCTGACGTGCCGGGGGATCCGGATGGCGCCTGGGACTTCGGCCTCGGCGCCGGTTTTTACCTGAATGCCACCCAGGAACCGTGGTCGCGACACTATCGGATGCATGACTATGTCGTGCAGGAATTGCCGGCATTGGTCGAAGCCCATTTCCCAGCGTCGGACAGACGCGGCATCAGCGGCCATTCCATGGGTGGCCACGGCGCGCTGGTCTGCGCTTTGCGCAATCCGGGGCGTTATCTGTCGGTGTCGGCGTTCTCGCCAATCAACAATCCGATGGATTGCCCGTGGGGGCAGAAAGCCTTTTCCCGCTATCTGGGAGAAGACCGTTCGAAATGGCGCGAATGGGATGCCTGTGCATTGATTGCCGAGGCTGATGAAAAGCTGCCGTTGCTGGTCGATCAAGGAGATCGCGACGATTTTCTCGCCAATCAACTCAAGCCGGAAGCCTTGCAACAGGCGACCAAACTGGCCGGTCACCCGCTGACGTTGCGCCTGCAGCCCGGCTATGACCACAGCTATTTCTTCATCGCCAGTTTCATCGATGAGCACTTGCGGCATCACGCGCATGCTCTGGTTGGCTAATGCAGGTAGAATCACGCCCTGACAAACATCGGGGCGTTTTTTTATGCGTATTGGCCACGGCTATGATGTGCACCGTTTCGCTGAAGGCGATTTCATCACTCTGGGCGGCGTGCGCATTGCACACAGCTTCGGGTTGCTCGCGCACTCTGACGGTGACGTCCTCTTGCACGCCTTGAGCGATGCCTTGCTCGGCGCAGCGGCGCTGGGAGACATCGGCAAGCATTTCCCGGATACCGACCCGCAATTCAAGGGCGCCGACAGCCGCGCGCTGTTGCGTCACGTCGTCGCACTGGTCCATGCCAAAGGCTGGAAAGTCGGCAATGTCGATAACACCATCGTCGCCCAGGCGCCGAAAATGGCCCCGCATATCGAATCGATGCGCGCGCTGATTGCCGCGGATCTTCAAGTAGAGTTGGATCAAGTGAACGTGAAAGCTACCACCACCGAAAAGCTCGGCTTTGTCGGTCGCGAAGAAGGCATTGCCGTGCATTCCGTTGCCTTGTTGCTGCGCGCATGAACGAACTGCAATTGCTCGGCCCGCGGGCTTACGGTGAGGCCCTCGGCACAGCGGTCCTGAAAGCGATCGCGGAAGATTTCCAGGTTGACGAAGTGCTCGACATTCCCCTGAGTGGCGAAGGCGAACACCTGTGGATCTGGGTGGAAAAGCGCGGCCTGAATACTGAAGAAGCTGCGAGGCGGATTGCCAAGGCTGCGGGTGTGCCACTGCGCACCGTCAGTTATGCCGGGCTCAAGGACCGTCAGGCGTTGACTCGCCAGTGGTTCAGCGTGCAATTGCCGGGCAAGGCCGATCCTGATCTGTCGGCCGCGGAAAACGATACGCTGAAGATCCTCAAGACCGTCCGCCACAAACGCAAACTGCAACGCGGCGCGCACTCGGCCAATGGTTTTACGTTGCGCCTGACTCAATTCGCCGGCGACAAGTCTGCGCTTGAAGAGCGTCTGCAACTGATCGCCAAACAAGGCATCCCCAATTATTTCGGTGCTCAGCGTTTCGGCCATGATGGCGGTAACGTGGTCGATGCTCGCACCTGGGCCGCACGCAAGGCCTTGCCGGAGCAGCGCAACGTGCGCTCGCGGCTGCTCTCCACGGCGCGCAGTTTTCTGTTCAATCAGGTGTTGGCCGCGCGTGTCGCCGATGGCACCTGGCAGCGTGCCCAGGTGGGCGATCTGCTGGCGTTCACCGACAGCCGCAGCTTTTTCCCGGCAGGTGAGGCTGAGTGCAGCGACCCGCGCCTGGCGATTCTCGATCTGCACCCGACCGGTCCGCAGTGGGGCGAAGGTGACTCGCCGGCCACGGGCGTTGTCCATGAACTGGAGCAGGCCATCGCCGCACGCGAAGCGGATTTGCGTGATTGGTTGATCAATGCCGGTATGAGCCACGAACGTCGCATCCTGCGGCTGCCCATTGGCGGGTTGACGTGGCATTATCCCGAGCCTGACATTCTGCAACTGGAATTCGTCCTGCCGGCCGGATGTTTCGCCACCGTATTGGTGCGTGAACTTGTTGATCTGGTGCCGGTGGGGCAGACGGACAGCCCATGCGTATTCTGATTTCTAACGACGATGGGGTAACCGCACCCGGTCTCGCCGCGCTTTATGCTGCGCTGGCGGATTACACCGAATGCGTGGTTATCGCCCCGGACCAGGACAAAAGCGGCGCCAGCAGTTCGCTGACGCTCGATCGTCCGTTGCACCCGCAAACCCTGGCCAACGGCTTTATCAGCCTCAATGGCACGCCAACCGATTGCGTGCACCTGGGCCTCAACGGCCTGCTGGAGCGCGAAGCGGACATGGTGGTTTCCGGTATCAACCTGGGCGCAAACCTGGGGGACGATGTCCTGTATTCCGGTACGGTGGCGGCGGCTCTTGAGGGGCGTTTCCTGAAACACCCTTCGTTTGCCTTTTCGTTGGTCTCACGACAAGTAGAGAACCTACCCACTGCTGCCTATTTCGCGCGCAAACTGGTCGAAGCCCATGCTGACCTGGAACTGCCACCGCGTACGGTACTGAACGTGAACATTCCCAATTTGCCGCTGGACCGTATCCGCGGTATCCAGTTGACTCGCCTGGGCCATCGCGCCCGTGCCGCGGCACCGATGAAAGTGGTGGATCCGCGGGGCAAGTCCGGTTACTGGATCGCGGCGGCCGGGGATGCCGAAGACGGTGGCCCGGGTACCGATTTCCATGCGGTGATGCAGGGTTATGTTTCAATCACGCCGTTGCAACTCGATCGCACGTTCAATGATGCCTTCAGAAGTCTGGACGGCTGGCTGGAGGGACTGCGCTGATGAGTCGCGAACAAGACGATATGCTGCGTCGCGGCATCGGCATGACCTCCCAGCGAACCCGGGAGCGGCTCATCCAGCGCCTGTATGAAGAAGGCATCTCCAACGCCAGGGTGCTGGAGGTCATTCGCCGGACCCCGCGTCACCTGTTCGTCGACGAAGCGCTGGCGCACCGTGCCTATGAAGACACGGCGCTGCCGATCGGTAACAACCAGACCATCTCCCAGCCTTATATGGTGGCGCGCATGAGCGAGCTGCTGCTGGAGGCCGGTCCCCTCGACAAGGTGCTGGAGATCGGCACCGGGTCGGGCTATCAGACGGCGGTCCTGTCGCAACTGGTCGAGCGTGTGTTCTCGGTCGAGCGCATCAAGGTTCTGCAGGATCGGGCAAAGGAGCGCCTGGTTGAACTGAACCTGCGCAACGTGGTGTTCCGCTGGGGCGATGGTTGGGAGGGCTGGCCGGCACTGGCGCCGTACAACGGGATTATCGTCACTGCAGTGGCGACCGATGTGCCCCAGGCATTGCTTGATCAGTTGGCACCGGGAGGGCGAATGGTGATCCCGGTCGGGGCCGGCGAAGTCCAGCAATTGATGCTGATCATTCGCGAGGAGCAAGGCTTTTCCAGGCATGTTCTGGGGGCTGTACGCTTCGTGCCATTGCTCAATGGGCCACTGGCCTGAGCATTTGTTCCGACACGCTGAATTCTCTTCGATTGCCTTTGTCTTACAGCGGCATCGTTCAGTTGAACGGGATTCATCGTCAGACAGCAAACGTGTGCGCGACACCGATTCGCCGCATTAAAGGTAAAGCGTGCACGGCCCGTTATACTTGCGACAGTTCATGCCGGACTCCGGTATTTCACATTTTCAGCCACCACAAAGGGAGCGGCGGGTGAGTCTCACAGTCATTGCGCAGCGTATGAGTAAAACGAGCTTTCAGCGCCTGGTGACTGGCCTTGTCTTGAGCACCTTGCTGGTCGGTTGTTCCAGCAACAAATCCAGTGATGTGCGTGTCCTGGACCGCAACAATGCTGCGGCCCAGCGTCCGGCCGTGACCACGGGGCAATACGTCGTTCGCCCCAAGGACACGCTGTTCTCCATCGCCTTCCGTTACGGCTGGGACTACAAGGCCCTGGCGGCACGTAACAATATTGCTGCGCCTTACACCATCCATCCGGGTCAGACGATTCGCTTTGATGGTCGTACCGATTCAACGTCGACGGCGGTGGTCAGTTCGTCCAGTTCAACACCTTCGTCTTCGAGTAAAACCACGGTCATTCGTCGTCCGGTAAACGGTGCGACCACCAGCACAACGACGGTTGTACCGTCCGTCGCGAACAAGCCGGCACCCGCTCCGTTGCCCCCTCCCGGGCCAGCCCCGACCGGCTGGGGATGGCCATCTAATGGCATTCTGATCGGGAAATTCTCTTCAAACGGTAGTTTGAATAAAGGAATTGATATCGCCGGAGATTTGGGACAGCCTGTTTTAGCTGCGTCTGATGGGACGGTGGTATACGCCGGGAGTGGCTTAAGGGGCTACGGCGAATTGGTAATCATCAAACACAGCGAAACCTACGTAAGTGCCTACGGACATAACCGCAGGCTGTTGGTTCGGGAGGGGCAGCAGGTCAAGGTTGGACAGTCAATTGCCGAAATGGGGTCAACGGGTACAGACCGGGTGAAACTGCATTTTGAGATTCGCCGCCAAGGTAAACCTGTAGATCCGCTGCAATTCCTGCCACGTCGTTGATCGCTTACCAGCCTGTTCCGTCTCGTAGAGGGGACAGGCTCCAGCGTTGCCAGGGATAAAGGCGCCGCTTGAGCTTGAGGTCGAACTCACCAAAGGACTATAACAATGGCTCTCAGTAAAGAAGTGCCGGAGTTTGACATCGACGATGAGGTTCTCCTGATGGAGAGCAGCATCGATACGGATTCGATGTCGAATGATGAAGGGGCGGCTCCACCTTCCGTTCGTGCCAAATCCAAACACTCCGCATCGTTGAAACAGCACAAGTACATTGACTACACGCGGGCACTTGATGCCACGCAGCTGTATCTCAATGAAATTGGTTTCTCTCCCCTCCTTTCACCCGAAGAAGAAGTTCATTTTGCGCGCCTGTCGCAAAGTGGCGATCCGGCCGGGCGCAAGCGCATGATTGAAAGCAACCTGCGGCTGGTGGTGAAAATCGCCCGACGCTACGTCAATCGTGGGCTGTCGCTGCTGGACTTGATCGAAGAGGGCAACCTCGGCTTGATCCGGGCGGTGGAGAAGTTCGATCCGGAACGCGGTTTCCGCTTTTCGACCTACGCGACCTGGTGGATTCGCCAGACCATCGAACGCGCAATCATGAATCAGACCCGGACCATCCGGTTGCCGATTCATGTGGTCAAAGAGCTGAACGTGTACCTGCGGGCCGCGCGGGAGCTGACGCAAAAACTCGACCATGAACCCTCTCCCGAAGAAATCGCCAACCTGCTGGAAAAACCGGTAGGAGAGGTCAAGCGTATGCTCGGCCTTAACGAGCGGGTTTCTTCGGTCGACGTCTCGCTGGGTCCGGATTCGGATAAAACCCTGCTGGATACCCTGACTGACGACCGCCCAACCGATCCATGCGAACTGTTGCAGGACGACGACCTGTCCCAGAGCATCGATCAATGGCTCTCGGAATTGACCGACAAGCAACGCGAAGTGGTTGTACGCCGCTTCGGTCTGCGCGGCCATGAAAGCAGTACCCTTGAAGACGTAGGCCTGGAAATCGGCCTGACCCGGGAGCGGGTCAGACAGATTCAGGTGGAAGGCTTGAAGCGGCTGCGCGAGATCCTGGAAAAAAATGGTCTGTCGAGCGAGTCGCTGTTCCAATAAGGCACTCACTGCGATGGCATAAGAAACCCCGACCTGCTCGGGGTTTTTTTTGGTTGCGATTCAAAGGATTTACTCCGATCCAGTGTGGGAGCGGGCTTGCTCGCGAAGGCGGTCTAACCGGCAACATTGATGCTGAATGTGATGGCCTCTTCGCGAGCAAGCCCGCTCCCACAGGGTGGTGTTTTGTCTGGCAGGTCTATTTCGCGTTAGCTCGGGATTTTGGTTTCGTGTTGTAAGCCTCGGCTTACTCTTGCGTAAGTGTTCGTTATTTTTACACCCTGACAGTCGTCTATGCCGAATGTTGTATGCATTTATCTTTATGATTTATATAACTATTTTTTATTATTTATGATGTGTGACAGACAGGTTTCGCGCCAATGGGCGATTGATTCCGGAGAGGAAAACTCTAGTATTCAGGTTGTGTCGACGGACAGACACGTCCTTCAAGGATGAGGGAAAAGGATATTGCGGGACGCGATTCATCAGGACGATGAAAAGGAATACAGGGAATAGGGAAGAAGTGTGGGCGGGTCAAACCGCCCCCTTTTTTTTGCCTGCAGAAAAGCAAAAAGGCCCTTGTGGGGCCTTTTTAGGGAACGCGGGGGTAATCAGCGTTCGAGGTGTTCGATCTTGTCTTTCTTGCCATCCCACTCGGCGGAATCTGGCAGCGGATCCTTGCGTTCGGTGATGTTTGGCCAGATATCGGCCAGCTCTGCGTTCAGCTCAATGAAGTTTTCCATGCCGGACGGAACCTCATCTTCAGAGAAGATAGCCACAGCAGGGCATTCAGGTTCGCACAGCGCGCAATCGATGCACTCATCCGGGTGAATCACCAGGAAATTCGGGCCTTCGTAAAAGCAGTCCACCGGACAGACTTCTACGCAGTCGGTGTACTTGCACTTGATGCAGTTGTCGGTGACGACGAAGGTCATTTCTAATTTTCTCCTCAGGCGCGGCTTGCTGCGCCCCTTCTCGTAGGGGTCGCCAGGTTTGGGAGCGATAGTCTGCTGGTCAGGCTATTAGCCAGCAGCATCCCAAACCGCGCGAGATTCTAACAGCTTGCAAGCCGCTGCGTTAGATCCGTGTCTTTAGTGTATAGAGCATTTCGAGAGCACGGCGTGGCGTCATGTCGTCCAGATCGAGCTTGGCCAGTTCATCCAGCACCGGGTGCGGCAGACTGGCAAACATGTCGCTTTGCTGTGGAGCAGCCGGTTTACCTTTGGCAGGTGCTGGCGACTCATGGGGCAGGGCGGTGTCTTCCAGGCGGCTCAAATGCTCGCGGGCACGGGTAATCACCTCACTCGGTACGCCTGCCAGCTGCGCAACGGCCAGGCCATAACTCTGGCTGGCAGGGCCGGGCAGCACGTGGTGCAGGAACACGATGCGTTCATTGTGCTCGGTGGCATTGAGGTGCACGTTGGCCACCAGCGGCTGGGCTTCCGGCAGGACGGTCAGTTCAAAGTAGTGGGTGGCGAACAGCGTGTAGGCACGCAGATGCGCCAGGCGTTCGGCCGCCGCCCATGCCAGGGACAGACCGTCGAATGTGCTGGTGCCGCGCCCGACTTCATCCATCAGTACCAGGCTGCGCTCGGTGGCGTTGTGCAGAATGTTCGCGGTTTCGCTCATCTCCACCATGAAGGTCGAGCGCCCGCCGGCCAGGTCATCGCTGGAACCGATCCGGGTGAAGATGCGATCGACCAGCGACAATTCGCAACTGGCCGCTGGCACGAAGCTGCCGATGTGCGCCAGGAGCACAATCAAAGCGGTCTGGCGCATGTAGGTGGATTTACCGCCCATGTTCGGGCCGGTGATCACCAGCATGCGCGTGTTGTCGTCCAGGCTCAGGTCGTTGGCCACGAACGGCGTGGTCAGCACCTGCTCGACCACCGGATGGCGGCCCTGGCTGATGCGCATGCACGGTTCGCTGACGAAGCGCGGGCAGTTCAGGTCAAGGTTCAGCGCACGTTCGGCCAGGTTGCTCAAGACGTCCAGCTCGGCCAGGGCGCCGGCGGTGTCCTGCAACGGTGGCAACTGGGCAATCAGGTCTTCGAGCAGTGCTTCGTACAGCATCTTCTCGCGGGCCAGGGCGCGGCTCTTGGCTGACAATGCCTTGTCTTCGAACGCCTTGAGTTCCGGCGTAATGAAACGCTCGGCGCCTTTGAGCGTCTGGCGGCGAATATAGTCGGCCGGTGCCGACTCCGCTTGCTTGCTTGGCAGCTCGATGAAGTAACCGTGGATGCGGTTGTAGCCGACCTTCAGGTGGGACAGGCCGGTGCGGGCCTTTTCCCGTGCTTCGAGGTCGATCAGGAATTGTCCGGCGTTTTCGCTGAGCGACTGCAGTTCGTCGAGTTCGCTGTCATAGCCGGTTTTCAGCACGCCGCCGTCACGAATGACCGCGGGCGGGTTGTCGATGATGGCTTTTTCCAGGAGTGCCGCCAGTTCCGGGTAGGTGCTGGTGATGCTGGCGAGTTGCTGGAGGTGCGGGGCTTCGAGCTCCGTCATTGCCACTTGCAGCTCGGGCAGTGCGCCGAGGGCGTCACGCAAGCGGGCGAGGTCGCGTGGGCGGGCATTGCGCAGGCCGATCCGCGCAAGAATCCGCTCGATGTCACCGATTTCCTTGAGCTGCGGTTGCAGTCTTTCGAAACGGTAACCGTCGAGCAGGCACGTGATTGAGGTCTGACGCGCCAACAGCACCGTCAAATCGCGTAACGGGCGATTCAGCCAGCGGGTCAGCAGGCGGCTGCCCATGGCGGTCTGGCAACGGTCCACCACCGATTGCAGAGTGTTGTCGCGGCCGCCGGCCAGGTTGGTGTCGAGCTCCAGGTTGCGACGGCTGGCGCCATCGAGCACCACGGTGTCGTCCAGGCGTTCATGACGCAAGCTGCGCAAATGGGGCAGGGCGGTGCGCTGGGTTTCTTTGGCGTAGGCCAGCAGGCAACCGGCGGCGCCGATGGCCAGGGTCAGGTTTTCGCAGCCAAAGCCTTTGAGGTCCTGGGTCGAGAATTGCTGGCACAGGCTTTTGAGCGCCGAATCGCGCTCGAAATCCCACGGCGCACGGCGACGCACACCGCGGCGTTTTTCCGCCGGCAAGTCCTTGGGCCAGTCATCCGGGATCAGCAGTTCCACGGGATTGACCCGCTCCAGTTCCGCCAGCAGGTTTTCCCACCCCTTGATTTCCAGCACGCTGAAGTTGCCACTGGTGATATCCAGCACCGCCAGGCCGAACAGGCGCTCATCGCCCAGGACGGCGGCGATCAGGTTGTCGCGTCGCTCATCGAGCAGCGCTTCGTCACTCACCGTCCCCGGCGTGATGATGCGCACGACCTGCCGCTCTACCGGTCCTTTGCTGGTGGCCGGGTCGCCGACCTGCTCGCAGATCACCACCGACTCGCCAAGCTTCACCAGTTTTGCCAGGTAACCCTCGGCGGCATGGTAAGGAATCCCGCACATCGGAATCGCCTGGCCAGCCGACTGCCCGCGGGCGGTCAGGGTGATGTCCAGCAACTTCGCAGCCTTCTTCGCGTCTTCATAGAAGATCTCGTAGAAGTCGCCCATGCGGTAGAACATCAGCTGGTCCGGGTGCTGGTTTTTCAGGCGCCAGTACTGCTGCATCATCGGGGTGTGGGAGGACAGGTCGGAGACGGCTTTATTCATCGGATTGTCAGGAAGCTCGTTGAAAGAGGTGGGGCAAAAGCAGGGCAACGGCCGGGCTTTTCCGCGATGGGCGCAAGGTTACCATGGGCGCTCTACCCGACGCAGGCATCGCGGCCGGGTGACACCCTTACGATGCAAAAAACAGGTTATGCATCGATTATGCAATTCGGCATTTGTCTTCTGCGAAAATAACCAGCACTATGCGCGTTATGCAAAAACGCAACGTATCTACCGTCTTAAGGGCATTGCTCGATCAGCACGGGATCTCCCCCACGGAGCTTCACCGTCGTACCGGCGTGCCTCAATCCACGCTCTCGCGCATTCTCAGCGGGAAGATCGTCGATCCTTCGGATAAACATATTTCGAAGATCGCCGAGTATTTCTCCGTGAGCACCGACCAATTGCGAGGTCGCGCGGACGTCGCGCCTGCCGCCAATGCCGGGCGCGCTCCTGTGCATTCGGAACTCAAGGATATAAGCCTGTGGGACGACGATACCCCTGTCGATGACGACGAGGTGTCGGTCCCCTTTCTTCGCGAGGTTGAATTGGCCGCAGGATCGGGAAGATTCGTCATCGAAGAAAGCGAGCGCTCTAGCCTGCGGTTTGGCAAGCGTAGCCTGCGCCATAACGGCGTGCAGTTCGACCAGGCCAAGTGCGTGACAGTGCGAGGCAACAGTATGTTGCCGGTGCTGCGCGACGGCGCCACGGTCGGGGTCAATGCCGGCAAATGCGGCATTGGCGATATCGTTGACGGCGACCTTTATGCAATCAATCACAACGGCCAACTTCGGGTGAAACAGCTTTATCGTCTGCCGAGCGGAGTCCGTCTGCGCAGCTTCAATCGTGACGAGCATCCGGACGAAGATTACACCTTTCAGGATATCCAGGAGGAGCCGATTGTTATCCTCGGACATGTCTTCTGGTGGGGCATGTACGCCCGCTAATGCCTGTACGTTCAAAAAAAACCGCTTCCCGAGCGGTTTTTTTTCGTGCGTTGAAAACATTGGATCGTCTTTTTGTATGCGTCAGTGCATTGACTGAGTATGCATAAGTGCATAGTCTTGCTGCCTACCTATTCAAGAACGCGGTGCGACCGTTCACTCAAGGAGGCATGAAATGACCGCTGAGCAATATGCGTTGCTGGACATGCCTCTTTGGCTGGTCATCATCCTGCCAATACTCGGTGGCGTTACCGGTGAAATGTGGCGTGCCGATAAAGAGGGCGTTCGTGGCTGGCCCCTTATCCGGCGCCTGAGCTTGCGGTCTGGCTCCAGCATGATCTGCGGCGCCTCGGTCATCATGCTGCTGCACGCCGCCAATGTTTCCATTTGGGCGGCTTGTGCGGGAGGTTGTTTAGCGGCAATGGCCGGGACAGACGTCGTTTTAGGGTTGTATGAGCGTTGGGTGGCCAAGCGCATGGGGATCGATCATGTTCCGTCCGCTGATGTGGAAGATTGATTCCCCGGCAGGCCTTTTCCAGAGCCTCTGGTTCTTTACATTTTGATCGATCCTGTAACTTGCAAGTGCGGTCTGCTCGTGTACGGTTAACCCATCCCGCCCCATCAGGAGAAGACCGTGAAAGTAATCACCCAGCTCGCCGCTGACCTTGGCAGGCAATTGCAGATTCTCAATGCCCACGTTTCCACGGCCGAGTCCTGCACCGGAGGCGGGATCGCCGAGGCGATCACCCGTATTCCGGGCAGCTCGGCGTGGTTCGAGGCCGGTTACGTCACCTATTCCAATCTGCAGAAGAACCTGCAACTGGATGTTCCTGTGGAGTTGTTCACCACGGTGGGGGCGGTCAGTCGCGAGGTGGTCGAAGCGATGGCCAGGGGGGCGCAGGAAAAAAGTCGCGCGTATTTTTCCGTGGCGGTCAGTGGCGTAGCCGGGCCGGACGGTGGTTCGCCGAGCAAGCCAGTGGGGACGGTTTGGCTGGCCTGGGGCGTGGGCGAGCGAGTGTTCAGCGAGTTGCAACACTTCGCCGGTGACCGCGACGAGGTGCGCCGACAAACGGTGAAGGCCGCGCTAGAGGGGCTGCTGCGCTATGCCGCGGCAGAAATCTCAAATCAGGGGTAGGCGATCCGGAAACGCTGTGGAATAATACTGGCTACTTATACAGGTGTTGGCCGTCAGGCCTTATTGATTACGTGAGGACTTTAATGGACGACAACAAGAAGAAAGCCTTGGCTGCGGCCCTGGGTCAGATCGAACGTCAATTCGGCAAGGGTGCCGTAATGCGTATGGGCGATCAGGACCGCCAGGCGATTCCGGCCATTTCCACTGGCTCTCTGGGTCTGGACATCGCTCTCGGCATCGGCGGCCTGCCAAAAGGCCGTATTGTTGAAATCTACGGTCCTGAATCTTCCGGTAAAACCACGCTGACCTTGTCCGTGATCGCCCAGGCTCAAAAAGCCGGCGCGACCTGCGCATTCGTCGACGCCGAACACGCCCTCGACCCTGAGTACGCCGGCAAGCTGGGCGTCAATGTCGACGACCTGCTGGTTTCCCAGCCGGACACCGGCGAGCAGGCCCTGGAAATCACCGACATGCTGGTGCGTTCCAACGCGGTTGACGTGATCATCGTCGACTCCGTAGCCGCTCTGGTGCCAAAGGCTGAAATCGAAGGCGAAATGGGTGACATGCACGTGGGCCTGCAAGCCCGTCTGATGTCCCAGGCGCTGCGTAAAATCACCGGTAACATCAAGAACGCCAACTGCCTGGTGATCTTCATCAACCAGATCCGTATGAAAATCGGCGTGATGTTCGGCAGCCCGGAAACCACCACGGGTGGTAACGCACTGAAGTTCTACGCATCGGTTCGTCTGGATATCCGTCGTACTGGTGCGGTGAAAGAAGGTGATGAAGTCGTCGGTAGCGAAACCCGCGTCAAGGTTGTGAAGAACAAAGTGGCTTCGCCGTTCCGTCAGGCCGAGTTCCAGATTCTTTACGGCAAGGGCATCTACCTCAACGGTGAGATGATCGACCTGGGTGTTTTGCACGGTTTCGTTGAGAAGTCCGGTGCCTGGTATGCCTATGAAGGCACCAAGATCGGTCAGGGCAAGGCCAACTCGGCCAAGTTCCTGGCGGACAACCCGGAAGTCGCGGCAAAGCTGGAGAAGCAACTGCGTGACAAGCTGCTGTCCCCGGCATCGGTAGCAGACGCCAAAGCTTCTGCGGTCAAAGAGACCGAAGACGACCTGGCTGACGCAGATATCTGATCGAAGCGATGACTGCCGTACTCGATACACTCGTCGCGGTGCGGCGAACCGCAATGGACCTGCTCGCACGACGCGAGCACGGTCGAGTCGAGCTGACGCGTAAACTGCGTCAGCGCGGCGCCCTCCCTGAAATGATCGAAACAGCGCTCGACCGGTTGACGGAAGAGGGGTTGTTGTCCGAAACCCGTTACCTCGAAAGTTTCGTTTCCTACCGTGCCCGTTCGGGTTATGGCCCTTTACGCATTCGTGAAGAGTTGAGCCAGCGCGGTCTGCAGCGCATCGACATTGAACTCGCCCTGCGTGAGAGCGGTATCGACTGGCAGGAGCAACTGGCCGATACCTGGCGGCGCAAGTTCTCCGGGCAATTGCCGGTGGACGCCCGGGAGCGAGCCAAACAAGGCCGGTTTCTGGCGTATCGGGGATACTCCATGGAAATGATCAACCGCCTGTTCAGCGGTCGGGGGATGGACGATTGAACTGAAACGGCCCGCTATTTCGATAGCGGGCCGTTTTTTTTATGCCTCACGTAACCTTTGATGACTCCCGCGTACGCTGCTGTACCTGGGGTTTTGATGGCGTCCAGTTTTCCTGCAGGTTGATGTAGTCCACAAGTTCGCGTAGACGGCCATGGTTGCGGGCGTTGAAGTTGAAGACCAGCCGCGCCAGATGGCTGAATTCGGCTTCGTCGTGTTCTCCATCGCGGTAAGCGTGCTGATGGAAATGATCACTCAGACACAGGTCGGCGAAAGCCTCCTGCATATGTTCGAGTGCCCGGTCGTTGAGTGTGTGATTCATGCGAATCAGGAACTGATGCTTGAGCCAGCGACTGGAGTGGAAGTTGCTGTAGAACTGGTTGATGTGCTCCACCGCTTCTTCGACGCTGTAGACCAGTTTCACCAGCTTCATGTCAGTGGGCAGGATGTAACCGTTTTCCTCCAGTTGCTGATGAATGAAGTCCAGCGCGCCTTGCCAGAATTTGCCGCCCGGCGCATCCAGTAGCACTACTGGCACCAATGGGCTCTTGCCGGTCTGGATCAGCGTCAGCACTTCCAGCGCTTCATCCAGCGTACCGAAGCCGCCTGGGCACAGCACAAGGGCGTCGGCTTCCTTGACGAAGAACAGTTTGCGGGTGAAGAAAAAATGGAACGGCAGCAGGTTGGTCGTGCCGTCGACCGTGGGGTTGGCATGCTGTTCGAAGGGCAGGGTGATGTTGAAACCCAGGCTGTGTGTCAGGCCGGCTCCTTCATGGGCCGCGGCCATGATGCCGCCACCGGCGCCGGTAATGACCATCATATCCGAGCGCGCCAGCGCGGCGCCGAGCTCCCGGGCCATGCTGTAGAGCGGATGTTCCATGGGGGTGCGGGCCGAGCCGAACACCGTGACTTTACGTCGCCCCTTGAATTGTTCGAGCACGCGGAAAGCCTGTTCCAGCTCACGTAAGGCTTGCAGGGTGATTTTGGCATTCCAGCGATTGTGGTCTTCCTGGGCCATGCGTAGCACGGTCAGGATCATGTCGCGGTAGATCGGGATGTTCGGGCTGTTGGGTGAAATCAGCTTGAGTTGCTCTTCGACCTTGCTGATGAGGTCATGGCCGCTCTCTTCAAAATGACGGCTCAGGAGGTCATTCGGTTGGTAAGGCATTCAACTTCTCCTTCTGCACAGAACCCTCGGCCCGAGAACGTACGTCGGTGCCACGACACTTCATGTGTCGCTGTCTGCCCAAGCCCATGCCTGGGCGATCGACTTGATCCGAAAGGCATCGGATCATCCAAACAGGCTCTGTTTTTCCCTTGGATGAAAGAAACGTTCGCACAACACGACAAGCGACGGGCAGCCCCTTTCCAGCCCTGAAAAAGTAAACGTTGATACGCTGAAATCTAGACCTTCAGAGTAATTTGCGCTGACTTGATCATTGCGCCACAAAGTCTTTCCTGGCAACCGCTTATTGACGATTTGCAAGGTGCTTTCACCGCTCGTCTGAACGTACGTCGCATGTGCGGCACTCTGATTTACTAAGTTACAGGCGTCACACGACAACTTTGCGTCTACGGCAGGGCGCACGGTACGAACGGTTTAAGGATATATCGCTCAATCATGAGTGAGGTGCAGGGAGGCGGGAACCATGGCCAGAGTCGTTCTGGAGATCGATACGCAACTGTATCGATTGCTGAAGTCATCAGCCGAGACCAATCACTTGAGTCTCGAAGAGGAGTGCTGCCGGCGTTTGCGCGGCGGCGAACGCCGTTCACATTACTTGCAGGCGCTGTTGGCAGAATTGCGCGCCGAAGATGAACAGCGGCGCGCCAATTCCCGGTGATTACTTTTTCTTCTTGGCCGGTTGCAGGCAGTCCGATTCCTGGAAGCTTGCGGAGCCGACCGGACGGTTGGTCTTCACCTCGGTGAAGTCGTAACGCATGATCGCGCCCTTGGCCATCAGCTTGCGAAAACCTTCGTTTCTGCAGACAGAAGCTCCCAACTGGAAGTACACGGCTTTCGGGTCTGCCCGCATCTTGTCGGCGTGGCTGCTCTGCACGCTCAGATGGTTGATCAGCTGTTTGCCTTCAACGGTGTAGCCTTGATCGAGTATGTCTTCGTTGATCGCTCGTGGAGTGCCGACGCTGCTCTGGGTGGCGACGTTTTGCAGCATTTTGTTCAGTTCCGTGTCTTTCAGGGACGCAGCCTGAGCGTTGAAGGACGACGCCAGCAAAATGGCCGCGGTAGGAACGATAAGGCGCAGCATGAAACTCTCCTGGTTCAGTGATGGGGGTTTGACCCGTCACGTGACTGTGCGTTCAGTGGCGGCGAATTATAGGGGAGGCGGGCTGGACGGTACAGGCTTGCGCCGGGCTGTCTGGTAAACTGGCGGCACTTTTTACCTGTCGAGAGTTTTTCGTGTCGATTTCCGTTTCCTGTCGGCGTTGCCCGCAATGAGCCGTGCCAGCGCGCGATTTGCATTGAATGCTGTAGCCCGCTTGCGCGACCAGCGCATCGATGAGGGCATCAAGCCGATTCAGGCCCGTGGCTGGCGCGCCCCGCGTTGCCATGATTGCCGGGTGATCGAGAGCCACTGCCTGTGCGCATGGCGTCCGCAGGTCGAGACTCGCTCTGGCGTGTGCCTGATCATGACCAACAAGGAAGTCTTCAAGCCGAGCAACACCGGTTGGCTGATCGCCGATGTGGTACCTGACAACCATGCCTTCATCTGGTCCCGTACCGAGGTCGATCCACAGTTGCTGGCGCTGCTGTCCGACCCGCAATGGCAGCCTTACCTGGTGTTTCCGGGTGAGTACGTCGAGCCTGAGCGTGTGACAAACAGCGTGGACGTCGATGGCACAAAGCGCCCGTTGTTCATTCTGTTGGATGCGACCTGGACCGAAGCGCGGAAGATCTTTCGCAAGAGCCCCTATTTCGACCGACTGCCGATCCTCAGTCTGTTGCCCGAGAAACTTTCCCGTTACCGGTTGCGCCGATCAACCCGCAGCGAACATCTGTGTACGGCGGAGGTTGCCGCGCTGTGCCTCGACCTTGCAGGCGATGTGGCCGCTGCATCGGCGCTGGATGCCTATTTCGATGTGTTCAGCCAGCATTACCTCGATGCCAAACATCAGCTGGAAATGAACGTTTCGACCCCGGCGCACGCCGAGTTGATGCCCTATGTTCAGCTGGCAACCCCATTGGTGAACTGATTGTTGCGCGCACTGCAATAAAGTGTACTGGCCATGCGGCTTGACCACCCCGGCTTGGCTGGGCATGCTTGGCGCCGATCAGGGTGCGGCCAGCGTTTGCAACGCCGTTTTTTGCGTTGAGCGTGCCCTTGTCAGTGCAGCTCCGTGGCTGTGCCTTGAGTTGCTTTGGCGAGGTCCGAATGCATCGGGCGCTCCATGAAAAACAGGATCATTTGAAAAATGGCCACATACGAAATCCTGATTGCCGATGACCACCCACTTTTTCGTAGTGCCTTGCATCAAGCGCTGACCCTGGGCCTTGGCCCGGACGTCCGTCTGGTGGAAGTGGCGAGCATCGCCGAACTGGAAGTCCGCCTGACGGAAAAGTCCGATTGGGATCTGGTACTGCTGGACCTGAACATGCCGGGGGCCTATGGGTTTTCCGGGCTGGTCCTGCTGCGCGGTCAGTACCCGCAGATTCCGGTGGTTATGGTCTCGGCGCAGGAAGAGCCGACCATCATGGTCAAGTCTCGTGAATTCGGCGCCAGTGGCTTCATTCCAAAATCCAGCGACTTGGGTGTGATCCAGAAAGCGGTGCGTGCGGTCCTTGATGGCGACGTGTTCTGGCCGCCGCAGGCGTTCGAAGCGGTCAGTGTCTCCGATGAGGCCAAGGCGGCCAGCGAAGGCCTTGCCAGTCTGACGCCGCAGCAATTCCGGGTGCTGACCATGGTCTGCGAAGGTTTGCTGAACAAGCAGATCGCCTACGAGTTGAGTGTTTCCGAGGCGACTATCAAGGCGCACGTAACCGCGATTTTCCGTAAACTGAATGTGCGGACCCGGACCCAGGCAGCGCTGCTCTTGCAACAACTTGAGTCAATTTCCAGCCATTAACGGCTGGCAACTTCACGCTTTTTTGACTTTGGTTGAACTAGCTTTTCCACTTCCTTTTTGTCAGTTGCCCACTCTATGTCACCTTTCAAAGGCCAGACCGGCCTGAAACGAATTCTCAATGCTTCCGGTTATTCGCTGGACGGCCTGCGTGCAGCCTTCACCGGTGAAGCCGCCTTTCGGCAATTGGTATTGCTCAACGTCATCCTGATTCCGTTGTCGTTCTTCCTGAATGTCAGCCGGGTCGAACGGGCGTTGTTGATCGCGGTATGCCTGTTGGCGCTGATTGTCGAGTTGCTTAACTCGGCAGTGGAAGCGGCCATCGACCGCATTTCCCTTGAACGGCACCCGCTGTCCAAGAATGCCAAGGACATGGGCAGTGCTGCCCAGCTCGTGGCATTGAGCATGATTGCCCTGGTGTGGGCGGTGATTCTGCTCTAAGCGATCGTCGGCAGCACGATCTCGTCGCTGCGCTGAACCCCGGCGGTGAAGGCGCGGCACAGATCGAGGAATTCGCGCATCGCCGATGTCTGATATTTCTGTTTATGCCAGATGAAATAAAACTGTCGCGCCAGATCCAGGTCCGGCGTTTCGACAGGCACCAGACTGCCGCGGCGGAATGCGTCGCGCAAAGCCAGCCTGGAAATACAGCCAATCCCCAAACCTGATTCCAC
This sequence comes from Pseudomonas sp. GW821-FHT01C01, assembly GCF_059422645.1. Lineage (NCBI taxonomy): Bacteria > Pseudomonadati > Pseudomonadota > Gammaproteobacteria > Pseudomonadales > Pseudomonadaceae > Pseudomonas > Pseudomonas sp. GW821-FHT01C01. Next base: position 30,668 of record NZ_JBWKXF010000022.1, on the reverse strand, counting down.
CGCGCGTTTGATTGCTTCGGTGTGCTCAAGCTCTAGCCGGATATTCAAAGAAGTGCGGTGATGGCGCATGGCTTGATCGAAGGTCAACCGCGTGCCGGAGCCCTGTTCGCGCAAGATCCAGGCTTCGTGGCTCAACTCGTCCATGGTGGCCGTGCCGCGCTTGGCCAACGGATGCTGAGGGGCGCAAAACACCACCAATTCGTCCTCGACCCAGCTTTGTACTTCGATGTCCGGGTGACTGCAGTCGCCTTCGATCAGACCCAGATCAATTTCATAGTGGGCCACTTGCTGCACGATATTGGCAGTGTTCTGCACATGCAGCTTCACCTGGCTTTCCGGATGGCGCTGCATGAAGCCGCCGATCAGCAGGGTGGCCAGGTAATTGCCGATGGTCAGGGTTGCGCCCACGGCCAGCGAGCCGAAACCGGACTTGCCGTTGAGCAGGTCTTCGATTTCCTTGGCCTGGTCCAGCAGGGCGACGGCTTGCGGCAACAGCTGTTTACCGAGGGCGTTCAGGCTCAGGCGTTTGCCGGCGCGGTCGAACAACTGGCAGCTGCACTGGCGCTCCAGCTCGGTGATCGAGGTGCTCGCCGCCGATTGTGAGAGGTTGAGCAGGCCCGCAGCACGGGACACGCTTTCCTGCTGGGCGACGGCGACGAATACTTGAAGTTGACGGAGAGTAAATCGCATATCGATATAACCGATAACCCTTATCTTAATAATCCATTTAACAGATATTGTCTCTGCCTTTAGAATGCGATGCAATTGCGCAGAGCTGGCTTTCTTGCAGAGCACACCGAACACGCGCAGACAAATCTCCAGGAGTCCCACGTACATGAGCAACATGAACCACGAGCGTGTCCTCAGTGTTCATCACTGGAACGACACTCTGTTCAGCTTCAAGTGCACCCGTGACCCGGGCCTGCGCTTCGAGAACGGTCAGTTCGTGATGATCGGCCTGCAACAGCCCAACGGCCGCCCGCTTATGCGCGCTTACTCGATTGCCAGCCCGAACTGGGAAGAGCATCTCGAGTTTTTCAGCATCAAGGTGCCTGATGGTCCGCTGACTTCGCAGTTGCAGCATCTGAAGGAAGGCGACGAGATCATCATCAGCAAGAAGCCTACCGGCACGTTGGTGCTGGATGACTTGAAGCCTGGCAAACATTTGTACCTGCTCAGCACCGGTACCGGTCTGGCGCCGTTCATGAGCGTCATCCAGGACCCGGAAACCTACGAGCGTTTCGAAAAAGTGATCCTGTGCCACGGCGTGCGTTACGTCAACGAAGTCGCTTACCGCGAGTTCATCACCGAGCACCTGCCGCAGAACGAATTCTTCGGCGAAGCGCTGCGTGACAAGTTGATCTACTACCCGACCGTGACCCGCGAGCCGTTCGAGAACGAAGGTCGCCTGACCGACCTGATGCGCAGCGGCAAGCTGTTCAGCGACATCGGTCTGCCACCGATCAACCCGCAGGACGACCGCGCGATGCTGTGCGGCAGCCCGAGCATGCTCGACGAGACCAGCGAAGTGCTGAACAGCTTCGGCCTGAAGGTTTCGCCGCGGATGCGCGAGCCGGGTGATTACCTGATCGAGCGTGCATTCGTCGAGAAGTGACCGCAGGTCACGTTGTAGGAGCGAGCTTGCTCGCGATGGTCGTCAACGATAACGCGTTTTTTCTGGTGTAACGCGGTGCGCTCGAGTCCATCGCTGGCAAGCCAGCTCCTACAGTAGATGTGTATCGCAAAGAAAAGCCCGCATGGCCTGAGAAGGTCATGCGGGCTTTTTCGTTTCCGGGTTTATTTAACCGGGATAACTTCCAGGACCCGAATCACGTTTGTTTCCGGATAATGCCAACGCACATCCAGATCCCAGAACTGCGCACCGTATTCCCGCTCGGGTGCAGGCGTTTGATAGGCCGGGCGTGGATCCTGTGCCAGGCATTGCTCGATCAACTCAACCAAGGGCTCTTCAAGGCGCTGAGCATGCTCGTGAGCTTGTTGCAGCGCTGCATCCGTCCACTGCACGGGAATCAGCAACGGCGCAGCGCTGGCGATGCTGTTGGCGGCGGTATCGATGATGTCGGCGTAGGGCACGTAGGGTTTGATATCGAGAATCGGCGTGCCATCCAGCAGATCGATGCCCGAGATCCACAAGCGGTTGGCTTCGACCTTGTCCAGCTTCACCACCGACTGCCCGATGCCATTGGGGCGGTGGGTTGCGCGGGTGGCAAACACGCCCATGGATTTGTTGCCGCCGAGACGAGGAGGGCGGACCTTCAGGCGAGGTTTTTCCTCCAGGGCCTGGTGGAACAGGAACAGCAGCCACACGTGGCTGACCTGCTCCAGACCCTGCACCGCATCCCCTTGATCGAACGGCGCCACCAGTTCCAGCACGCCACGGGCGGCCGGGGCGAGTTGCGGTTGGCGCGGAATGGCGAACTTCTCCTTGAAACAGGAGCGCACGAAGCCGATGGGGGAAACGCTGTAGGTCATGGTTTGCGGTCGAGGCGGAATGAAGGCAGGCATGATAACCCACGCGACCTCTAGCCCGGTGGCGCCTGTCAGTCCGTCATCGCGGGCAAGCCACGCTCCCACAGGTTTTGTGATGGACACAAATTTTGTGTGCGCTCTAGAACCCTGTGGGAGCGTGGCTTGCCCGCGATGGGCGCGCCGCCGATCTACAGACTGAATCCGCCATCCAAAGGAATGATATTCCCGGTCATATAAGCTCCCGCGGTACTCGCCAGGCTGATCGCCAGCGCCGCCATCTCTTCCTCGCGGCCCCAACGCTTCATTGGAATCAACGCCGTATCCTGCGCCAGCGCCTGTTCATCGTTGCCAATGTGCTGGGTCATCTTGCTTGGAAAGCGTCCCGGGGCGATTACATTGACGTTGATGTGCTGGCTTACCAGTTCGCGCGCCAGAATCCTCGACAGTTGGTGCAACGCAGCCTTGCTCGGCCCGTAGGCATACGCCTGTTCACCGAAGGATGAAATCCCTGCCACCGAACCAATGTTGATGATCCGCGCCGGATTCTGCGCCGAGCCGGCCTTGCGCAGCAGCGGCAGGAATTGCTGGATGCAGTTGAATACCGACGTCACGTTGAGCTGCATGACTTTTTCCCAACCCTTGATCGGGTAGCTCTCCAGCGGTGCGCCCCAGGTGGTGCCGGCATTGTTCACCAGAATGTCCAGATGGGAGATCTGCTCGCCCAGGCGCGTGGCCAGTTGCAGGACGCCCTCTTCGTTGGCGAGGTTGGCCGCCATGGCATGGCAGCGTCCAAGTGCTCCGAGTTCGTCAGCGGTTTGCTGGCAGGCCTCGGCGTCGCGGGCGCAGACGTATACGGTGGCGCCTGCCTCGACGTAGGCCTTGGCGATCATTTTGCCGATACCGCGGGTGCCGCCGGTCACCAGGGCGGTGCGACCTTGCAGGGAAAAGTACGGGTGCATGGCGAATCCTGAGAGCTGAGGTCTTTACACCCTAGTCGTCAGCCGCGGTCAGCGGAGCCACTATTTTTGCGCGGAATAGGGAGGCATTCGGCCCTGTAGGAGCTGGCTTGCCAGCGAAGGATTCAAGAGCGCCGCGTTGATCCAGTCAACACGCGTTATCGTTTGCGACCATCGCTGGCAAGCCAGCTCCTACATAGGAAATGAGCCTTGAACTTACTGCGGACGAACGCGCAGGGTCAGGCCCTTGAGGAAATTGCGCAGCAACTGGTCGCCGCACGGGCGATAGTTGGTGTGGCCGAACTTGCGGAACAGCGCGCTCAGTTCAGGCTTGGACACCGGGAACTCGGCGGCCTTGAGGATCGCGTGCATGTCGTCTTCTTTCAGCTCGAACGCCACACGCAGCTTTTTCAGGATGATGTTGTTGGTCACCGGCACTTCGATCGGCTGCGGCGGACGGCTTTCGTCCTTGCCGCGCTTGAAGATCACCAGGCCATCGAGGAAATGCGCCATGACGTCGTCCGGGCAGCGTACGAAGCCTTCTTCGTCTTCCTCTTTCTTGTCGAGGTACGTCACCAGGTCCGCCAGGGCTACGTCCTTGCCGCCGAGCTTGATGATCTCGATGACTTTTTTGTCGCTGATGTCGAGCATGTAGCGCACGCTGCGCAGTACGTCGTTATGGATCATGTGTGCAGTCCTGATAGTTCAGCTATGGGCGCCGCCGAAAACAGCAGCGCCGAAAGGTGTGGCGGCGCGGGAAGTCTTAGAACTTCTCTTTGCCGGACAAGTAGCGCCATTGCCCCACGGGCACTTTGCCGATGGACACGCCGCCGATGCGGATGCGGCGGATGGCGACGACCTTCAGGCCGACGGCCTGGCACAGCTGGGCGATGATGCCCGGTTGCGGGTTCTTCATGGCAAAGCGCAGGCGGTTTTCGTTCTGCCAGCTGGCCTTGACCGCCGGCAATTCCTTGCCCTTGTAGGTCAGGCCGTGGTTCAGGCGGTTCAAACCGTGAGCCACCATCTCGCCTTCAACCTCGACCACATACTCCTGCTCGATCTTGCTGGAGTCGGCGGTGAGTTTGCGCAGGATTTTCCAGTCCTGGGTGAACACCAGCAGACCGCTGGCGTTGGCCTGCAGGTCGGTGCTGGCGGTCAGGCGCAGGAAATGGCCACGCAACGGGCGCTTGCCGTAACGGTGTTCTTCGCTCAGGGTCTCGGCGCCGAGGGTGGTCATGGCGGTGTCTGCATCCATGCCGGCGGGCACATTGAGCAGCAGCGTCACAGGCTCCGGTGCAGTGGCCTTGGCTTCTGGATCAAGCTCGACTTTCTGGGCGTCGACCTTGAATTGCGGCTCGTCGATGACCACGCCGTCGACGGTGACCCAGCCGCCCTCGATGAACAGCTCAGCCTCCCGACGGGAACAGCCGACGAGTTCGATGAGGCGTTTGGAGAGACGAATCGGGTCAGTCATGTCAGGGCCGTAACAAAAAGGGGGTGGGCATTGTACCTGCCTGGCGCCGGTTAATCCCGGTTCCATTTGCACCGTATGGCTTTTCCTGTAGGAGCTGGCTTGCCAGCGATGGATTCGAAAGCGCCGCGTATATTCTGAAAGAGCGCGTTATCGTTAACCACCATCGCTGGCAAGCCAGCTCCTACGGTGTTTTGTGTTGTGTCAGGCATGTTTTGAGTGTTGTTGGGGCTGGCGCAAGCGCATGTGCAGCAGCGGATACGGCTGGCCCATGCCATCGACTTCCGAGCGACCGATGACCTCGAAGCCCTGCTTGAAGTAAAAGCCGAGGGCTTGCGGGTTTTGTTCGTTGACGTCCAGTTCGTTGGCGTTCAGGTGTTCCAGGGCATAGCGCAACAATTTCTTGCCCAGGCCCTGGCCGCGATGGTCAGGGTCGATGAAGAGCATTTCGATCTTGCCTGCCGCGACGCCGGCGAACCCGGTGATGCGTTGGCTCGAATCTTTGGTGCAGATCAGCATCACGGCGTCGAGGTAGCGGGTCAGCACCAGGTTTTTCAGCAGTTCGATGTAGCTGTCCGGCAGAAAGTCGTGGGTGGCACGTACCGAGGCCTCCCAGACCCGGGTCAATTCTTCGTAGTCGCTGAGTTTCGGCGTGTGGATGACCGAATGCTGACGCATGCCCGTCTGCTCCTTATGCAGTGGTTGATAGGAATCCTTCCATCTGCAAACGATAGCCGTAAAAAAGCCCCGCATCTCGTCAAGAGAGCGGGGCTCTGCGTATTTTTTGCGTTTAGATCTGTTCAGCCCACAGATCGTATTCGTCGGCGTCGGTCACTTTGCACCAGACCTTGTCGCCCGGCTTGAGGTTGCTGCCGTTATCGATGAATACGTTGCCGTCGATTTCCGGGGCGTCGAAGAAGCAGCGACCCACTGCGCCTTGCTCGTCGACTTCATCGACCAGCACTTCGATCTCACGGCCGATGCGCATTTGCAGGCGTGCCGAGCTGATGGCCTGCTGGTGCGCCATGAAACGCTCCCAACGGTCCTGCTTGACGTCGTCCGGGACGACTTCCAGGTCCAGGTCATTGGCCGGTGCGCCCTCGACCGGCGAGTACTGGAAGCAGCCGACGCGGTCGAGTTGTGCTTCGGTCAGCCAGTTCAGCAGGTACTGGAAATCTTCTTCGGTTTCGCCAGGGAAGCCGACGATGAAGGTCGAACGGATGATCAGGTCCGGGCAGATTTCGCGCCAGTTCTTGATCCGTGCCAGGGTCTTGTCTTCGAAGGCCGGGCGTTTCATCGACTTCAGCACTTTCGGGCTGGCGTGCTGGAACGGGATGTCCAGGTACGGCAGGATCTTGCCGGCGGCCATCAACGGGATCAGCTCGTCAACGTGCGGGTACGGGTAAACGTAGTGCAGGCGAACCCAGACGCCGAGGGTGCTCAGGGCTTCGCAGAGTTCGGTCATGCGGGTTTTCACCGGCGCGCCGTTCCAGAAACCGGTGCGGTATTTCACATCGACGCCGTAGGCGCTGGTGTCCTGGGAGATCACCAGCAGCTCTTTGACGCCGGACTTGACCAGGCGCTGGGCCTCGTCGAGCACGTCGCCCACCGGACGGCTGACCAGTTTGCCGCGCATCGACGGGATGATGCAGAAGCTGCAGCTGTGGTTGCAGCCTTCGGAAATCTTCAGGTAGGCGTAGTGGCGCGGGGTCAGTTTGATGCCCTGCGGCGGCACCAGGTCGATCAGCGGGTTGTGGTCCTGGCGTGGCGGCACGACTTCGTGCACGGCGTTGACCACTTGCTCGTACTGCTGCGGACCGGTCACGGCCAGCACGCTCGGGTGTACGTTGCGAATGTTGCCTTCTTCGACGCCCATGCAGCCGGTCACGATGACCTTGCCGTTTTCCTTGATGGCTTCGCCGATCACTTCCAGGGACTCGGCCTTGGCCGAATCGATGAAGCCGCAGGTGTTGACCACCACGACGTCGGCGTCCTGGTAAGTGGACACGACGTCATAGCCTTCCATGCGCAGCTGGGTAAGGATGCGCTCAGAGTCGACCAGTGCTTTGGGGCAACCCAGGGATACGAAGCCAACCTTTGGATTGGCCGGCGCAGGAGTGGTGGACATGTCTAACCTCGGTATTTTGTGACGCCGCTTGCCGGGCAGGGCAAAACCGACGGACGGGCGCTTGAACTGCGCCTCTGATCAAAAAGTGCGCAATTCTAGCGATGAGTCGTTCACTTGACCAGCTTTATGCAGGGAAATACGACGAGTGCTGCGCTATGCTTCGCGCCGTTGGGCTTTACCAATTTTTTACAGTCAACAAAACGTCTGTAACGTGAAGTAAAACAGCGCATGCTGCACGACAAAGCATAGTGCTTCTTCAAAGAAGCCGGGTCTGGGAAGTAGGAGTGGTGGATGGGTCAGGCAAGTAGTCAGACTGCGGGCGCCGAGCATTCGGCGGTGAAGCCGATCGGCATGCTGGTCGCGGCAGTCGGGGTGGTTTATGGCGATATCGGCACCAGTCCGTTGTACACCCTCAAAGAAGTGTTTTCCGGAGGCTATGGCGTGCCGGTCAACCATGACGGAGTGCTGGGGATCCTGGCACTGATCTTCTGGTCGCTGATCTGGGTCGTATCGATCAAGTACATGATGTTCGTGCTACGCGCCGACAACCAGGGCGAAGGCGGCATCATGGCCTTGACCGCACTGGCCCGGCGGGCGGCGGCGGGGCACGCCAAATTGCGCACGTTGCTGGTGGTCTGCGGACTGATTGGCGCGGCGTTGTTCTATGGCGACAGCATGATTACCCCGGCGATCTCCGTGCTTTCGGCAATTGAAGGCCTGGGGCTGGCTTTTGAAGGCATCGACCATTGGGTGGTGCCATTATCGCTGGTGGTGCTGGTCGGGTTGTTTCTGATTCAGAGTCACGGGACTGCGCGCATCGGCATTCTGTTCGGGCCGATCATGGTCACCTGGTTCCTTGTGCTGGGGGCGTTGGGCGTCTATGGCATCAGCCAGCATCCGGAAGTCCTGCAAGCGATGAACCCGGTGTGGGGCGTACGTTTCTTCATGGTCCATCCGGGCATGGGCGTGTCGATTCTCGGCGCTGTGGTGCTGGCATTGACCGGTGCCGAGGCCCTGTACGCGGACATGGGCCACTTCGGTCGCAAGCCGATCGCTCGTGCCTGGTTCATCCTCGTGCTACCAGCGCTGGTGCTGAACTATTTCGGTCAGGGTGCCTTGCTGCTGGGCGACCCGGAAGCGGCTCGTAACCCGTTCTACCTGCTGGCACCGAGCTGGGCATTGATCCCGCTGGTCGGCTTGTCGACCCTGGCCACGGTGATTGCCTCGCAAGCGGTGATTTCCGGTGCGTTCTCCCTGACCCGTCAGGCGATCCAGCTCGGTTACATTCCGCGCATGCACATCCAGCACACTTCCAGCGCCGAACAGGGCCAGATCTACATCGGCGCGGTGAACTGGGCGCTGATGGTCGGCGTGGTGCTGCTGGTGCTGGGCTTCGAATCCTCCGGTGCCCTGGCCTCGGCCTACGGTGTGGCGGTGACCGGGACCATGCTGATGACCAGCATTCTGGTGTCCGCGGTGATCCTGCTGCTGTGGAAGTGGCCACCGGTCCTTGTGGTGCCAATCCTGTTGGGTTTCCTGCTGGTAGACGGTGTGTACTTCGCCGCCAACGTGCCGAAGATCGTTCAGGGCGGTGCATTCCCGGTGATCGCCGGTTTCGCGCTGTTTGTGCTGATGACCACCTGGAAGCGTGGCAAGCAGTTGCTGGTCGAGCGTATCGATGAGGGTGGTTTGCCGCTGCCGATCTTCATCAGCAGCATTGCCGTACAACCGCCTCATCGTGTTCAGGGCACCGCTGTGTTCCTGACGGCGCGGCCGGATGCCGTGCCCCACGCGCTGTTGCACAATCTGCTGCATAACCAGGTACTGCACCAGCAAGTGGTGCTGCTGACGGTGGTGTACGAAGACATCCCGCGAGTGCCGCCAACACGGCGGTTCGAGGTCGATGCCTACGGCGAAGGTTTCTTCCGGGTGATCCTGCACTTCGGCTTTACCGACGAGCCGGACGTACCGAAGGCATTGAAACTGTGTCATCTCGATGAACTGGATTTCAGTCCGATGCGCACCACGTACTTCCTCAGCCGCGAAACGGTCATCGCCTCCAAGCTCGAAGGCATGTCCCGCTGGCGTGAGGCGCTGTTTGCGTTCATGTTGCAGAACGCCAATGGCAACCTGCGTTTCTTCAATCTGCCGTTGAACCGGGTGATTGAACTGGGTACTCAGGTCGAGATGTAAGCCTCATCAAAAAGCCCCCGTTGCCATTGCGGTAGCGGGGGCTTTTTTGTGGGTGAGTGCAAAACTGCAAGGCTATGAAGATCCAGTGTGGGAGCGGGCTTGCTCGCGAAAGCGGTGTGTCAAATTGCATCTATGTCGCCTGACACGCCCCCTTCGCGAGCAAGCCCGCTCCCACAGGGGATGTGTGGTGTGTGGTGGAATGAAAAAGCCCCCGCTACCGTGAGGTAACGAGGGCTTTTTGCGGGCTGTCAGATCACTCTGTAGCAGCCGTTTCCTTCGGCTGGCGCTTCTCGATGATGTCCACCAGACGCTTGGCCAGCGCCGGGTAGTTTTCGTCGAAGTGGTGGCCGCCAGGCAGTTTCATCGCTTCGCCCACCGCAGTCTTGTCGGTGCAGCCGCTTTCGTCGGTTTCTTCTTCACCGTAGATGCACACCACTTTGGCGGCTGGCAGCTTGGCCATTTCCGGGCCGGTGGCGGCTTCCTTGCCGGCGTTGCCGAGCCAGCCTTCGACTTCGATTTCAAAGCTGCCGGTACGGGCGAAGGCCAGCAGGATGATGGCGTCAACGCGATTCTGTTCCGACTCGGCCAGGCGGTTGTAAATCGCCGGCAGAACATCCGCGCCGAACGAGTAACCGGTCAGGATGAAGCGCTTGGTGCCCCATTTCTGCCGGTAGTGTTGCATCAGTTCAGCCAGGTCCAGCGCACTTTGCTCCGGGCTCTTGTGCTGCCAGTAGTAGCGCAGGGTGTCGATGCCGACCACCGGGTAGCCGATCTTGGCCATCTCGCCCGCCACGTCGCGGTCGAGGTCGCGCCAGCCGCCGTCGCCGGACAGGAACAGGGTCACGGTGTCCCTGGCCTGGCCCGCCGGCACTTCGACCACCGGGATCTGCAGGCCGCCAGCGGCTTTGTCGCCACCGACGAGGATCTTGCGCAGTTCGTTGTTCAACACTTGCGGCAGGTTGATGTCGTAGTCGCTGATGCTGGTTTCGGCATTGACCTGGTCGCGCACAAAACCGGCGCTGGTATCGTCCGGGTTGTCGTTCCACGCTGCCAGCCAGTGGCCGTGGGCGGCGCTTTTCGGCAGCAGGTGAGTGCAGCCACCCTTTTCCAGGGCCAGGTCGACCGAGACGGCGTAAGCCTTGTCATCCTTTTGCTCGGACAACCAGCGCCAGGCCAGCACGGCGCCCGGGCCGATACCGCTGACCAGGGTCGCCGGGCCTTTGAGTTCTCTCAGGCCCGATTGCAGGGCGCGGCTTTGCAGCAGGCAGTCCTTGGGCAGGATCACCTGGACAATCTGCGCCGAGCCACTACGGCTCAGGGTCATCAATTGCTTGTCGCTGAGTTTCTGGTCTTCGTTGACCGCCACCAGCACCTGGGCGCGTGGCGTGGTGCCGGGGATGACACGGGTCATCGCCGCACCGTCGGCCGGGGTCAGCCATTCGAGGGTCGGTTCCGGTGCCGGGCGTTTCAGGTACCAGTAACCGCCACCGAGAATCAGGGCCACTATCACCAGTGTGCCCAATACATACCGCAAGGAGCGTTGAATCATCAGCGTTTCACCAATCCGGTCAAGCCGCCCGCGATCAGGGCAGCAGTGTCGGCCAGCGCAACCAGCGGATCGAGTCCGGCGGGCACGGCCATATAACGGGGTTCCCAATCAGGCTGGAACTTGTCTTTGAAGCGGCGCAAGCCCTGGAAGTTGTACAGCTGCTCACCACGGCGGAATACCATCGAGCCCAGGCGCTGGGTCAATGGTGCGCCGCGACGGGGTTGCAACCCCGACAACGGCACCATGCCCAGGCTGAAACGCGCGTATCCATGGTTTTTATAATGTTGAATCAGGCCGACCATCATGAACTCCATGGTCAGCTTCGGGGCATCCGGGTGCGCGCGCATCAGGTCGAGGCTGGCCAGGTCATGGCCGTAGGTCTCGAGCAAGTTGGCGAACGCTACCGGGCGACCCTCGAAACGAATCACCGCGATACGAAAATACTTGAGGTAGTCATCGCTGAAGCGGCCCAGCGAAAAACCTTTTTCCCGGACGTTCTTGCCGGTCAGCCAGGCATCGGAGATCACCTTGAGCTCATCCATCGGTGCGTGGCCGGGCTCGAAGATTTCCAGCGACAGGCCGTCACGGGTACCACGGTTCCAGGTGTAGCGCAGGTCCTTCATCTCTTTGCCCTTGGCTTCGAGATCAAAACGCTTAAGGTCGACCCGGGCTTCTTCGCCAAGCTTGATCGCCGTCAGACCGATGTCCATGTAGTACGGCAGGTTCTCTGCGCGCACTTGATAGAACACGGGGCGGGCGTGGTGGATGTCGCACAGGTCGCGGAACTGCCAGATCATTTCCGCCCGTTGCTGGCCCGGGCCGATCGGGTCATACAGCGCCACCAGGCTGCGGCCGCGACGGGCGTACATCAGGAACGCTTCGTCATTGGGGTGAAACAGCAGCGCCTTGTCACCGGTCAGGGCCAGACCACCATCCGGTTGGGCCGATGCCATGAGGATCTTGCTGGCGCGTTCCAGTTCGTCGGGCGTCGGCAGGTGTATGACCGGGCGCGCGGTGCGCAGCAGCCAGGTCAGCGACACCACGACCAGCAGAACCGCGGCACCGAGCAGTGAACGCAGGCCGCGAGGGGCGTCGGCGTCAAGGGTGAACTGCCACCAGAGTTGGTGGCTGTAGGGAACGTCCTGATAGGCGAACAGCAGCAGCCAGATCGACGCGCCGAGCACGCACAGGCTGGCGACCAGGTACAACGGCGAGAACGGCACCTCGGTCAGGCGGCTGGGGCGATAGAACGAGCGGCGGAATACCCCGAGCAGGCTCGCCGTCAGCACCATCAGGCTGGCTTCTTCCCAGTCAAAGCCCTTGAGCAGCGAGAGCAGGGCGCCGACCAGCAACAGAATGGTGGTCAGCATCCACGCGGCCGACAGCCGGCGACGCAGCCCCTGGGCCAGCAACAGGCACAGAACGCCGACCAGGCTGGCGCCAAAGTGCGAAGCATCGACCAGTCGATGGGGGATCAGAAAACCGATGTGCTCCAGGCGCGTGTCGATTTCCGGGGTGGCGCCGGAGAACAGCAGGACAACACCGGACAGGAATACCAGCACCGCCAGTATCGGCGCCGCCAGGCCTGAGGCTGCGCGCAATGTCTGGCGTGTCTGGAACAGGCGCTGGCCTTCGTTGATCAGCAGCAGCAGGCAGGCCACCAGCAACGGCAGGACCACGTAGATCAAGCGATAGAGCAGAAGGGCGGCCGCCAGTGGTGCGGCGCCAAGGGTGTCGGAAAACGCGGCCAGCAAAATTGCCTCGAACACCCCGACACCGCCCGGCACATGGCTGAGCACACCGGCGGCCAAAGCCAGCAGGTACACCAAAAGGAACGCGCCAAAGGGCGGTGTTTCCGGTAGCAGCAGATAGAGCACGGTTGCGGCGGCTGCTACGTCCAGGGCGGTGATGATCAATTGCAGGAACGTCAGTCGAAGCCCGGGCAGGCGTAAGGTGCGGCGTCCGACCTTGACCAGCAGGTTGTCCGGGTAAGGCTGTTCCGGCAGTCGACGACGGTAGATGCCTAAGGCCAGCACCGAAAACAGCACGAGCACGGCAGTCGCCACAACGCCCAGCAAAACCTCGGAGAGACCCAGGGCGGTGGACGCGGCAGGCAGGTCGCTGAGCGTCGCCAGGGCGGCCAGCGGCGGCAGCGCGCAACCCAGCGAGAGGCTGGCGAACAGCGTCATGCGGGCGACTTCAGCCGCTCCCAGGCCATGACGGGCATAGAGGCGATAGCGAACCGAGCCGCCCGACAACATTGAAAGACCGATGGCGTTGCCGATGGCGAAGGCCGTGAAACCGCCCAGTGCCAGCGTGCGTGGTGCCAGGTTCGCCTCGGCATAGCGGCTGGCCGACCATTCGTAGCCGAGCAGAATGATGAAGCCCACCACGGTTGCGCCCAGTGCACCCATCAAGGCAGGTTTCGGAACTTCGAGGATTGAGTCGTGCAGCGCGTAAAGGTCGAGCTCGCTCAACAGGTGACGACAGGCGATCAGCGCGATCGCGAACAACAGCAGGGTGACCGCCAGGCCAATGGGTTGACGGTATTTGCTCAATCGATCGAGCAGGCGCAGACGCTCGGCCTTGATCGGTTGTGTCGCTGTGACAGTGTCTTGTGAATCAGACGAGTTGGCGCGCATCAATCACCTCTTGGATTGTGCGCGACAGGATGGGGGTATCCAGCCAAGTTACCAATCCCTGTAGAAAAAAATAATCACAAATATTAACGCCTATCACCCGGCAACAGGGGCGGCGCGTTATCAGTCGTGAAGGCTTCAGCCTGCGATAGAGCATAGTCTGAACTCGGCGCATGGGTGACCCCCAAACGGCTTGCTACACAGTGACAGATCATTGTTGCGAAAGGACTTTTTCAACAGATACAAAAAAGGCCACTCTTTCGAGTAGCCTTTTTTGATGTTTGGTTGCGGGAGCCGGATTTGAACCGACGACCTTCGGGTTATGAGCCCGACGAGCTACCAGACTGCTCCATCCCGCGTCTGTGTGGCGGCATTCTATAGAGATACGCCGGGGTGTCAACCGTTAATCCTGAAGCAGGTCAAATAAACGTTGAATTGCGGCAAACGGTCGCAGCGATGGCCTAAGTTTCGGAATCAGAACGATTTCCGGTTTTCGCGTCGCCGAGTGTCCAGACCTTGTTTTGGTTCTCGACGCTACAAAACGAGCGCGCACAAAAAAAGCCACTCTTTCGAGTAGCCTTTCTTGATGTTTGGTTGCGGGAGCCGGATTTGAACCGACGACCTTCGGGTTATGAGCCCGACGAGCTACCAGACTGCTCCAT
>NZ_JBWKXF010000022.1:0-16485 GCF_059422645.1 Pseudomonas sp. GW821-FHT01C01 | reverse complement strand
TCCATCCCGCGTCTGTGTGGCTGCATTCTATAGAAATACGTCGGGGTGTCAACCTTCAATTCCGATAAAACCTGTTTTGCTTCAATCGGTTAGCTTGCCGAGGGGTGGGTGGGTCAGCCTGTGAGGCAGGCGGGGCAAGGCGTGCGGCTCTATCGTGAACGTTTTTTTGATTGAAAAAATAAATTTACCAACGACATTTCCCACGAGTCGAAAAGAACATTCAGACTACTGGTGCTATATACAGGTGTCGGTGAGATACTGCATATCCGTCACACCAACACGCCTTTTCCTTGCCATGAACACTGCTTTGCCATGACTCAGCGAAAGATCATCCATGTCGATTGTGACTGTTTCTACGCCGCCATTGAGATGCGCGACGACCCGCGTCTGGCCGGCAAGCCATTGGCGGTGGGTGGGTCGGCGGACCGGCGTGGGGTGATCGCCACCTGCAATTATGAAGCGCGAGCGTACGGGGTGCGTTCGGCGATGTCCTCCGGGCATGCCTTGAAACTGTGCCCGGACCTGACCATCGTCAAGCCACGCATGGATGCTTATAGAGAAGCGTCCAGGGAAATTCACACGATCTTTCGCGATTACACCGAGATCATTGAGCCGCTCTCGCTCGACGAGGCGTACCTCGATGTGTCGGACAGTGCGTATTTCGGTGGTAGCGCAACGCGGATCGCCCAGGACATCCGGCGCCGGGTCTCCAATCAGTTGCATATCACCGTGTCGGCGGGAGTGGCACCGAACAAGTTTCTGGCCAAGATTGCCAGTGACTGGAAAAAGCCCAATGGCCTGTTTGTCATCACGCCGGACCAGGTCGAGGACTTTGTCAGTGGCTTGCCGGTGAGCAAATTGCACGGGGTCGGTAAAGTCACCGCCGACAAGCTCGGCAAGCTGGGTATCACCGATTGCCTGCAATTGCGCGAGTGGGACAAGTTGGCGTTGGTGCGTGAATTCGGCAGCTTTGGCGAGCGGCTCTGGAGCCTGGCCCGTGGGATTGATGATCGTGTGGTGCACAACGACAATCGTCGTCAGTCAATTAGTGTCGAAAATACCTACGACGTTGACCTGCCGGACCTGAAGAGTTGCCTGGATAAATTGCCCGAGCTGCTGGAGACCCTGGCCGGTCGCATGGCGCGAATCGACAGCAGTTATCGGCCTGGCAAGCCGTTCGTCAAAGTGAAATTCCATGATTTTACCCAGACCACACTGGAGCAGGCCGGGGCAGGGCGGGATCTGGGGAGTTATCAGTTGATGCTGACCCAGGCCTTCAATCGCGGCGGTAAACCGGTGCGGTTGTTGGGCGTCGGCGTGCGACTGGAGGACTTGCGGGGCGGGTTCGAGCAGATGGAGTTGTTTGAGCGGTAGTGGAAGATTGAGGTTAGGCGGTGAATGTCTGGCCGCCTTCGCGAGCAAGCCCGCTCCCACATTGGATTTGTGAATAACGGAAATCCCATGTGGGAGCGGGCTTGCTCGCGAAGCTTTTTGGCTTTAATTGAGCCCCGGATTCGCCACCAGTCGTTCGCCATTGCGGGCCAGCGACTTCAGAAACTCGGTCTGCAATTCGGGATCATTGCGCGTCAGTTCGATCAGGCTCTGTTCCAGTTCGCTGGCTTCTTCTTCAAGACCCAGTTCCGACAGGCGTTTGACCCGGTGGACCCACTGATTGACTTCGTCACCTTCGAGATCGTCATAAATCAGCCCGTGGGCCTCATAGAGCTTGCTGCGCAAGTTGCTGCTGATGACCAGGGTGGAATCGATGTGCACGTTGTCCTGAGCATCCGCAACACGGATCAGCAATCGGCTCAGATGATTGATGTCATGTTCGGCGAACGGGCTGTCCAACAGATTCAGGCGTAACACGCCGTTTTTGTCAGTGCTCAGTTCGAAGGTTTCCTTGCCGGCCTTGACCTCAACCGGGCGCTCGCTCCAGGGCAGGCTTGAATACTCCGTGCGTTTGTCGCGCTGGACTTCATCAATACCGGCCAGGTTTTGCTGCGCACGGCCGTGGGACTGCACGTTCATGAACGGGTTGAGCCCGGCGAAACCGTAGCTCAGCCAGTCCTTGGTCACGCTGTCCGGCAGATTGCCGAGGGCGAACACGTTGACCACGTTGGCACCGATACCCGCCACCACGGCCACCGCGCCCAGCGGGATTTCGTAAATCTCCCGCCAGGGTTGGTACGGCGTATAGCGGTCGTAGTGACGCGTGACTTCGAACTCGGTGACTTCGAAAGTCTTCTGCTCGTGAATTTTCACCCGGCGTTGCGGCAGCTCAAGCACCTTGGGCTCACCGACATCGATCTGCAGGCTGTGGTCGAGCAATTTGCGCTCGACCCGTTCCTCTTGCTCGCTGCGTTGCGACATGTGGTTGGCACAGCCGCTGACCAGCAGGGCACCGCACAAGGCGGCACCACCGAGGCCTAAGGTGTTTCGCTTGAACATGACGTCTCTATATCTGGTATCAGCGGCGGATGCGGGCCTGAAGGAAGGACAGCACGTCGGCGACCGGCAGCGCTTGTGCCTCGGCCTCGGTACGGCTCTTGTATTCCAGGTTGCCTTCGGCCAGGCCGCGGTCGCTGACCACGATCCGGTGTGGAATGCCGATCAGCTCCATGTCCGCGAACTTGATGCCCGGGCTGGTTTTCTTGTCGCGGTCATCGAGCAGCACTTCGAAGCCGGCAGCGGTGAGTTCCGCGTACAGCTTGTCGGTGGCTTCACGAACCTGTTCGGTTTCGTAGCGCAGCGGCACCAGGGCGATCTGGAAAGGCGCGAGGGTGTCGCTCCAGATGATCCCGTTTTCATCGTTGTTCTGCTCGATGGCAGCCGCCACCACGCGGGACACGCCGATGCCGTAGCAACCCATTTCCAGGGTGACCGGCTTGCCGTTCTCGCCAAGCACTTCGCACTTCATCGCTTTGCTGTACTTGTTGCCCAGCTGGAAGATGTGCCCGACTTCGATGCCGCGCTTGATTTCCAGGGTGCCTTTACCGTCCGGGCTCGGGTCGCCGGCCACGACGTTGCGCAGGTCGGCAACGGTCGGAACAGGCAGGTCGCGCTCCCAGTTCACGCCGAAGTAGTGTTTGTCGTCGATGTTGGCGCCAATGCCAAAGTCGCTCATCAGTTCGACCGAGCGGTCGATGATGATCGGCAGCGGCAGGTTCAACGGACCCAGGGAGCCGGCACCGGCACCGATGGCCTCGCGCAGTTCACTTTCCGAGGCCATGACCAGGGGGCTGGCAACGCCTGGCTGGTTGGCGGCCTTGATTTCGTTCAGTTCATGGTCGCCACGGATGATCAGGGCAATCAGCTTGCCTTTCTCTTCTGCGTGCACCACGAGGGTCTTGATGGTTTTCTCGATCGGCAGGTTGAAGCCTTCGACCAGTTGCGCAATGGTCTTGGCGTTCGGGGTGTCGACCAGGCGCAGCTCTTCGGCCGGAGCGGCGCGCGACGTTTCGCGCGGTACGGCTTCGGCTTTTTCGATGTTGGCGGCGTAGTCGGAGCCGTTGCTGAAAACGATATCGTCTTCGCCGGACTCGGCCAGCACGTGGAACTCGTGGGAACCGGCGCCGCCGATGGAGCCGTTGTCGGCTTCAACAGGACGGAACTTCAGGCCCAGGCGGGTGAACACGTTGCAGTAGGCCTGGTGCATGCGGTCGTAGGTGACCTGCAGCGACGGCTGGTCTGCGTGGAACGAATAGGCGTCCTTCATGATGAATTCGCGGCCGCGCATCAAGCCGAAGCGTGGGCGGATTTCATCACGGAATTTGGTCTGGATCTGGTACAGGTTGATCGGCAGCTGCTTGTAGCTGCTCAACTCGTTGCGCATCAGATCGGTGATGACTTCTTCGTGGGTCGGGCCGGCGCAGAAGTCGCGGCCATGGCGATCCTTGAAGCGCAGCAATTCAGGGCCGTACTCTTCCCAGCGCCCGGATTCCTGCCACAGCTCAGCCGGTTGCGTGCTCGGCATCAACACTTCGAGAGAACCGGCGGCGTTCATTTCTTCACGAACGACGGCTTCGACCTTGCGCATTACCCGCAAGCCCATCGGCAGCCAGGTGTACAGGCCCGAGGCGAGTTTGCGGATCATGCCGGCGCGCAGCATCAGCTGGTGGCTGATCACGACCGCGTCGGAAGGCGTTTCTTTTTGTGTGGCGAGCAAAAATTGACTGGTGCGCATGGTTGGCCGTTATCGATTGCTGATGACGAGAAATGACGGAGCATTGTACGGGCGAGATCCGCTGGCGTACAGGCATGCGGTCGGTGGTGTGGCAGGAGGGCGCGATTCACTCGGCCCTCCGCGATTTTTCCTGCGTAAAGAATCTACGATTCTTCGGCGACCGGGGTTTGCACCGGTTCCGGTGTAGGTGTCGGACCTGCGCGGCGGTTCTCCTGGAACCAGTGCAAGGCGATCAAAAGCAGTGTCGGAACGCCCAGCAGGGCGGTGATCAGGAAGAAGTTGTGGTAACCGAATTTTTCTACCATGACCCCGGAGTAGCCGCCGATCAGGCGCGGCAGCAACAGCATGATCGAGCTGAGCAGGGCATATTGGGTGGCGGAGAACTTGAGGTTGGTCAGGCTCGACAAATAGGCGACGAAGGCTGAGGTGGCCAGGCCTGAACTGAAGTTGTCCAGGGAAATGGTCAGGATCAGCATCTTCAGGTTGGGGCCCATATCGGCCAGCATCAGGAACAGCAGATTGGTGGCCGCCGACGAAACGCCACCGATGAACAGGATCGGCAAAATGCCGAAACGCACGATCAGCAGACCGCCCATGCCGGCACCTACCAGCGTCATGATCAGGCCGAAGATCTTGCTGACGCTGGCGATCTGGTCCTTGGTGAAGCCCTGGTCGATGTAGAACACGTTGGCCATCACACCCATGACCGTGTCGGACATCCGGTAGGTGGCGATCAGCCCGAGCAGCAGCAGTGCCTGCCAGCGGTAACGCAGAATGAAGTCGTTGACCGGCGTCAGCACCGGTGCCAGGCCACGACGGCCCATGGCCGAGAGGCACAGGGC
Source organism: Pseudomonas sp. GW821-FHT01C01 (assembly GCF_059422645.1). NCBI lineage: Bacteria > Pseudomonadati > Pseudomonadota > Gammaproteobacteria > Pseudomonadales > Pseudomonadaceae > Pseudomonas > Pseudomonas sp. GW821-FHT01C01. Next base: position 11,457 of record NZ_JBWKXF010000022.1, on the reverse strand, counting down.
GGTGAGGGTGGTGTAGAGGATCGCGCGCAGGAAGGCGCGGTCTTCGAGCAGCAGATCAAGCACGCTCACACCCTGGAACAGCACGCTGGCGAAGTCGGTGTTGTAGAGTTGGGTGAACATCGCCGGAACGGAAACCAGCAGCACGATCAGTACGAACACTGACGCCAGTTGATGCACAAAGCTGTATCGACCGGCCTGCAGTTGTGTGCGCAATGGTACCGGCGGTTCGCGCATGAACAGGCTGGTCAGCAGTGCCGGGACCATCAGGGCGCCGAACAGAATGTAGGTGCCGGCCCATGCCGAATGCTTGTAGTTGAAACCGGTCGAGCCGAAACCTTCAGCGAAATACAGCGCACCGGCGGTGGCCAGCAGGGCGGCGATCCGATACCCGGACATGTAGCTGGCGGCGAGTGCGGCCTGGCGGTTGTCTTCGGCGATTTCCAGGCGGTAGGCGTCTACCGCAATGTCCTGCGTCGCCGATGCGAAAGCGACGACCACGGCAATGGCGATCAGCCAGGACAAATGCTTTTGCGGGTCGCAGAAACCCATCCCGATCAAGCCGAGGATGACCAGTGCCTGGGACAATACGAGCCAGGACCGTCGTCGACCGAGTTTGCCGAGCAATGGCAGTCGCCATTGGTCGAGCAAGGGTGACCAGACCCATTTGAAGGCATACGCCAGGCCGATCAGGCTTGCATAGCCAATGGTTTCACGAGCCACGCCGGCTTCACGCAGCCAGACCGAAAGTGTCGAAAACACCAGCATGTAAGGCAGGCCGGCGGCGAAACCAAGCAGCAACAGCACGAGTGTCGAAGGGCTGGCATAAGCGGCGAGCGCGGCGCGCCAGGTTTTACGGGGCATGGGCTGGAGTCTGCCTCAAGAAATACGGAAACAAAGCGCGCACTCTAACCGCTGTGCTCTACCGGGCGCCAGCCATGGCGCTGAATATCAACACGATTATTCAGGATGCTGATGCCCTCCATGCGTAATCGTGCGCGCTGCTCATCACCCGAAGGGCTGCCCACCGGCAGGCTGATACGCCCGTTTGCACCCAGAACCCGATGCCAGGGCAACTTGCTGTCGCTCGGCAATTGGCTGAGCGTGCGGCCGACCCAGCGAGCGGCGCGACCCAGTCCTGCAAGCTCGGCCAGTTGGCCGTAGCTGACGACTTTGCCTTCGGGTATTTGTGCAAGCGTCAAATACAGCGCCGTGCGTCGGATTTGCGCCGCACTCTCGGGTTCATCGGTTGGATCGGTCACGTCCGTCAGTCCTGAAGAAGTTTGCTTTACCGTCTGTAGAGTAATTCCTGCACAGGCGGTTGAGAAATGAACTCAACAGAAATAGTCGGGTCAGTCCTTGTCAGGGCCTTGTTCCTACGGATAATGCCGACTTTTCTCGCAAGCCTGAGCCTGTATTTTGCTTATGTTGTCCAGATGCCTGCTGTGTCTCGCCGTCCTTGGTGCTTCCACTCCCTTGCTAGCCGATACCGTGTGGCTGAACAACGGCGACAAGCTGAGCGGCAAGATCACGCTGTTCGATGGCGGCAAACTGCTGATCCAGACCGAGTACGCCGGTGCGGTCACGATCGACTGGAAACAGGTCAAGACTCTGGAGAGCGATCAGGAGTTGCTGGTCAAGCAGGATGCCTACAGTGGCGAGAAAGCCAAGTCGCTGAAAGCGGCGGACGCCGGCAAGGTGACGCTGGCCAATGGTGAAGCACCGAAGACGGTCGAACTGGCGAGCATTCAGCAGATTCTCAAGCCAAAACCGGTGGTCGAGGATCTGGTGTGGAAAGGCAACGTCGATGTCGCGCTGGATTATCAGCGGGCGGAAAACGACACCGATGACTACGACATCGATTTCAAGACCAGTGCGCGACACGGTCGCTGGCGGCACACCGCTGAAGGTGAATACAACCGTGAGTTCCAGGACGACGTGGTGACCACCGACAACTGGCGGGCCGAGTACTCCATCGACCGATTCCTGACCGAGCAATGGTTCTGGCAGGGGCGCCTGGTCTACAAGCGCGACAAGGTCGAAGACCTTTCCCGTCAGCGCACCGTCGGTACCGGTCCCGGCTATCAGTTCTGGGATGACGAACTCGGGGCGTTCTCCCTCGGCTCGCTGGTCAACCACACGGACTATGAGTTCTCCGACGGCAGCAAGGACAATTTCTACGCCCTGGCCATGAAGTGGGATTACAACCGATACCTGATTGGCAAACGTGTCGAGTTCTTCACCAATGGCGAGGTCGGCAAGCCGCTGTCGGATGTGGCCGACTATGCACTCGATGCCGAGATGGGATTACGCTACAAGGTGACCGAATGGGCTTCGCTGAACCTGAAGGCGGAGCGGGACATCATCAGTGGCACCGACGATGCGGATCTGGACACGACCCGGTACACCGCCGGGTTTGGGGTGACCTGGTAAGAAAATCAAAAGATCGCAGGCTGCGATCTTTTTTTGCCTGGAGAAACACTCAGGCACAAAAAAGCCCCGCTGTTGAGGGCGGGGCTTTTTACTAAAGCAAGTACAAGTTAGATAACTTGAACTTCTTCAGCTTGCATGCCTTTCTGACCGCGGGTAGCGATGAAAGAAACCTGTTGGCCTTCTTTCAGGCTTTTGAAGCCGTCGGACTGGATAGCTTTGAAGTGAACGAACAGGTCGTCACCGGATTGTGGGGTGATGAAGCCGAAGCCTTTTTCATCGTTGAACCACTTAACGGTACCGGTTTGGCGATTAGACATGGTGTAACTCCTTGAACAAAGATAACTGCGACTCAGGAAGAACCCTGGCCGAGACTGAGTGCAAAGAGCAGGAAAAATTCTTGTAGATGGTTGGATCGAAATTCAACATATCGTGTAGAGATTCTCAGTGACACAAGCAGCACAGTGACGCCACCTTAACCCTTTTTCCGGGACGTGCCAATGCTTCTTGCGAAGGTTTCTCTGTTTTAGGGATCGGCGGTGTGACGGTTCGTCGCTAGCGCGCGTAATTCCTGCATGTTCGGCGAGAATTGCACCCCGGACTTTGAACCCGGCGGCGCGCCCGGTAAGATGCCGGACAGAATTTTTCGACCTCGCTATTCAGGACACCCGCCATGAGCATCAAATCGGACAAGTGGATTCGCCGCATGGCGCAAGAGCACGGCATGATCGAGCCTTTCGTCGAGCGCCAGGTGCGCGGCAGCGACGATAGCCGTGTGATCTCCTACGGCGTGTCGAGCTACGGCTACGATGTGCGTTGCACCAATCATTTCAAGGTGTTCACCAACATCAATTCGGCCATCGTCGACCCGAAAAACTTCGATGCCGGCAGCTTCGTCGACATCCACAGCGATGTGTGCATCATTCCGCCGAACTCCTTCGCCCTGGCCAGCACCGTCGAATACTTCCGCATTCCGCGCAATGTATTGACCATTTGCCTGGGTAAAAGCACCTATGCGCGCTGCGGCATCATCGTCAACGTCACGCCGCTTGAGCCTGAGTGGGAAGGTCACGTGACCCTGGAATTCTCCAATACCACTAACCTGCCGGCGAAGATCTACGCCAACGAAGGCGTGGCGCAGATGCTGTTCCTTGAGTCGGACGAAGAATGTGAAGTGTCTTACAAGGACCGTGGCGGCAAGTACCAGGGGCAGCGCGGCGTGACCCTGCCGCGCACCTGAGTCAACCGTCCGACAAATGCCGGGAATTCCTGAGCGGGCGTACACTCTATGGGGTGTACTGCTCCGATCCGCGCAAGGCGGGTCGGGCCATCGCTCAGGAGTGCCGAATGAAGATCGATCCGCGAATCAGTGCCGAACTGGCAAGGTTTGAACCCAATCAGGTTGGCGTTCTGGCCTGGTCCTTGTTGGCACATCCGCCCGTCAGCATGGCGGGCGGCATCCCCGGCCAGCCCGACCCCGATACCCCGAACGAACAGCCTAACGAGCCTGGCGAACCTACCCTGCCGGACGAGCCGCCTCCTGCGCCTGTCGTCTGATAGTTCAGACGCTATAGATCAAAAAAAGTGGGAGCGGGCTTGCTCGCGAAAGCGGTGTGTCAGGCGGCATGAATGCCACTGATACTCCGTCTTCGCGAGCAAGCCCGCTCCCACAGGTTTTTCTGTAGACGTTATTTCAGGTTACCGCTGAGGAACTGCTTCAACCGCTCGCTTTTCGGTTTGCCCAGCACGTCTTCCGGCGCACCTTCTTCCTCCACCAGACCCTGGTGCAGAAACAGCACCTGGCTCGACACTTTGCGGGCGAAGCTCATTTCGTGGGTCACCATGATCATGGTCCGGCCTTCTTCGGCCAGGCCCTGGATCACTTTCAGTACTTCGCCAACCAGTTCCGGGTCCAGCGCCGAGGTCGGCTCGTCGAACAGCATGACTTCCGGTTCCATGGCCAGTGCGCGGGCGATGGCGACCCGTTGTTGCTGGCCGCCGGACAGGAATGCCGGGTATTGGTCCGCCACGCGGGACGCCAGGCCCACCTTGTCGAGGTAGCGCCGGGCGCGGTCCTCGGCTTCTTTTTTGTCGCACCCCAGCACCCGGCGCGGGGCCATGGTGATGTTTTCCAGCACCGTCATATGGCTCCACAGGTTGAAGTGCTGGAACACCATGGCCAGGCGGGTGCGAATCCGCTGCAGTTCGTTGGCGTCGGCCACGTGCATGCCGTGACGATCCTTGATCATGCGGATGTTCTGGCCGTCGAGGCTCATGGCGCCGTCGTTGGGTTGTTCCAGGAAGTTGATGCAACGCAGGAAGGTACTTTTACCCGAGCCGCTGGCGCCAATCAGGCTGATGACGTCGCCGGTTCTGGCCTTGAGCGAAACACCTTTGAGGACTTCATGTTCGCCATAACTTTTATGCAGGCCTTCGATGGTCAATTTGTACATGGGGCGTGCATCCTCAAGGCGAAAGTAGATAGCCGCTGCGATAGGCTTCGGTGCCCGCGACGTGGGCGATCACCATGCCGGCAGTGGCCATGCGGCGCAGCGAACGGGCGTACATCAGCCCGGCGGCGGTGCAATGGACGGGGGTGACGCGATCGTTGATCGGATCAATGATCTCGGCGATCAGTTGCCCGGCTTCCAGGTACTGGCCCGGCAGCGCGGTAAACACCAGCAGCCCGCCGACGGGCGTGGCCACCGGCTCTACACCGGCCAGCGGTGTCGCCGGATAGGGCAGGTCGGGCAGGGGCGCGGGTTCGCCGGCGATCGCGCCGAAATGGATCAGGTAGTCGATCAGCGCCTGGCAGTCGAGGCTGGCCAGCGGGTGATTGACATCGCCCTGACCGCGCAATTCGACGGTCACCGAAAAACTCCCCGGCGCAATGTCGAACTGCTCCCCGAAGCGCTCCTTCAACTGCCACCAAAGCAGGGTGAAGCATTCGTCGAACGACTGGCCGCCGGAGTCGGTTGCCAGCAGACTGGCTTCGGCGCCGATGTAACGGGCCAACGGTTCGACCTGCGGCCAGGCGTCCGGCGTAGTGTACAGATGCGCAACCGCTTCGAAATCGCAATGCAGGTCGAGCACCATGTCGGCGTCGCAGGCCAACCGTTGCAGGGTCAGGCGCTGGGATTGCAATTGGGTGTCGGCGGTCTGCCGGGCCAGCGCATCGCGCAGGCTGCTGCGGATCAATTGCAGGTTGTGCTGCGGATCGTCACCGAGCTTGTCTTCGATCGCGTTCCCGACTTCTTCACTGAGGTCGACGAACCAGCGGTTGAAGTTCTGGCCGCTTTCCAGCTCGTAGCGGCCTAGCGGCACATCCATCAGCACCTGCTCCAGGCCTACCGGGTTGGCGATGGGCACCAGCACGATTTCGCTGCGCAGGCGACCGGCGGCTTCCAGCTCCGCCAGGCGTTGCTTGAGGTGCCAGGCCACCAGCATGCCGGGCATTTCGTCGGCGTGCAGGGAGGCCTGGATGTAGATCTTGCCGTTGGCCGGTTGTGGGCCGAAGTGAAAACTGTGGATCTGTCGCGCGGTCCCCGGCAGCGGGGCCAGCAGGTCATGTTTCTGGTGGCGCATCTGTTGTTCCTGAAGCAGGTTGAGACCTAGTGGGTCGGCCCGAGGAAGGCCAGCCATCGACGTTCGGCAAGGCGGAACAGGCCGACCAGCGCAAAAGTGACGGTCAGGTAGATCAGCGCGGCAATGCCGAACGACTGGAAAGTCAGGAATGTCGCCGAGTTGGCGTCCCGCGCGACTTTCAGGATGTCCGGGATGGTCGCGGTGAAGGCCACGGTGGTCGAGTGCAACATCAGAATCACTTCGTTGCTGTAGTAAGGCAGCGAACGACGCAGGGCCGACGGCATGATCACGTAGGCGTACAGCTTCCAGCCGGTCAGGCCGTAAGCCTTGGCGGCCTCGACTTCACCGTGGTTCATGCTGCGAATGGCCCCGGCGAAGATCTCCGTGGTGTAGGCGCAGGTGTTCAGGGCAAAGGCGAGGATGGTGCAATTCATCGCATCGCGAAAGAACGCATCCAGCACCGGCTGAGCCCGAATGGCGGCCAGGCTGTAGATCCCGGTGTAACAAATCAGCAGCTGAATATAGAGTGGCGTACCCCGGAACAGGTAGGTGTAGAACTGCACCGGCAAGCGGATGTAGAAGTGCGGGGACACTCGGGCAATGGACAGCGGGATCGACACCAGAAAGCCGATGAAGATCGACGCGCTGAGCAGCCACAGGGTCATGGCCAGGCCGGTGATGTTGTTGCCGTCGCTGTAGAGGAAGGGTTTCCAGTATTCCTGCAGAAGTTCGATCATCGTACGGCCTCCCGGGTACCGGCGGAGTAACGACGTTCGAGCCAGCGCAGAATGAAGTTGGACGCGCTGGTGATCACCAGATAGATCAGCGCGGCAAGTACCAGGAAGTAGAACAGCTGATAGCTGCTTTTGCCGGCGTCCTGGGCCGCCTTGACCAGATCGGCGAGGCCGATGATCGACACCAGGGCGGTGGCCTTGAGCATCACCATCCAGTTGTTACCGATACCCGGCAGGGCATAACGCATCATCTGCGGGAACACCACGATCCAGAAGCGCTGGCCGCGCTTGAGACCATAGGCGGTGGCGGCTTCGACCTGACCCCGTGGGACGGCGAGAATCGCGCCACGGAAGGTTTCGGTGAAATACGCACCGTAGATGAAGCCAAGGGTAATGACCCCGGCGCTGAACGGGTTGATCTCGATGTATTCCCATTCCATGAAATCGGTAAGCGAGGTCAGCCAGGTTTGCAGGCTGTAGAAAATCAGCAGCATCAGGACCAGGTCCGGAACGCCGCGAATGAGGGTGGTGTAAAGCTGGGCAGGCACGCGCATCAGTTTGAGTTTCGACAACTTGGCACTGGCGCCGAGCAGCCCGAGCAGTACGGCGACCAACAGCGACAACGCCGACAGTTTGATCGTCATCCAGGTGCCTTGCATCAGCAGCGGACCGAAGCCCTTGAGGCTGAAAGCTGAGAGCCCCAGATTTTGTAATAGGTTTTCGAACATAAATCAGCAACCTGATCGGATGAAAAAAGCGCCCATCGCGAGATGGGCGCCGGGCATTATTTGCCGCTGTACAGGTTCAGATCGCCAAAGTGTTTCTTCTGAATGGTGGCGTAGGTGCCATCATCGTGTAACGCTTTGATACCTTTATCCAAAAGTGCTTTCAGCTCGGTGTTACCTTTCTTAATGCCAACGGCTGTTTTGGCTGGCAGCAAAGCGTTGTCGACCGGCTTGCTGACATCGTAGTCGGCACCCTGTGGGGACTTCAGGAAGCCCAGTTCGGCTTGCAGCATGTCCTGGATCCCTGCATCGAGACGACCGGAAGTCAAGTCGGCGTAGACCTGATCCTGGTTGGCGTAAGCCTGGGTTTTCACGCCAGCCTTGTCCAGCACGGCTTTGGCATAGGCTTCCTGAATGGTGCCTTGTTCGTAGCCGACGGTTTTGCCCTTGAGGGACGCGACGTCTGCGGTCACGCCAGAACCTTTCTTGGACACGTAAGCGGTTGGACCGGAGAACAGTTCGCTGGAGAAGTCGATGACTTTTTCACGGGCTTCGGTAACGGTCATCGACGAGATGACACCGTCGAATTTATTGGCTTTGAGGCCGGGAATCATGCCGTCGAAGTCACTTTCGACCCACTTGCACTTGACCTTCAATTCGGCGCAGATCGCGTTCCCAAGATCGATGTCGAAACCTACCAGGCTGCCATCGGCCGCTTTCGACTCGAACGGTGCGTAGGAAGGGTCAACGCCGAAGCGCAGTTCTTTGTACTCCTTCGCCATGGCGGAGCCAGCAGCCATGCACAACGCCAGTGCAGAAAGGGTCAGCAATGCTTTTTTCATTATTCAATCCCTAAAAACCAATATGAGCGCTTGTGGCGCAGAATTATTGTTACTGGAAAGCGTAAGACCTATTGAAAGTAGCAATTTCCGAACCAGAGTGCCGAACAAGCGTTTTAAAAGGTGCTTGGAGAGTGGCCGGAGACTGATTTATGCACGAAAACGGGCGCAGGGAAATGGGTGCATCAAATCAGCGCAGCGCAAAATGAAAACTGTGGCGAGGAAGCTTGCTCCCGCTGGAGCGCGAAGCGGTCCCGATGTTGAGTCATCGCGCCTGCCATGCGGCCGAACGGGAGCAAGCTCCCTCGCCACAAAAGGACGGTTTGACTGAGCAGACTTTGCAGGGTTGCCAAGCTGTCGGCTTCGTCGACCGACTAGTCCTTGCGCCAGCGCAACCGCGAAGGCGATTCAACATTCAACCTCTATTTTGAATGTCAGACCGCCTTCACGAGCAGACTCCCACAGGTACAGCGCAGGTTTATTTTCCTGGAGTCAGCGTCAACCGCGCCTTGCCGTAAGCGTTGTCAAAGTTTTGCGGCTGCATCGGCAGACTCATGTACTGGCCCTTGAGCCACGGTTCGATGCTGTTGAGGTAGTTCGCACTGGCCGGGTTGCCGGACTGGCCGGTGCCGTTCTGCGCCATCAGCGGTTCGGACTGGCCGAAGTCGACGATAAAGCGCATGGCGGGCGCCAGCGTGGTGTTGAAGTCCTGGCCCCAGGCGAAGGCAGCGGTGTTGAGCGTGGTGTGATCGCCGCCGGCCGGCAGCGGTCCGCGTACCGTCTGGCCGCTGGTGTTTTTCCACTCATAGCGGTGCAGTTTGCCCCACTGCCAGGCTTTGTGATCGCCGCCCAACTGGCTGTCGCCGGCGCTGATCGCTGCGGCGAGGCTGCGGGCGAGGATGGCCGGTTTGTCTTCTTTCTGCGCGGTGCGCACGTCATCCCAGAACGGGCTGTCCTCACGCCCCAGCAAGTGATCGGCCTGGGCCGCGTAGGACAACTTGCCGTCAGCGACAAAAGCTTTCCATGCCGGGCTGCTTTCCGGGCCCAGTTCATCGAGGAAGATCTGCCGGGTACTTTCCTGCAGGAACAACTCGTAAATTGCCGCATCGGTGGAGGTCGGACTGAGCTTGCCATCGAACGCCATCAAGCGGCTGTAGGCTTCGTGTGCCTTGGCGCGATCGGCCGCCGGCAAGGCGTCCATGGCTTGCTTGAGCGGCTGGGCCATGCCCGGTGCTTCGAACATCTTCTTCAGCTTGGCAGCGAAGGTGGTGCTCTGGTCGTATTGCATGGCGATCACACTGCGGCTGTCGTGTTTGCCTGCGCCGGCCAGCTCGGCCAGACGCTCGCCACGTTCCGGTGCTGCCCACGAATTGGACAATTGCATGCCATAGCCATGGGGAATGACCCGCTGGTTGGCGGTGCCGAGCCAGCCTTGGGCCGGGTCCTGGTCGTACGGGTGCAGCATCGGGTCGGCATAACCGTCCCAGTCGTAACGACCTTCCCAGCCCGGCGAGGGCAGCAGGCCTTCACCTTCGCGGCGGTTCGGGTAACGACCGGTGACTTGCCAGCCAATATGGCTCGCATCGGCAAACACCAGGTTCAGCGCAATGGCGCGGATTTCACGGCTGGCATCCGAGGCTTTCTCGACGCTCTGGGCGCGGGACAGGTCGAAGAACGCGTCCAGGGTTTTGTCGTCAGTGAAATTCGGCATCTGCAAGGCCAGGCCGAAACCATTGGCCAGCGTGGTGCCCTGGGCGCTGTTGAGCAGCGGACCATGGCGAGTTTCGTATACCGCTTCGCGAATCGGCCGCTGGCCTTTGACGAAGTAGGTTTCATTGCGCACGATCGCCGGCAGCCACTTCCCGGCGTTTTCGTAGGTGAGCCCGTTGCCCTGGCGTTTGATCTTCTCCAGGAACAGGTCCTGGTTGTCGCCCATCACCGAGGTCATGCTCCACGCCACTTTGCCGTTGTAACCCCCCAGCACCATTGGCAGGCCCGCGATGGTCACGCCGGACGCCTGGTACTTCGGCGCGCGAATCTGCACGTAACTGAACAACGAAGGCACGCCCAGCGGGCCGTGACTGTCACTGGCCAACAGGCTCTTGCCGCTGCGGCTGCGTTGCGGGGCGATGGCCCAGTTGTTCGACGAGGTGGCGCCCAGCAGGTTCCGGTCCGACAGTTGTCCCGTGGCTTTGCTGAGTTCGGCCAGCCCCGGCACCTGCCCGTTGAGCTTGATGCCTTGCAGTTTTTCGCTTTCGGCGACCGGCAGTTTTTCGTCGGGAGCCGATGGCGTCAGCCACGCCAGTTTGTCGGTGGTGACGGTTTGGGCCAGCACCAGCGCGGAAATTTCTTCCGGCAGGTTGGTCGACTGGCTGAAGTTCAACAGGCAGAAAATCAGCGCCGAATCTTCTGGCTGCCAGTATTCAGGCTGGTAGCCGGTGGCCGCGAGGTCCGCCGGCAGCTTGTCGCGGTAGCGGAACAGGTAAGCGTTGACCCCGCGCGCATAGACTTCGAAGAAGCGCTTGAGGCGCGGCGAAGAGGCCTTGTACAACTCGCCAGCACTTTTCTTCAGGTTGACCGCCCGCATGTATCGGTCGGCATCCAGCAGGTCGGCACCGTGCATCTCGGCCAAACGGCCCTGGGCCAGAAGGCGCAGGGTGACCATCTGCGTGATGCGGTCGCTGGCATGCACGTAACCGAGGGTGAACAGCGCGTCGTGGAAGCTGTTGCTTTCGATCAGCGGCATGCCCATGGCATTGCGACGCACCGAAACGTTCTGCGCCAGGCCCTTGAGCGGTTGTACACCGGAGGTCGGCGGGAGGGTGTCCTGGGCGTTGAAGTTCTGACAACCGGTCAGGCTCAAGACACCGGCCACTGCTGCGGCAACGCCGAACCGGGGTAGAAAATGAGTAAGGGCTGGCGAGGCCATGGCAAAGCTCCTGCGGGGGGTAGAGGCGGCGGCGCGCAATAAAGGCGCTACGTTAGTGAGCGGGAGGTGGCCACGCAAGCGGGGTGCAAGGTTATTTCAGGATTTGTCTGATAAACCACAAATTCGCAGCGGATGAATCCCTGTGGCGAGGGAGCTTGCTCCCGCTGGAGCGCGAAGCGCTCCCCAGCATTCCTTCAACCATATCTCGGCTGCAGGTT
>NZ_JBWKXF010000021.1:0-94656 GCF_059422645.1 Pseudomonas sp. GW821-FHT01C01 | reverse complement strand
GTGTATAAGAGAAAGGAGCAAGCCCGCTCCCACTTTGGAATGCATTCCCTGTGGGAGCGGGCTTGCTCGCGAAGAGGCCCTTGAAAGCACCACACATCCTCCTCAAAAACCATCCGGCGACCGCGCTTTCTCCTGTGCATGATCACGACTGATCAATCCCTTGGTCACCAGGTCCTTCAAGCACATATCCAGCGTCTGCATGCCCAACGCCCCTCCCGTCTGTATCGCCGAGTACATCTGCGCCACCTTGTCTTCGCGGATCAGGTTGCGGATCGCCGACGTCCCCAGCATGATTTCGTGGGCCGCGATGCGCCCGCCACCGACCTTCTTCACCAGCGTCTGGGACACCACCGCCAGCAGCGACTCGGAGAGCATCGAGCGCACCATCGCCTTCTCATCCCCCGGAAACACATCCACCACACGGTCGATGGTTTTCGCTGCCGAGGTGGTGTGCAGCGTGCCAAACACCAGATGGCCGGTTTCGGCGGCGGTCAACGCCAGGCGAATGGTCTCCAGGTCACGCATCTCGCCCACCAGAATCACGTCAGGGTCTTCCCGTAGCGCCGAGCGCAGGGCCGTGGCGAAGCTGCGGGTATCGCGGTGGACTTCACGCTGGTTGATCAGGCATTTACGCGACTCGTGGACGAACTCGATGGGGTCTTCGATGGTGAGGATGTGGTGATGGCGATGAGCGTTCAGGTAATCGATCATCGCCGCCAGCGTGGTGGATTTGCCGGAACCAGTCGGGCCGGTCACCAGCACCAGGCCGCGGGGAGCGTCGGTCATTTTGCGAAACACTTCTCCCATGCCCAGTTCGTCCATGCTCTGCACTTTCGACGGGATGGTGCGAAACACGGCACCCGCGCCACGGTTCTGATTGAACGCATTGACCCGAAAACGCGCGACACCGGGCACATCAAAGGAAAAATCGGTTTCCAGGTGCTTCTCGAAGTCCCCCCGCTGGGTGTCATTCATGATGGCGTAGATCAACGCCTGCACCTGCTTGTGGTCCAGAGCCGGCAAGCTGATGCGCCGCACATCGCCATCCACCCGAATCATCGGCGGCAGACCGGCGGACAAATGCAGGTCGGATGCCCCCTGTTTGGCGCTGAATGCCAGCAGTTCGGTGATATCCATAGCGCCTCTCAATTCCAGTAGAATGCCGCGAACCTTCAGACCGCTGGCGCCTCTTGATGTCCACCATAGCAGACAACATTCTCGAAGTTAGTTCGCGCATACATGCCGCAACACTCGCCGCCAACCGCGCCGAAAACAGCGTCCAACTGCTGGCCGTGAGCAAGACCAAACCCGCACAAGACCTGCGTGAAGCCTACGCCGCCGGCCTGCGCGACTTTGGCGAGAACTACCTGCAGGAAGCGCTGGGCAAGCAGCTCGAATTGGCCGACCTGCCCTTGATCTGGCACTTCATCGGCCCCATTCAATCGAACAAGACTCGCGCAATCGCCGAGCACTTCGACTGGGTGCATTCCGTGGATCGTCTGAAAATCGCACAACGCCTGTCCGAACAACGTCCCGCCGGTTTGCCGCCCCTGAACATCTGCATTCAGGTCAACGTCAGCGGTGAAACCAGCAAATCCGGCTGCACCCCGGCTGACCTGCCGGCCCTGGCCAGTGCCATCAGCGCTTTGCCGCGTCTGAAGTTGCGCGGGTTGATGGCTATCCCTGAGCCGACTGAAGATCGCGCCGCTCAGGATGCTGCGTTTGCTGCCGTACAAAGCCTGCAAGCCAGCCTGAACCTGCCACTCGACACACTTTCCATGGGCATGAGCCACGATCTCGAATCGGCCATCGCCCAAGGTGCCACCTGGGTCCGTATCGGTACGGCCCTGTTTGGCGCTCGCGACTACAGCCAGCCTTGAAAATGGCTGACACCTCTCTTTATAAGGACCTGACATGAGCAAGACGCGTATTGCCTTTATCGGTGCCGGCAACATGGCAGCCAGTCTGATCGGCGGCCTGCGGGCCAAGGGTCTGGAAGCGGCGCAGATCCGCGCCAGCGACCCGGGCGAAGAAACCCGCGCCCGCGTGAGCGCTGAACACGGCATCGAAACCTTCGCCGACAACGCCCAGGCCATCGAAGGTGCCGACGTGGTCGTGCTGGCGGTCAAGCCGCAGGCGATGAAAACCGTGTGCGAAGCCATCCGCCCAAGCCTCAAGCCCAATCAACTGGTGGTTTCGATTGCCGCGGGCATCACCTGCGCCAGCATGAACAACTGGCTCGGCGCCCAGCCGATCGTGCGCTGCATGCCCAATACCCCGGCGCTGCTGCGCCAGGGCGTGAGTGGACTGTTCGCTACCGCCGAAGTGACCGCAGAACAGCGTCAGCAAGCCCAGGATCTGCTGTCCGCAGTCGGCATCGCTCTGTGGCTGAACGAAGAGCAGCAACTGGATGCGGTCACCGCCGTTTCCGGCTCCGGCCCCGCGTACTTCTTCCTGCTGATCGAGGCCATGACCGCCGCCGGCGTGAAACTCGGCTTGCCTGCGGACATCGCCGCGCAACTGACTCTGCAAACCGCGCTGGGTGCCGCTCACATGGCGGTCTCCAGCGACGTGGATGCCGCCGAGTTGCGCCGCCGTGTCACCTCGCCTGCGGGCACTACAGAAGCTGCAATCAAGTCGTTCCAGGCCGGCGGCTTCGAAGCGCTGGTAGAAACAGCACTCGGCGCTGCCGCGCATCGCTCGGCCGAGATGGCCGAACAACTGGGTCAATAAGGAGCTTTTCATGATTGGTTTGAACACCGCAGCGGTCTACGTGCTGCAAACCCTCGGCAGCCTGTACCTGCTGATCGTGCTGATGCGCTTCGTGCTGCAACTGGTGCGGGCGAATTTCTACAACCCGCTCTGCCAGTTCGCCGTGAAGGCCACCCAGCCGCTGCTCAAGCCACTGCGCCGGATTATCCCGAGCGTGTTTGGCCTGGACATGTCCTCGCTGGTGCTGGCGATCCTGGTGCAACTGGCGCTGATGGCCCTGACCCTGCTGCTGACCTACGGCACCACCGGCAACCCGCTGCAACTGCTGATCTGGTCGATCATCGGCGTGACCGCGCTGTTCCTGAAGATTTTCTTCTTCGCCCTGATCATCAGCGTGATCCTGTCCTGGGTCGCCCCGGGCAGCCATAACCCGGGCGCCGAACTGGTGAACGACATCTGCGAACCGGCCCTGGCGCCGTTCCGCAAGATCCTGCCGAACCTGGGCGGTCTGGACATCTCGCCGATCCTGGCCTTCATGGCGCTCAAGCTGATCGACATGTTGGTGATCAACAACCTGGCAGCCATGACCATGATGCCGGAAATCCTCCGTGTGTTGATCTGACCCGGTGAGCTGGTTTCGCTGGGACGGTGACGACCTGATTCTGGAGTGTCACCTGCAACCGGCAGCCCGTAGCGATGACTTCGCCGGGTTGCACGGTGATCGCCTGAAGATTCGCCTGACCGCACCGCCGGTCGAAGGCAAGGCCAACGCGTATCTGATGGCGTTTCTGGCCAAGGCCTTTGGCGTGTCCAAGAGCCAGGTCAGTTTGATCAGTGGCGAGTTGAATCGGCAGAAACGGGTGCGAATTCGTTCGCCGAAGAAGTTGCCGGATTTGCCTGATCTGGTGCGCCCGGCCTGACCTCAATGTGGCGAGGGAGCTTGCTCCCGCTGGGCCGCGAAGCGACCCCAGACAAGTCGCCGCAAGATCCCTGACTGCCCCGGGTATCAGCTTTCAGGGCCGCTTCGCGGCCCAACGGGAGCAAGCTCCCTCGCCACAGGTACATCGGGGAAAAATCAGGCCCGGCCTTTGCTTGCCGCTAACCCCAGCGGTCTTTAGACTTACGCCTCATTTCAATGAGAGCAGGGTCGATGCCAGCTGCCTTTCCCCCCGATTCTGTTGGTCTGGTGACGCCGCAAGTGGCGCACTTCAGCGAGCCGCTGGCTTTGGCCTGTGGACGTTCGCTCCCGGCCTATGACCTGATTTACGAAACCTACGGCACCTTGAACGCCGCGGCGAGCAACGCCGTGCTGATCTGCCACGCCTTGTCCGGGCACCACCACGCCGCCGGCTACCACAGCGCCGACGACCGCAAACCCGGTTGGTGGGACAGTTGCATCGGCCCGGGCAAGCCGATCGATACCAACAAGTTCTTTGTGGTCAGCCTGAACAACCTCGGCGGTTGCAACGGTTCCACCGGCCCGAGCAGTATCAACCCGGACACTGGCAAGCCGTTCGGCGCCGACTTCCCGGTCTTGACCGTCGAAGATTGGGTGCACAGTCAGGCGCGCCTGGCCGATCGCCTCGGCATCACCCAGTTCGCGGCCGTGATCGGCGGCAGCCTCGGCGGCATGCAGGCGATGCAATGGAGCATCACCTACCCTGACCGCATCCGTCACTGCCTGGCCATCGCTTCGGCGCCCAAGCTGTCGGCACAGAACATCGCGTTCAACGAAGTGGCGCGCCAGGCGATCCTCACCGACCCGGAATTCCACGGCGGTTCGTTCCAGGAACAGGGCGTGATCCCCAAGCGCGGCCTGATGCTGGCGCGGATGGTCGGGCACATCACTTACCTGTCCGACGACTCCATGGGCGAGAAATTCGGCCGCGGGCTGAAGAGCGAAAAGCTCAACTACGACTTCCACAGCGTCGAGTTCCAGGTTGAAAGCTACCTGCGCTATCAGGGCGAAGAGTTCTCCGGGCGCTTCGATGCCAATACGTATCTGTTGATGACCAAAGCGCTCGATTACTTCGATCCGGCGGCGAATTTCGACGATAACCTGGCGAAAACCTTTGAAGGTGCCAAAGCCAAGTTCTGCGTGATGTCGTTCACCACCGACTGGCGCTTCTCCCCTGCCCGCTCGCGGGAACTGGTGGACGCGCTGATGGCCGCGCGCAAGGACGTCTGCTACCTCGAGATCGACGCACCGCAAGGCCACGACGCCTTCCTGATTCCGATCCCGCGCTACCTGCAGGCATTCGGCAATTACATGAACCGCATTACGTTGTGAGAAAGCCATGAGAGCTGATCTGGAAATCATCCAGGAATGGATCCCCGCCGGCAGCCGCGTGCTCGACCTCGGGTGCGGCGATGGCGAACTGCTGACCTGGCTGCGCGACAACAAGCAAGTCACCGGCTATGGCCTGGAAAACGACGCCAACAACATCGCCGAGTGCGTGGCCAAGGGCATCAACGTCATCGAACAGGACCTGGACAAGGGCCTGGGCAACTTTGCCAGTAACAGTTTCGACATCGTGGTCATGACCCAGGCGCTGCAAGCGGTGCACTACCCGGACAAAATCCTCGACGAAATGCTGCGTGTCGGTCGCCAGTGCATCATCACCTTCCCCAACTTCGGTCACTGGCGCTGCCGCTGGTACCTGGCGAGCAAGGGCCGGATGCCGGTTTCCGAGTTCCTGCCGTACACCTGGTACAACACGCCGAACATTCACTTCTGCACCTTCGCGGACTTTGAAGCCTTGTGTCGCGAACGTGAAGCGAAGGTCATTGATCGGCTTGCCGTGGATCAACAGCATCGGCACGGGTGGGCCAGTAAGCTATGGCCTAATCTGTTAGGTGAGATCGGAATCTACCGCGTCAGCAGTCCGGGACTTTCCGACCACAAGGTCGCAGTCTGATCCACCCTATTTCAAGGAGAACGATCATGGGTCGTCTAGCATTGTTTCTACTCACTGCCTGCCTGAGCGTCACCGCCATGGCCGCCGACGCCATCAAGAGCGAACGCAAGGAAACCTTCGGCGACGTGACAGTGCACTACAACACCTTCAACTCCACCTACCTGCTACCGGACGTTGCCAAGGCAGCCCAACTGACTCGCAGCAAGGATCAGGGCGTGATCAACATTACGGTGATCAAGGCCGGCACGCCGATGATGGCCGAGGTCAGCGGTACCGTCAAAGACCTGACCAGCCAGAGCTACACACTGAACTTCAAACAAGTCACCGAGCAAGGAGCGATCTACTACATCGCCCAATACCCGGTACCACAGCAGGAAGTCCGCACCTTCGACATCAAGGTGCAGACCGGTGACAAAATCAACACCATCAATTTCAACCAAGAGCTCTTCCCCGGCCAATGATCAACTTCACGCAACTCGTATTGGCCAGCCATAACGCCGGCAAACTCAAGGAACTCCAGGCCATGCTCGGCGAATCAGTGCATCTGCGCTCGATCGGCGAGTTCAGCAGCGTCGAGCCCGAAGAAACCGGTTTGTCGTTCGTCGAGAACGCCATTCTCAAGGCCCGCAATGCCGCGCGCATTTCCGGCCTGCCAGCGCTGGCCGACGATTCCGGGCTGGCGGTGGATTTCCTTGGCGGTGCACCCGGCATTTATTCGGCGCGCTATGCCGACGGCAAGGGCGATGCAGCGAACAACGCCAAGCTGCTCGACGTGTTGAAAGACGTCCCTGAAGCCGAGCGTGGAGCGCAGTTCGTGTGCGTGCTGGCATTGGTGCGCCACGCCGATGATCCATTGCCGATCCTCTGCGAAGGTTTGTGGCACGGGCGAATCCTGACCCAGGCCAGCGGCGAACACGGTTTTGGCTACGACCCGCTATTCTGGGTGCCGGAGCGCGATTGCTCCAGCGCCGAGCTGAGCCCGGGCGACAAAAACCAGATCAGCCACCGCGCCCGTGCAATGGATCTGCTGCGCCAGCGTCTGGGCTTGAAATGACCCGTGAATCATCCGCGTCGCCGCTGATCTTCGGCGGCGATGCTTCATCGCCCCGGGCGGCATTGCCTGTGTTGCCGCCCCTGGCGCTGTACATCCACATCCCGTGGTGTGTGCGCAAATGCCCTTATTGCGACTTCAACTCCCACACCGCCAGCCCGGTGCTGCCGGAAGAAGAGTATGTCGACGCGTTGCTGGCCGACCTCGACCAGGACCTGCACGCCGTCTATGGTCGTGAGCTGAGCTCGATCTTCTTTGGTGGCGGTACGCCAAGCCTGTTCAGTGCTGATTCGCTGGGTCGCTTGCTCAAAGGCGTCGAACAGCGCATCCCGTTTGCCAGCGACATCGAAATCACACTGGAAGCCAATCCGGGGACATTCGAGCAAGACAAGTTCGTGGCGTACCGGAAACTGGGCATCAATCGCCTGTCGATCGGCATCCAGAGTTTTCAGCAAGAAAAACTCCAGGCTTTGGGCCGCATCCACAACGGCGACGAAGCTGTACGCGCTGCCGGCATGGCGCGGCAGGCCGGGTTCGATAACTTCAACCTGGACTTGATGCATGGCTTGCCGAATCAGTCCCTGGACGATGCCCTGGCCGACCTGCGCACAGCCATCGCCCTGAAACCGACACACCTGTCGTGGTATCAACTGACTCTGGAACCGAACACGGTGTTCTGGAACCAGCCGCCGACGCTGCCGGAAGACGACACGTTGTGGGACATCCAGGAAGCCGGGCAAGCGCTGCTGGCCGAACACGGTTACGCCCAGTACGAAGTCTCGGCCTATGCCCTGCCCGGTCGTCCGGCGCGACACAACCTCAATTACTGGAGTTTTGGCGACTTCATTGGCATCGGCGCCGGTGCCCACGGCAAGCTCAGTCACCCGGACGGGCGCATTGTTCGCACCTGGAAAACCCGCTTGCCGAAGGATTACCTGAATCCGGCGAAAAGCTTCCAGGCCGGCGAGAAAGCGCTGACCAACGAAGAACTGCCGTTCGAGTTCCTGATGAATGCGCTACGCCTGACCGAAGGTGTCGAATCGCGGCTGTATCCGGAGCGTACCGGGCTTAGCCTGGATAGCCTCGCCGAAGGTCGCCGCGAAGCCGAACAAAGCGGATTGTTGCAGGTCGAACCGTCACGCCTGGCAGCCACCGAGCGCGGACAACTCTTTCTCAATGACTTGCTGCAGACTTTTCTGACATAAGGAAATCGAATGGATCTGATACTCGACCTGCTGGCCACAGTATCCCGCTGGAGTCGCAGTAACCTCTCGGAAATCGCCCTGGCCCTGGTGGGCTGCCTGCTGGTGCTGTTTGGTGCGGATTTCAAAGGCTGGGTCGAGCAACGTCTGGGCAGCATCGCCGGCGCCTTGCGCGTGCCGCTGATGTCCCTGCTGTGCATGATCGGCAGCGGCGCGGCACTGATCTACGCCACGCCATGGGTCGTGCGCGGCTTGAGCCAGTTCAACAACTACAGCCTGGCGCCGGTGTTGTTGGTGGTGTTGGTGTTGATTGGCGTGGTCGCCGACCGCCGCTGATCCTGCGACACACACGAAACAACTGTGGGAGCGGGCTTGCTCGCGAATGCGGTGTATCAGACAACATTAATGTCGACTGACACGACGCCTTCGCGAGCAAGCCCGCTCCCACATTTTTTACTGTGTAAGTCTTAAGCCAGTTTTTCGAACTTCAAATCCCACACACCATGCCCAAGACGTTCGCCACGGCGCTCGAACTTGGTGATCGGCCGTTCGGCCGGGCGCGGTACGCACTTGCCGTCTTCGGCGAGGTTGCGGTAACCCGGCGCAACATTCATCACTTCCAGCATGTATTCGGCGTACGGCTCCCAGTCGGTGGCCATGTGCAGAATGCCGCCGACCTTCAACTTGCTGCGCACCAGCTCAGCGAAGGACGCCTGAACGATGCGACGCTTGTGATGACGGCTCTTGTGCCACGGGTCCGGGAAAAACAGCATCAGGCGATCGAGGCTGTTATCGGCCACGCAGCGGTTGAGCACTTCGATGGCATCGCAATCGTAGACTCGCAGGTTGGTCAAACCCTGGGTCAGCACGCCATTGAGCAGCGCCCCGACACCCGGACGGTGAACCTCGACGCCGATGAAATCCTGATCCGGCGAAGCCGCTGCCATTTCCAGCAGCGAATGGCCCATGCCGAAACCGATTTCCAGCGAGCGCGGTGCCGAGCGACCGAACACCTGGTCGAAGTCCACCGGCGCATCGGCCAGTGGCAGCACGTACAGCGGCGCGCCCTGCTCCAGGCCGCGTTGCTGGCCTTCGGTCATGCGCCCGGCGCGCATCACGAAACTCTTGATGCGGCGGTGTTGGCGCTCGTCGCCTTCTTCCGTCTGGATAGGCGTGTCGTTCGATTCAGTCATCAATGGCTCTTACTTGATCAGACCATCCAGCGGCGAAGAGGCGCTGGCATAGAGTTTTTTCGGCATACGGCCGGCGAGGTAAGCCAGGCGGCCTGCGACGATCGCATGTTTCATGGCTTCAGCCATCATGACCGGCTGCTGGGCGTGAGCGATGGCCGAGTTCATCAGCACGGCATCACAACCCAGTTCCATGGCGATGGTGGCGTCGGAAGCGGTACCGACACCGGCATCCACCAGTACCGGGATTTTTGCTTCTTCGAGGATGATCTGCAGGTTGTACGGGTTGCAGATCCCCAGGCCGGAACCAATCAAACCTGCCAGTGGCATGACGGCGATGCAGCCGATTTCCGCCAGTTGCCGGGCGACGATCGGGTCGTCACTGGTGTAGACCATCACGTCGAAGCCTTCCTTGACCAGCGACTCGGCGGCCTTGAGGGTTTCGATCACGTTGGGGAACAGGGTTTTCTGGTCCGCCAGCACTTCCAGTTTCACCAGGTTGTGGCCATCGAGCAGCTCACGGGCCAGGCGGCAGGTACGCACGGCTTCGATGGCGTCGTAGCAACCGGCGGTGTTCGGCAGGAGGGTGTAGCGCTCCGGCGGCACGACGTCCAGCAGGTTCGGCTCGCCCTTGTTCTGGCCAAGGTTGGTGCGGCGCACAGCGAAGGTGACGATCTCGGCCCCCGAAGCTTCGATGGCCACGCGGGTTTCTTCCATGTCACGGTACTTGCCGGTACCGACCAGCAAACGCGACTGGTAAGTACGACCGGCCAGGACGAAAGGCTTGTCGCTACGAACGATGCTCATGGGAAATCCTCTGTAGGGGTGAGGTTCTTGCAGAATTCTGTGGCCACTCGGCCGAGGCTGCTAGCCGCCGCCGATGGCGTGCACCACTTCGACGGTATCGCCGTCGTTCAACGCGGTGTCTGCATGCTGACTGCGCGGGACGATATCCAGATTGAGTTCGACCGCCACCCGGCGTCCGGTCAGGTCCAGACGGGTCAACAGGGCCGCAACGGTTTCACCGTCGGGCAGTTCAAAGGATTCGCCGTTCAACTGAATGCGCATGCCGGATGCCGCCATCATTTTTAGGGGCAGGCATTCTAGCCCGATCAGTCAGGCCGACCCAAGCCATTCGTCGTTCTGGACCTTGTAGGAGCGAGCTTGCTCGCGAAAAACGCCAGGGCAATGCGTTAAATCAGTCAGCACGCGTTATCGTTGACGTCCATCGCGAGCAAGCTCGCTCCTACAGGCGCCAGGCGGCCAGGCCCAGGCAAAACCAGCCCACCAGGAAGGCCAGGCCACCGAACGGGGTGATGATGCCGAGCTTGCTGATGCCCGTCAGCGTCAATACATACAGGCTGCCGGAGAACAGCAGGATACCGATGGCAAACGATGCGCAGGCCCAAGTGGCGAGTCGACCGGGAATTTGCGTGGACAGCGCTGCGACACCGAGCAGCGCCAGGGCATGCACCAGTTGATAGGTGACGCCGGTATGGAAGATCGCCAGGTACTCGGCGCTCAGGCGGCTTTTCAGGCCATGGGCGGCAAAGGCGCCAAGGCCGACACCGGTGAAGCCGAAAAAAGCGGCCAGCATCAGAAAGCCACGCAGCATGCAGAACTCCAGTCAGACTCGATCAACAGGGTCTGTATAATGGCCCGCTCAACGGGTTCGGCCAAGCCATCTCTATGCTGCGTATCTATTTCCGTCGTTTCACCAAGGCCGTGCTCTGGTTCATGGGTGGCAGCATATTGCTGGTGCTGATCTTTCGCGTGGTGCCGCCACCGGGGACGGCGCTGATGGTCGAGCGCAAGATCGAATCCTGGTTCGACGGCGAACCCATTGACCTGCAACGCACCTGGAAACCCTGGGACGAGATCTCCGATGACCTGAAAGTCGCGGTGATTGCCGGGGAAGACCAGAAATTCCCGGAGCACTGGGGCTTCGATATCGGCGCGATTCAGGCAGCGTTTGCCCATAACGAGCGCGGTGGTTCGATCCGTGGCGCCAGCACTCTAAGCCAGCAAGTCTCGAAAAACCTGTTCCTGTGGTCAGGCCGCAGCTGGCTGCGCAAAGGCCTGGAAGCCTGGTTCACTGGGCTGATCGAAGTGTTCTGGCCCAAACAGCGGATTCTTGAGGTGTACCTCAACAGTGTCGAGTGGGATGACGGTGTGTTTGGCGCCGAAGCCGCGGCCCGGCATCACTTTGGCGTGAGCGCTAAAGGCCTTAGCCGCCAGCAGTCGAGCCTGCTCGCCGCCGTACTGCCCAACCCGCGGGTTTGGAGCGCCAGCCATCCGACTACCTACGTTTCACGTCGGGCTGGCTGGATCAGGCAGCAGATGAGTCAGTTGGGCGGGGACAGCTATCTGGTCGAGTTGAACGACTCGCGCCGGGCGCCCTGGAAGGACTGACGAAGCTTTTGTAGGAGCTGGCTTGCCAGCGAATCAGACGACTCGGTGTGTCAGGCATTCCGCCTTCGCTGGCAAGCCAGCTCCTACAAGAGCGGAACCGCACACAAACAAAAACGCCCCGATCAATGATCGGGGCGTTTTTTATTGCCCGGTCGCCAGTTAAGCAGCGATCGACAACTTGAGCTTGTTCATCGCACTCTTCTCGAGTTGGCGAATACGCTCGGCCGACACGTTGTACTTCTGCGCCAGGTCGTGCAGCGTGGCTTTTTCTTCCGCCAGCCAGCGCTGGTAGAGGATGTCACGGCTGCGGTCGTCCAGCACTTCCAGTGCTTCGTGCAGGTTGTGGTTGGAGTTGTCGCTCCAGTCGGCGTCTTCCAGTTGACGGGCCGGGTCGTACCGGTGGTCTTCCAGATAGTTGGCCGGCGACTGGAAAGCACTGTCGTCGTCCGCTTCGGCAGCCGGGTCGAAGGCCATGTCATGGCCAGTCAGGCGGCTTTCCATTTCGCGCACTTCCCGAGGCTCTACACCCAGGCTTTCTGCCACGCGATGGACTTCCTCGTTATTCAACCAGGCCAGACGCTTCTTCTGGCTGCGCAGGTTGAAGAACAACTTGCGCTGGGCCTTGGTGGTCGCGACTTTCACGATGCGCCAGTTGCGCAGGATGAACTCGTGGATTTCCGCCTTGATCCAGTGCACGGCAAAGGACACCAGGCGCACGCCCATTTCCGGGTTGAAGCGTTTCACGGCCTTCATCAGGCCAACGTTGCCTTCCTGGATCAGGTCAGCCTGAGCCAGGCCGTAGCCGGAATAGCTACGGGCGATATGTACGACAAAACGCAGGTGGGCGAGCACCATCTGCCGAGCCGCCCCCAAATCCTGCTCATAATAGAGACTCTCGGCCAGTTCACGCTCCTGCTCCGGCGACAGCAATGGAATGCTGTTGACGGTGTGCACATAGGCCTCCAGGTTCGCACCCGGGACCAGAGCATATGCAGGTTGCAAAGAATTGGTCATACGAAAAAACCTCCGACTTACAAACTCGTGCAGTTCAGCACTGCGAAAATTGACCGGAAACCGAAAGACAAGTTCCCAAAAACCCAAAACCGCTGAAAGGTCAATACGAGCAAAATGATACTACTTAGGCGCAAGCTCCCTCAGGTGGCGTGCGACTGCAATCCATGCACCGATATACCCCAACAGCACCGCGCCAAGCAAGAGAGACAGACCGTCGGCAACTGGCACTCCAGCCAGCGCAAAATCACTGCCGTACAAACCTGCCAGCCCAACCACCGCGTCGTTCAGCCAGTCAAGGCCGAACGCCAGTACGCCCCAAGACAGAATCCCCGCACCGAAGCCATACAGCGCGCCCATATATAGAAAGGGCCTGCGTACATAGCTGTCAGTGCCGCCGACCAGTTTAATCACTTCTATCTCTGTGCGGCGGTTTTCAATATGAAGACGAATGGTATTGCCTATCACCAAAAGTAATGCAGAAACCAGAAGCACGGTCAGACCGAAGACGAAACGGTCACCCAGCTTGAGGATGGCTGCCAGACGCTCGACCCAGACTAAATCAAGTTGCGCCTGTTGTACCTTCGGCAGCTCGGATAGTTTTTGTCTTAATGCTTCAAGGGCCGGCTTGTCGACTTCGTTCGGCGTCACCAGCACCACGCCCGGCAGCGGGTTCTCCGGCAATTCCTTGAGCGCTTCGCCCAAACCGGACTGTTGCTGGAACTCTTCCAGCGCCTGCTCCCGGCCAACATATTCGGCATCGGCCACGCCAGGCATGCCCTTGATCTGATCGCGCAGCGATTCGCCTTCGGCCGGCTTGGCCTCAAGGTCCAGGTACAGGGAAATCTGCGCCGCGCGCTGCCAGGATCCGCCCAGACGCTCGACGTTACTTAGCAAAAGTGACAGGCCCATGGGCAAACTCAGGGCCACCGCCATCACCATGCAGGTAAAAAAACTGCCGATGGGCTGCTTGCCCAGGCGGCGCAGGCTGTCCACCAGGCTGGCACGATGGCTTTCGATCCAGGCACGGAACAACGTGGCAAAGTCCGGCCCGTCATCATCGTCGTGTTTTTTCTTGGCCGGTTGCGGATCCGCGGCCTTGGGGGCCACGCGCTCGGAAACCTTTGGACTGCGTGTCGCGCTCATACTGCGGCCTCCCCGTCGCCGATCAATCGACCGCGCTGCAAGGTCAGCATGCGGTGGCGCATGCGCGCGATCAGTGCCAGGTCGTGGCTGGCGATCAGCACGCTGGTGCCCAGGCGATTGATGTCCTCGAACACACCCATGATTTCCGCCGCCAGGCGCGGGTCGAGGTTACCGGTCGGTTCGTCCGCCAGCAGCAAGGCCGGGCGATGGACGATGGCGCGGGCGATACCGACGCGTTGCTGCTGACCGGTGGACAGGTCGCCCGGGTACAGATCGGTTTTATCCGACAGCGCCACGCGCTCCAGTGCCGAGTCCACGCGCTTGGCGATCTCGGCCTTGGACAGACCCAGGATCTGCAAAGGCAACGCGACGTTATTGAACACCGTGCGATCGAACAGCAACTGGTGATTCTGGAACACCACGCCGATCTGCCGGCGCAGGAAAGGAATCTGCGCGTTGCTGATGGTGCTCAGGTCTTGCCCGGCGAGCAGCAACTTGCCGCTGGTCGGACGCTCCATGGCCAGCAACAGCCGCAACAAGGTGCTTTTACCGGCGCCGGAATGGCCGGTGACAAACAGAAACTCGCCACGACGGACTCGAAAGCTCAGCTCATGCAAGCCGACGTGACCGTTCGGGTAGCGTTTACCGACCTGTTCGAAACGAATCATGAACGCTCCCGCTCGGCAAACAATGCCTGGACAAAGGGTTCTGCTTCAAAGGTACGCAAATCGTCGATGCCTTCACCGACGCCGATGTAGCGGATCGGCAGGCCGAACTGCTTGGCCAGGGCGAAAATCACCCCGCCTTTCGCGGTGCCGTCGAGCTTGGTCAGCGCCAGGCCGGTCAGTTCGACGGTCTGGTTGAATTGCTTGGCCTGGTTGATGGCGTTCTGGCCGGTGCCGGCATCGAGCACCAGCAGCACTTCGTGCGGCGCGTCGGCATCGAGCTTGCCGATCACCCGGCGAACCTTTTTCAGCTCTTCCATCAGGTTGTCTTTGGTGTGCAGGCGACCGGCGGTGTCGGCGATCAACACATCGATGCCACGGGCCTTGGCGGCCTGCACGGCGTCGAAGATTACCGAAGCCGAGTCGGCGCCGGTGTGCTGGGCGATCACCGGGATCTTGTTGCGCTCACCCCATACCTGCAATTGCTCGACTGCTGCGGCGCGGAAGGTGTCGCCGGCAGCCAGCATGACCTTCTTGCCTTCCAGCTGCAGCTTCTTGGCCAACTTGCCGATGGTGGTGGTTTTACCCGCGCCATTGACGCCGACCACCAGAATCACGAACGGCTTGTTCTGCGAGGTGATCTTCAGCGGCTGCTCGACAGGCTTGAGCATGGCCGCCAGCTCGGCTTGCAGGGATTTGTACAGGGCATCGGAGTCGGCCAGCTCTTTGCGCGCGACCTTCTGCGTCAAACGCTGAATGATCACCGACGTGGCTTCGACACCAACGTCGGCGGTCAGCAGGCGAGTCTCGAGGTCTTCGAGCAGCTCGTCATCAATGGCCTTCTTGCCCAGGAACAGGCTGGCCATGCCTTCACCAATACTGGCACTGGTCTTGGACAGACCCTGCTTGAGACGGGCGAAGAAGCCGGCCTTGGTTTCTTCAGTGCGTACGGGTTCGACCGGAGTTTCGACGGGAGCGATGACCGGCGCAACTACAGGCGCAGGCGCAGACGCTTGGACAACTGGAGCAATCGGCGCTACTGGCTCGATCACAACCGGCTCAGGCTCAGCCATAACGACGGGTGCAACGACCGGTTCGACCACAGGCGCTTCAACCGGTGCAGGCGCAAAAGCAGTCGGCGCCGGAATCGGTGGCATCACGTGGGGTGCCAGGTCATTTTCGACCAGCGCCACCGGCTCTTCCGCCACTGGCAAGGTCAGCCACGGTTCGGCAGCGGTGGTCAGCGGCTGTTCGATGATCTCGCTGACAGGCTCGGCCTGCGCTTGCAGCACCGGCTCGGTGATCGGCAAGACAACCGGTGCGGGCGCTTCTTCTATTACCGGGGCCGGGGCCGGCGCGGGTTCAGGAATGGCTGGTGGCTGTTCGACGACGGCTTCCTGCGGCTTTTTGCGCAGCCATCCGAACAGGCTTTTCTTCTCGCCAGCCGCAGCTGGGGTCTTTCTGTCGTCGTTGGAACCAAACATGGAGGACGGCTATCTCACGGTAGCGACGCGCCAATGGCGCCTCGGCAAATAAAAATTCGATGCAGAACAGACTGCGATTGACGCAGCTTGTTCACGCGCAACATTTTGTCGAGGTGAACAACGCCACCTCAAGGAAACGATTTCACACGGGACAGATGCGGCAAAATCGGCGAAAAAGCGGAGTTTAGCTGATAAATATCCACATCCCGTCGCAAACCCATACAACCTGATCAAACATGAGTGCCTGATAGGCGTGGCCGCCGCTAAAACGGATCAGTATCCTAGCACCCTCTCGCCCGCTGACGCTAAGACCAAGCGGGCAGCCCCAAAGGTTTAAAAACGAATGAATGCTCTAGCCCGCCGCGCTGCAGGCCTGCTGCTCAGCACAGTTTGCCTGCCCCTTTCGGCCCTGGCCGCCGACCCGCAACCCACCCACGAATTCACCCTCGACAACGGTCTGAAGGTGGTCGTGCGTGAAGACCACCGTGCGCCCGTGGTGGTTTCCCAGGTCTGGTACAAGGTTGGCTCCAGCTACGAGACGCCGGGTAATACCGGCCTGTCCCACGCTCTGGAACACATGATGTTCAAGGGCAGCGAGAAAGTCGGCCCCGGCGAAGCCTCGCTGATCCTGCGCGACCTCGGCGCCGAAGAGAACGCATTCACCAGCGACGACTTCACCGCGTACTACCAGGTGCTGGCCCGGGATCGCCTGGGCGTAGCCTTCGAACTGGAAGCCGACCGCATGGCCAGCCTGCGCCTGCCGGCCGACGAGTTCGCCAAGGAAATCGAAGTCATCAAGGAAGAACGCCGCCTGCGCACCGACGACAAGCCGATGTCCAAGGCCTACGAGCGCTTCAAGGCCATGGCCTACCCGGCCAGCGGCTATCACACGCCGACCATCGGCTGGATGGCTGACCTTGACCGGATGAAAGTCGAAGAACTGCGCCACTGGTACCAGACATGGTACGTGCCGAACAACGCCACGCTGGTGGTGGTCGGCGATGTCACTCCGGACGAAGTCAAAGCCCTGGCCCAGCGTTATTTCGGTCCGATTGCCAAGCGCGATGTGCCAGCCGCGAAAAAACCGTTGGAGCTGGCCGAGCCCGGCGAACGCCAGATCACCCTGCATGTGCAGACCCAACTGCCAAGCCTGATGCTGGCCTTCAACGTGCCGAGCATTGCCACCGTCGAAGACAAACGCCTGGTCAATGCCCTGCGACTGATTTCAGCGCTGCTCGACGGCGGCTACAGCGGACGCATCCCGGCGCAACTGGAAAGGGGCGAAGAACTGGTGTCCGGCGGTTCGTCGAGTTACGACGCCTACACCCGTGGCGACAGCCTGTTCACTTTGTCGGCCACACCCAACACCCAGAAACACAAGACCGTCGCCCAGGCCGAAGCCGGTTTGTGGAAGTTGCTCGAACAGCTGAAAACCACCGCGCCATCCGCTGAAGAGCTGGAGCGCGTGCGTGCACAAGTCATCGCCGGCCTGGTCTACGAGCGCGACTCGATCACCAGCCAGGCCACCGCCATCGGCCAACTGGAAACCGTCGGCCTGTCATGGAAACTGATGGACACCGAACTGGCCGATCTGGAAAGCGTGACACCGCAAGACATCCAGAACGCCGCCAAGCTGTATTTCACCCGCGAACGTCTCAGCGTCGCCCATGTACTGCCACTGGAGACGACTCATGAGTGAGCGTAAAAAATCCCGTCTGGCCCTGATCGGCCTGATCGCCGTTGCCGTTATCGGCTCCGCCGCGTTTTATCTGTCGCGCTCCGGCGAGACCAGCGCCAGCGAAGCCCTCGACAAGGCCAAGGCCAGCCAGAAGCTGCAATCGCTGACTGAACTCAACGACAAGGCGCCGAGCCACCGCAAACTCGACGTACAAACCTGGAGCACCGCCGAAGGCGCAAAAGTCCTGTTCGTCGAAGCCCGTGAGCTGCCGATGTTCGACATGCGCCTGATCTTTGCCGCCGGCAGCAGCCAGGACGGCGCCGCACCAGGCTTGGCGCAGCTGACCAACGCCATGCTCAACGAAGGCGTGGCAGGGAAAGATGTCGGTGCCATCGCCCAGGGCTTCGAAGGCCTGGGGGCCGATTTCGGTAATGGCGCCTATAAAGACATGGCGATCGCCTCGCTTCGCAGCCTCAGCGCCAACGACAAACGCGAGCCGGCCCTGAAGCTGTTCGCCGAAGTCATCGGCAAGCCGACCTTTCCTGCCGATTCGTTTGCGCGCATCAAGAACCAGATGCTCGCCGGGTTCGAGTACCAGAAACAGAACCCCGGCAAACTGGCCAGCCTGGAGCTGATGAACCGCGTGTACGGCGACCACCCGTACGCGCATTCCAGCGACGGCACGGCGACAACCGTACCGGCAATTACCGTGGCACAACTGCGCGCTTTCCACGAGAAAGCCTACGCAGCGGGTAACGTGGTGATCGCGCTGGTCGGTGACTTGTCCCGCGCAGAAGCCGAGGCGATTGCCGCACAGGTTTCCAGCGCCCTGCCCAAAGGCCCGGCCTTGCCGAAAATCACGCAACCCGTCGAGCCCAAGGCCAGCGTCGGCCATATCGAGTTCCCGTCCAAGCAGACTAACCTGATGCTCGCGCAGCTGGGCATCGACCGTGACGATCCGGACTACGCAGCGTTGTCCATGGGTAACCAGATCCTCGGCGGTGGCGGCTTCGGCACCCGGTTGATGAGCGAAGTGCGTGAGAAACGCGGCCTGACGTATGGCGTATATTCGGGTTTCACCCCGATGCAGGTACGCGGTCCGTTCATGATCAACCTGCAAACCCGCGCCGAAATGAGTGAAGGCACCCTGAAACTGGTGCAGGACGTGCTCGCCGACTACCTTAAAACCGGCCCGACCGAAAAAGAACTCGACGACGCCAAGCGAGAACTGGCCGGCAGCTTCCCGCTGTCCACCGCCAGCAACGCCGACATCGTCGGGCAACTGGGCGCCATTGGCTTCTATAACCTGCCATTGAGCCACCTGGAAGATTTCATGCAGCAGTCCCAGGACCTGACCGTTGAACAGGTCAAGGTCGCCATGAACAAACACCTGAGCACGGACAAAATGGTCATCGTCAGCGCTGGCCCGACCGTGCCGCAAAAGCCGTTACCGGCCCCTACTGATAAACCTTCCGAGCAGCCGCTCGGGGTTCCGGAGCATTAATGGCCAGTCCCAAGAAACCCGCCAAAAACGTCCATAACGGCGTGAATCAGCTGCGCATCATCGGCGGCGAATGGCGCAGCCGGAAGCTGAGCTTCCCCGACGCCCCGGGCCTGCGACCGACGCCGGACCGTGTGCGTGAAACCCTGTTCAACTGGCTCGCACCTTACGTGCCGGGCGCCAAGGTGCTCGACCCGTTTACCGGTAGCGGCGCGCTGTTCCTCGAAGCCTTGTCCCGTGGCGCCGCCATGGGCCAGGCACTGGATGCCAGCAGCCTTGCGGTATCCAGCCTGAAAGAGCACCTGGGCACGCTGCGTTGCACCAACGGTCAGGTCCAGACCGCCGATGCCCTGCGCTATCTGGAAACCCAGACCGCAACGGCCTACGACCTGGTGTTCCTCGATCCGCCGTTCAACCAGAACCTGTTGCCCGCCGTTTGCAAGTTGCTCGAAGAGCGCCAATGGCTGGCCGAAGATGCCTGGGTGTACACCGAAAGCGAGTCCGCGCCGTCGACCCTGGGCCTGCCGGAGAACTGGCGCCTGCACCGGGAACAGAAATCCGGGCGCGTCTACTACTCGTTGTGGCAACGTATGGCAGAGATCGCCGGTTAATCGATCGGCCTGAAAAAGGTGCGTACCCGGTACGCACCGCTGCATCGAGAAAGAACGTGCCCCATCCGCCAGAACGCTTCACCCCCGCCTTCGGCCTCGGCAATCCGCACTTGCAAACCTTGTGGGGGCCGCTGTGGCGAAAAACCGTGCACATCGAACGCGAGCGTGAACGCTTGTGGCTTGAGGATGGCGACTTCCTCGACCTCGACTGGCACGGTCCGCACAGCGCCGCGGCGCCGTTGGTGCTGGTGCTGCACGGGTTGACCGGCTCGTCGAATTCGCCTTACGTGGCCGGTATGCAAAAAGCCCTGGGCGACCGGGGCTGGGCCAGCGTCGCGCTGAACTGGCGTGGCTGTTCCGGCGAACCCAATCTGTTGCCGCGCAGCTACCACTCCGGCGCCAGTGAAGACCTGGCCGAAACCATCAGGCACCTGCGGGCCAAACGGCCCCTCGCGCCACTGTATGCGGTGGGTTACTCCCTGGGTGGCAACGTCCTGCTCAAGCACTTGGGCGAAGCCGGCAGCGATAGCGGCGTGATGGGCGCCGTAGCGGTGTCGGTGCCGTTCCGCCTGGACCAGTGCGCCGACCGCATCGGCCAGGGCTTCTCAAAGGTCTATCAGGCGCATTTCATGCGCGAGATGGTCGCCTACATCAAGAACAAACAACGACAGTTCCAGCACGACGGACGCGAGGAAGGCCTGGCCGCATTGGCCGCACTTGGCTCGCTGGAAAACATGCGCACGTTCTGGGATTTCGATGGCCGGGTTACCGCACCGCTGAACGGCTTTGTCGATGCCGAGGATTATTATCGCCGCGCCTCGAGCCGCTACTTCCTCGGCGAGATTCGTACGCCGACCTTGATGATTCAGGCCGCCGACGACCCCTTCGTGTTTCCTCACAGCCTGCCGCACGTCGATGAGTTGTCCGCTTGCACGCAATTCGAACTGCAGGCCAGGGGCGGGCATGTCGGCTTCGTCGACGGCACGCTCAGGCAACCGGGTTACTACCTTGAACGGCGCATCCCCGAATGGCTGGCCGCCGTAGGGCGCGTTTGAATCATGGGCGCGAATCAAGGCGAGTCGATCCACTTCTGGCAAACCCCGCCACTGGCCGGGGTCGAGTTGTTGTCCGCTCGCTACATCGATCATCGTTTCGCGCCCCATGTGCATGACGGCTATGTGATCGGCATGATCATGGCGGGTGCCCAGCGTTACCGTTATCGCGGCGCCGAACACCTGGCGGGCAGCGGCACGCTGGTGCTGATCAATCCCGATGAATTGCACACCGGCCATAAGGGCACGGAGGATGGCTGGCTGTACCGGGCGTTTTATCCCGACAGCGAACAGATACTCTCGCTGTTGGCCGAACTCGAACTGCCGACCCACAACCCGCCGACCTTCAGCGCCACGCTGTATCGCGATCAGGATCTGGTGAACGGGTTCTGTCAATTGCACCGCTTGCTGGAAAGCCCCGCCACCGCACTGCAACAGCAAACCGCCTGGCGCGAGCTGATGCTGGCGCTGTTACAACGCCATGCGGCAGTCCCCGATACCGGTAAACCTGGCAAGGAACACCGGGCCGTGAGCCAGGCCAAGGAATTGCTGCATGCGCAACTGGCAGCTCCGCCTTCACTGGAGGCGCTGGCGGCGGCGGTCAATCTCTCGCCATTCCATTTCGCCCGGGTATTCCGCCGGGCCACCGGCATGCCGCCACACACCTGGTTGATGCAGCAGCGCATCGCCCGGGCACGAGGGTTATTGCAAAGTGGTTGTCTGCCGCTGGAAGTCGCGACGCAACTGGGGTTTGCCGACCAGAGCCATCTGAGCCGGCAGTTCAAGCAAGTGTATGGGGTTGGACCGGGAGCGTATCGCACAGCCCGGCAACTGCCCGGACCTTGATGACGACGAAGAACCATTGTGGGAGCGGGCTTGCTCGCGAAAGCGGGGTAACAGTCAAAGAAGATGTCGACTGATCCACCGCTTTCGCGAGCAAGCCCGCTCCCACATTAGATGGGGGGGTTACTCACCTTTTGCGACGCCCCGCGCCGGATCATTGATCCACTCACTCCACGACCCCGCATACAACGAGCCAAGCGGATAACCCGCCAGGCACAAGGCAAACAGGTTGTGGCACGCCGTCACGCCGGAACCGCAATACGCCACCAGATCATTCGGCGAACGATCGCCCAGTTTTGCGGCGAAACGCAGCTTGAGCTGATCGGCCGGCAGGAAGCGCCCGTCGCTGCCCAGGTTGTCGGTAAACGCCGCACATTGAGCGCCAGGAATGTGCCCGGCAACCGGATCGATCGGCTCCACTTCACCCTTGAAACGCGGCAGTGCGCGGGCATCGAGCAGGGTCAGTTCCGGCCGGGCGAGGCGCTTTTGCAGCTGCTCGGCATTGATCAGCAACGCCGTGTCAGGACTGCCAGTGAAGGAACCACGGGTGATCGCCGGCGCATCCAGACTCAGCGGCAAACCGGCCGCGTGCCAGGCCTTGAGGCCGCCATCGAGGATGAGCACACCGTCGCGCTTGCCCAACCACGCCAGCAACCACCAGGCCCGCGCCGCATAGGCGCCCGGGCCGTCGTCATACAGCACCACTTCGCTATCGACGTTGATGCCAAAGGCTTGCAGACGCTCGATCAACTGCGCCGGCTCGGGTAACGGATGACGCCCGGTCACGCCCTTGACCACGGCGCCACTCAGATCACGTTCAAGGTCGGCGTAGCTCGAACCGGCGATGTGCCCTTCGGCATAGCTGCGCTGACCGTAATCCGGGTCTTCGAGGGCAAAACGACAATCCAGAATCACCAGCCCCGGCTGGTCCTTTTTCAGGTCCAGTGCTTGCGGGCTGATCAGTTGCGCAATGGGCATAACGGGCTCCTGTGATTAAGTCGGCCTTGATCCTACTGTACTTCTTCCAGCGCCTGGGCCAGGGGCACGTAAAACTCCTCGAACAATGCATTGACCGCATCGCGGGACTGCTCCGTGACGAACCCGGTTTCCAGCACCAGCACCTGATACACCCCGCGTTTAATGGCTTGCTCGCTGAGGTGGCTGGAGTTCTCCCGTGTGGTGCACAGGAAACGCACCCAGGACGTGAGGATGATCCAGGCATTGAGCGTCAGGGATTCGATCTGCACCTTGTCCATCTTCAGGATACCGGCGGCGACAAAACCTTCGTAGATCGCCGCGCCCTGGATCAGGCAGCGCTGGGAGAAGCGTCGATAGCGGTCGGCCAGGTCCGGATCGCTGTCGAGCAAATGTTCGAGATCGCGATGCAGAAACCGGTAGCGCCACATCGCCGCCAGCAGCTCCTTGAGGTAGAAGCGCTTGTCTTCCACCGTGGCGCCGCGCCCCTGGGGCGGGCGCAGGAAGCTGTCCACCAGGCTTTCGTACTCGCTGAACAGCACGGCGATGATCGCCTGCTTGTTCGGGAAGTGGTAGTACAGGTTGCCCGGGGAAATCTCCATGTGGGCAGCAATGTGGTTGGTGCTGATGCTGCGTTCGCCCTGT
Organism: Pseudomonas sp. GW821-FHT01C01; assembly: GCF_059422645.1. Taxonomy (NCBI): domain Bacteria; kingdom Pseudomonadati; phylum Pseudomonadota; class Gammaproteobacteria; order Pseudomonadales; family Pseudomonadaceae; genus Pseudomonas; species Pseudomonas sp. GW821-FHT01C01. Next base: position 71,560 of record NZ_JBWKXF010000021.1, on the reverse strand, counting down.
TGATTGAACAGCTCCAGGCTGTTCTGCACGATGCGCTCGCTGGTTTTGATCCGTGGGGCCATGGCTTGAGCTTTAATTCAGAGTGCGTTGATGGGCATCTTAGATCTATCCGCGATCGGATAAAACAAAGCTGTTCCAGGATGTCATTTGACTTTCTAGAGCATAAACTCTAAAAAGTGCCTCATTACAATAAATCCGGAGCCGACCATGACTGCTGAAATTTCCTATCTGCAGAACCTACAGCAGCCGCTGGAAGAGCTTCAGACCCTGTTCGACGCTCAGCGTGCCGCCTACGCCGCCAACCCGATGCCACCGGCCGCACAGCGCCTGCAATGGCTCAAGGCGCTAAAGGATTTGTTGAACAATGAACGCCAGGCCCTGATCGATGCGATCAGCCAGGACTTCAGTCATCGCAGCGCCGATGAAACCCTGCTCGCCGAGCTGATGCCCAGCCTGCACGGCATCCATTACGCCAGCAAACACCTCAAGGGCTGGATGCGAGCCTCGCGGCGCAAGGTGGGCGCAGCCTTCCAGCCTGCATCGGCCAAAGTCGTTTACCAACCGTTGGGCGTGGTCGGGATCATCGTGCCGTGGAACTACCCGCTGTACCTGGCCATTGGTCCGTTGGTCGGTGCGCTGTCGGCGGGCAATCGGGTGATGCTCAAGCTCAGTGAATCGACTCCCGCTACCGGCTTGCTGATGAAGCAGTTGCTGGCGCGCATATTCCCCGAAGACCTGGTTTGCGTGGTCTTGGGCGAGGCCGATATGGGCGTGGCGTTTTCACGCCTGCCGTTCGATCACCTGCTGTTCACCGGCGCCACCAGCATCGGCAGACATGTGATGCGCGCCGCCGCGGAAAACCTGACCCCGGTAACCCTGGAGCTGGGCGGCAAGTCCCCGGCCATCGTTTCCCGCGACGTGCCGCTCAAGGACGCCGCCGAGCGCATCGCCTTCGGCAAGACCCTGAATGCCGGCCAGACCTGCGTGGCCCCGGACTATGTGCTGGTGCCGGAGGACCGCGTCGGAGGATTCGTCGAAGCCTATCGCACGGCCGTCCGCGGGTTTTATCCGACGCTGGCCGACAACCCGGACTACACCGCGATCATCAATGAGCGACAACTGGCGCGCCTCAATGGTTACATCAGCGACGCCACAGGCAAGGGTGCGCTGCTGATGCCGCTGTTCGACCAGGGCCAGGGCCGCCGCATGAGCCATAGCCTGCTGCTCAATGTCACTGACGACATGACGGTGATGCAGGACGAAATCTTCGGGCCGCTGCTGCCGATCGTGCCGTACAAGGATCTGGATCAGGCATTTGCCTACATCAACCAGCGTCCGCGCCCACTGGCGCTGTATTACTTCGGCTACGACAAGCGCGAACAACAGCGCGTGCTGCACGAAACCCACTCCGGCGGCGTGTGCCTGAACGACACGCTGCTGCACGTCGCCCAGGACGACATGCCGTTCGGCGGCATCGGTGCCTCGGGCATGGGCCACTACCACGGCCATGAAGGTTTCCTGACCTTCAGCAAGGCCAAGGGTGTGCTGATCAAACAGCGGTTCAACGCGGCGAAACTGATCTACCCGCCGTATGGCAAATCGATCCAGAAGCTGATCCAGAAGCTGTTCATCCGCTAACGACCATCACCGTCGGGTAATAACAATAATGAACCCAAGCCTGTCCGATTCACCCGCGCTGTCACGGCGCGGGCTGCTTAAATTCAGCCTCGGCGCCAGCGCTTTTCTCGCCACTGCCGGGTTGGGCGCCAGCCTCAGCGGCTGTTCATCGAGTGTCCCGGCCAGTGGTTTCACCACGTTACGCAGCGGCGACCTGCTGTTTTTGCGGGCGTTGATTCCGGTCATGCTCGATGGCGCCGTGACCTCCGAACGGATGCCCGAGGCTGTCGAGGGCACACTTAAAAGCCTGGATTACAACCTTGCTCACCTGTCGCCGGAAATGCTCAAGCTGACCCGGCAACTGTTCGATGTGCTGGACATGGCCGTGACCCGCGGACCGTTGACCGGTATCTGGGGCAGTTGGGAAAACGCCAGCACCAGCGATATCCGACGCTTCCTAGAACGCTGGGAAAACAGCTCGTTGAGTCTGTTGCGCATGGGCCACAGCTCCTTGCTGCAACTGGTGATGATGGCCTGGTACGGCCGCAAGGAATCGTGGGCGCATTGCGGGTATCCCGGGCCGCCAACCGTCTGATACCGAGTAGCCCCCTTCGCGGGCAAGCCCGCTCCCACATTGACCACGTGCCCCTGTGGAAGCGGGCTTGCTCGCGAAGACGCCAGCCGCCAAAGCACATTTCCAACAATAAAAAGAGAATCCGAAGATGCCCGTACCTGATCCATTTCGCGAAGGCATGGCCCGAGGCTGGAAAACCTACAACGGCTCGCAACTGTCCCAGGACCTGACACTCGAAGCGGACGTGGCGATCATCGGCAGCGGTGCCGGCGGCGGCACCACCGCCGAAATCCTCAGTGCGGCCGGTTACAAAGTACTGCTGATCGAGGAAGGCCCGCTCAAGACCAGCAGCGACTTCAAGCTGCTCGAAGACCAGGCCTACAGCAGCCTCTATCAGGAAGGCATCGGCCGCATGAGCAAGGACGGCGCGATCACCATCCTCCAGGGTCGGGCGGTCGGCGGCACCACGCTGATCAACTGGACCTCCAGTTTCCGCACCCCGGAGCCGACCCTCGAACACTGGGCCAAAGAGCACAACGTCAAGGGTCACAGCCCGGCGGAAATGGCGCCGTGGTTCGAGAAAATGGAACAGCGCCTGGGCGTCGCGCCGTGGATGGTGCCGCCCAACGCCAACAATGATGTGATCCGCAAGGGCTGCCAGGAACTGGGCTACAGCTGGCACGTCATCCCACGCAACGTTCGCGGCTGCTGGAACCTCGGTTATTGCGGCATGGGCTGCCCGACCAACGCCAAGCAGTCGATGATGGTCACCACCATTCCGGCGACCCTGGAAAAAGGTGGCGAGCTGCTTTACCTGGCCCGCGCCGAAAAACTCACGATCAGCGGCGACAAGGTCACCGGCCTGCAATGCTCGGCGATGGATGAACGCTGCGTAGCGCCGACCGGACACATCATCACGGTCAAGGCGCGGCATTTCGTGCTGGCCGGTGGCGGAATCAACAGCCCGGCCTTGTTGATGCGTTCCGGTGCGCCTGACCCGCACAAACGTCTGGGGAAACGCACGTTCCTGCACCCGGTGAACATGTCCGCTGCGTTGTTCGACGAAGTGGTCAACCCGTTCTACGGCGCGCCGCAGTCGATCTATTCCGACCATTTCCAATGGCAGGACGGCACCACCGGCAAGATGTCCTACAAACTGGAAGTCCCGCCCCTGCACCCGGCGCTGGCCACGACGTTGCTCGGCGGTTTCGGCCAGGAAAACTCACAGCACATGGCCAATCTGCCCCATACCCACGCCATGCTGGCGTTGCTGCGGGACGGGTTTCACCCGGACAGCCCCGGTGGCAGTGTCGAATTGCGCGGCGATGACACGCCAGTGCTGGATTATCAGCTCTCGCCTTACGCCTGGGATGGATTGCGCCGGGCCTTTCATAGCATGGCCGAAATACAGTTTGCCGGTGGCGCCAAGGCCGTGATGCCGATGCACGCCGACGCCCGTTACGTGAAGACCCTGGCCGAAGCCCGCACCCTGATCGACGGCCTGAGCCTGGAGTTGTACCGCACACGCCTGGGCAGTGCCCATGTGATGGGCGGTTGCCCCATGGGTGAAGACCCGACAAACGCAGTGACCGACAGCCTCGGCCGGCATCATCAGCTCGGCAATCTGTCGATTCACGACGGCTCGCTGTTCCCCACCAGCATTGGCGCCAATCCGCAGCTGTCGGTCTACGGACTGACGGCGCAACTGGCGACATCCCTGGCCGAACGTTTAAAAAACTCATGAAAATAGCGATTATTCCCATCGTCTATAGTGCTTTCTTACCCAACAGGCGACTTGGCCGACCGGGAAGGCTGCGATACCATCCGACTCCCCAACGGATTCCCGCCAGGACGACGCGATGAACCGAGTGTTGTACCCAGGTACCTTCGACCCTATTACCAAGGGCCATGGCGATCTGGTCGAACGCGCCTCGCGCCTGTTCGATCACGTGATCATCGCCGTCGCCGCCAGCCCGAAGAAAAACCCGTTGTTTCCCCTGGAACAGCGTGTGGAACTGGCGCGCGAGGTCACTAAACACCTGCCGAACGTTGAAGTCGTCGGCTTCTCGACATTGCTGGCGCACTTCGCCAAAGAGAAGAATGCCAACGTGTTCCTGCGTGGTTTGCGCGCGGTGTCGGACTTCGAATACGAATTCCAGCTGGCCAACATGAACCGCCAACTGGCGCCGGATGTGGAAAGCCTGTTTCTTACCCCGTCCGAGCGCTATTCCTTCATTTCCTCGACGCTGGTCCGTGAAATTGCAGCCTTGGGCGGCGATATCACCAAGTTCGTGCACCCTGCGGTGGCGGACGCACTGACCGAACGCTTCAAGAAATAACCCTGTAGGAGCGAGCTCGCTCGCGATGAACGTCAACGATAACGAGGGCCACCTGAATAAACGCGGCGCCCTCTTGTCCATCGCCAGCAAGCTGGCTCCTACAGTGCGTCGCACCTGCGTGCAACACGGGCGCCAATGCGGCACAATTGTACGCATTGGTTTATTACGCCCGGGCCTGCCGCCCCGGCTGGAGTTAGCATGTCCCTGATCATCACCGACGATTGCATCAACTGCGACGTCTGCGAACCCGAGTGCCCGAACGCCGCCATTTCCCAAGGCGAAGAGATCTACGTGATCGACCCGAACCTGTGCACCCAGTGTGTCGGCCACTACGACGAACCGCAGTGCCAGCAGGTCTGCCCGGTGGATTGCATTCCACTGGACGAAGCTCATCCGGAGACTGAAGAGCAGTTGATGGAGAAGTACCGCAAGATCACCGGCAAGGCTTGATTCTCAGGTTTCCAGCGCTCTTTCGGGCCTCTTCGCGAGCAAGCCCGCTCCCACAGGGGATCTGCGCCGTACACAAGTCCCCTGTGGGAGCGGGCTTGCTCGCGAAGGCGTCATCAGCCTCACTGAAAATCCAACTAACTTTCAGCTCTGACAACGCGGGCAAAAAACGCTTGCACGCTGCCCCAGTTTCACTTCCCGCAGCCCCGTGCCACACACCTTGCAATGCTCACCACCACGGCCATACACGAACAGTTCCTGCTGGAAATAACCAGGCTGACCGTCACCGCCGATAAAGTCCCGCAGCGTGGTACCGCCGCGCTCGATGGCGGCCGCGAGGATGCGCTTGATCTCGATGGCCAGCTTCAAATAACGCGCGCGGGAAATGCTCCTGGCTTCGCGGCGCGGGTCGATCCCGGCGGCGAACAACGCTTCGGTCGCGTAGATATTGCCGACACCCACCACCACCGCGTTGTCCATGATGAACGGTTTGACCGCCATTGAACGACCACGGGACTGCTGGAACAGGCGCTCGCCGTCGAACAGGTCGGTCAGCGGCTCCGGCCCCAGGCGAATCAGCAATTCGTGATTGAGCGGGTCGAGGCTCCAGAGCATTGCGCCGAAGCGCCGCGGGTCGGTGTAACGCAGGGCCAGGCCCGACTCCAGTTCGATGTCCACATGCTCATGCTTGGCCGCTGGCAGCCCGGCCTCCACCAGACGCAAATTGCCTGACATGCCCAAGTGGCTGATCAAGGTTCCGACTTCGGCATTGATCAGCAGGTACTTGGCGCGCCGCTCCACCAATACGATGCGCTGCCCGGACAGGCGCACATCGAGGTCTTCGGGGATCGGCCAGCGCAAGCGCCGATCACGCACGATCACCCGGCTGACGCGCTGGCCTTCCAGGTACGGCGCGATGCCGCGACGGGTGGTTTCGACTTCTGGCAATTCAGGCATGGTGCTCTCGGATCAGGCTCATGGCCTGGAAAGGTCCGACACTCAGCGATGAGTGCCGAGGTCGCGGATCGTCTGCTTGAGGGTCTCGAAGTCGTAGTCCGAGAGGCCGACATAATCGAGCACCAGCGGCGCGATGCTGTTCCACTCGTGATCTTCGGTCTGATTGCCCAGCACCCGATACGACGCGCAAATGTGCTCGGCCATCTTCAGGATCGCCAGCAGGTTTTTCAACGAACTGTTGCGCGAAGATTCATCGCTGAATATCGCCAAGGCATTGTGGTGGTTGGCGATCGCCGCGCTCACGTGTTCCGGCAGGCGCCAGGACTTGGCCGTGTAATAGCCGACCACCGAGTGATTGGTATTGAACACCTGATTCTCCGTGTCCACCACCCGGCATTCGGCACTGGTGTTGGCATAGGCCTGTTCCAGAACGCCCATGTAGTCGGGGAAACGCTGGAGCATCAAGGGCACGCCGCAGTCGTGGAACAAGCCCAGGGCATACGCTTCGTCGCCATTTTCAACGCCGATGCGCTTGGCCAGGGTCAGGCAGGTCATCGCCACGTCCTGAGCGGTGTCCCAGAAACGGTTCAGGGTGACAATGGTGTCGTCATTCATCTCGCCCTTGATCGACATCGCATTGATCAGGTTGATGACCGAGCGACTGCCCAGCAGATTCACCGCGCGCTGGATCGAAGCAATCTTGTTGCTCAGCCCGTAATACGGCGAATTGACGATCTTCAGCAAGGAGCCGGAAAGTCCCGGATCCTGGGAAATCAGCTTGGCAATGACTTCCAGATCCGGGTCGGGCATGTACTGCTCCATCTGCAAATCCACCATGATTTGCGGCTGGGCCGGTACGCTGATGCCCTGCAGGGCTTGTTGGATCTGTTCGGAAGTCAGCTCTTGGGACATTTGTGCACACTCTGGCGTCAGACGGCGATTCTAACCTTTATGAAGTTGGATCCGACATACCAAATCGCATGACGAGTCTCCGTGGCGAGGGAGCTTGCTCCCGCTCGGTTGCGCAGCAGCCGCAAAACCGGTGAATCCGGTTTGTCTGATGCACCGCATCTACCAATATCAGGACGGCTTCGCCGTCCAACGGGAGCAAGCTCCCTCGCCACATGTCCACTTGCAGGCCAATCCGGGGTCTCAACACGCTATACTCCCGCTCTTTTTTCCGGAGCGACGACATGTCCCTGCCTAGCCTGCGCCTCAAAGCCAACGCCGACCGTCGTCTGCGCAACGGTCACTTGTGGGTCTACAGCAACGAAATCGATGTAGCCGCTACACCATTGCACGGTTTCAAGGCCGGCGACCAGGCGATCCTCGAAGCCGCCGGCGGCAAGCCGCTGGGCATCGTCGCCATGAGCCCGAACAACCTGATCTGCGCCCGTGTACTGTCGCGCGACATCAAGTTGCCGCTGGACAAGTCGCTGCTGGTGCACCGCCTGAACGTCGCCCTGTCGCTGCGCGATCGCCTGTTCGACAAGCCGTTCTATCGCCTGGTCTACGGCGACTCCGACCTGCTGCCGGGCCTGGTGGTCGACCGTTTCGGCGACATCCTTGTGGTGCAGATCGCCTCGGCGACCATGGAAGCCCATAAAGACGACGTGATCGCGGCGCTGACCCAAGTGCTCAAGCCAAGCGGCATCCTGTTCAAGAACGACTCTGCTGCCCGTGATGCCGAAGGCCTCACCCGCTACGTCGAAACCGTATTCGGCCTGGTGCCGGAGTGGGTTGCCCTCGAAGAAAACGGCGTGAAATTCGAAGCACCGGTCATTCAGGGCCAGAAAACCGGCTGGTTCTACGACCACCGCATGAACCGCGCACGCCTGGCGCCGTACGCCAAAGGCAAACGCGTGCTGGACCTGTACAGCTACATCGGCGGCTGGGGCGTGCAGGCTGCCGCGTTCGGCGCCAGCGAAGTGTTCTGCGTCGATGCGTCGGCGTTCGCCCTTGATGGTGTCGAGCGCAACGCCGCGCTGAACGGCTTCGCCGAGAAAATGACCTGCATCGAAGGCGACGTGTTCGAAGCCCTCAAAGAACTGAAAGCCAGCGAAGAACGTTTCGACGTGATCGTGGCCGACCCTCCGGCATTCATCAAGCGCAAGAAAGACATGAAAAACGGCGAAGGCGCCTACCGCCGCCTGAACGAGCAAGCCATGCGCCTGCTGACCAAGGACGGAATCCTGGTCAGCGCATCGTGCTCGATGCACCTGCCGGAAGACGACCTGCAGAACATCCTGCTGACCAGCGCCCGTCACCTGGACCGCAACATCCAGATGCTCGAACGCGGCGGTCAGGGGCCGGATCATCCGGTGCACCCGGCGATTGCTGAAACCCGCTACATCAAGAGCATCACCTGCCGGTTGCTGCCAAACAGTTAAGACGCTGGCGCTCCCGTACTGGGCTGAACCAGTGCGGGAGCGGTGCCCCGCTTAACACAGACAAGAACATTCCTACAGCTGATCAGGAACGTTCCCACCGTCCTGCAGATTGACTTCGCCCGCCATCAAACCAATCCTCGACTCCTCGCAAAGTTCGAGTAATTGGGCTGATGACACACTCAGAAGACACTGCAAAAAAATCATCAGCCATTCTATTGCTGCTGACCATGACGCTGCTGAGCGTCTTTCCCCTTGATGTTTTGCTCCCTTCCTTTCCCGCTCTGGCCAAACACTTTCGGACCACGCCTGCGGATATTTCCCTGTCCATCAGTCTCTTCGCTGTCGGCATCTCCCTGTCTCAGCTACTGATCGGCCCCCTGTCCGATGTTATCGGCCGAAAAGGGCTATTACTGGCGGGTATGGCGGTATCGATTGTCGGTGCAACTGGGTGCATCCTGACCACCGAATACGCCTGGTTCCTGTTTTTCCGGATGCTCCAGGCCATCGGCTGCGGTTGCTTCGTGCTGTCGCAGGCGCTGGTTCAGGATCTGTTTGAAGGCAAGGAGCGGGATCGGCTGCGGATTCTGATGGTCACGGCCAGCGGGGTATTCATTTCCGTCTCGCCGTTGTTGGGCAGTGTGTTGCAGCAAGCACTTGATTGGCCCGGTAGCTTTTTCCTGTTTATAGCCTTGGCCGTCGTCGTGTTTCTGAAGGCGTGTTTCATGCTGGAAGACCAGCGACCTGCCGTGACCTCACGCCAAAATATTTTCCACGCCTATCGCCGGGTGTGTGGCAATGCGAGCTTCCTGGGCTATTGGTTGATCGCGGCCATCGCTTTTACCTGCCATTTTTCCTTTATCGTCGTTTCGCCGTTGATCTTCATGGATCAGCTCCGCATGTCGCCCTACGCGTTCTCCCTGACCCTACTGCTCTATGGCGCGGCTTATATCATCGGAGGGATCTCCGCCCGGGTGCTTTCCAGCCGGATAACACCCAATACTCAAATCATCGTCGGCTTGAGCCTGATTTTCTTCTCGGGAGTGGTGATGCTTTTACTCGCAAGCAGGCTTGGACTTTCGATCCTGACCGTATTGGTGCCGATGATCATCTGCACCGCCGGCACGACCATTGCCCGCCCCATTGCCACATCCAAAGCAATGGACGTGTTTGCGGACAACGCCGGCACTTCGGCGTCGGCCGGGAACACACTGGTTTTCATTTTTGGCGGCTTGACCAGCGCATTGATCAATCTAAGTGGTATAGATCTGCAAACGACCCTGGCACTCGCGTTCCTGCTGCTCAGCGCGGTGGCGCTCGGCCTTAATACCCTGATCAATCGCCGCCCTTCCTGTAGGAGCGAGCTTGCTCGCGATGGTCGTCAACGATAACGCGGGGAACCTGATACCCCGCGGCGTCTTTGATTTCATCGCGAGCAGGCTCGCTCCTACAGGTGCAGGACACATCCTGATCCACTGCCGAAGCGACAACCTCCCGCACCACGCCTACCGTTTTCTCTTCCCATCAACGAAGAGGACAACGGAATGTCCAACACGCCAAAAACCCATCGATTACGCACCGGTCGGCACTCGCAATCCGGTCGCATCTATCACCTGACCGCTGTCACCCATGAACGACAACCATTCTTCCAGGATTGGCGCACTGGCCGCTTTTTGGTGCATGAGTTCAGAAGGGCTCAGGAAGCCGGCTATGCCACGTCTATAGCCTGGGTGGTGATGCCAGATCACTTTCACTGGCTGGTTGAATTGCATAACGGTGATTTACCGAAACTGGTGCAAGCCACCAAATCTCGCTGCACACGCCTCATCAATCAGAGACGAGATCTATATGCTCCTGTATGGCAAAAGGGCTACTTCGACCGAGCCCTGCGTCGCGAGGAAGATCTGAAAGCCATCGCCCGATACATCATCGCCAACCCCCTACGCGCAGGCCTCGTCGACCATATCGGTGACTACCCACTCTGGGACGCCATCTGGCTCTGATGCACAAATCACTGTAGGAGCGAGCCTGCTCGCGATGGTCGTCAACGATAACGCTGGAAACCTGGCACCCCGCGGCGTTCTCGGGTTCATCGCGAGCAAGCTCGCTCCTACAGGAAATGGAGTGCCCGCACGTCTTGTGAATGCCGCCTCCAGGTTTGCAGGCATTCCCTCCAGCCGCCAGCCGTGTAGAATCGCGAACATTCATCGCCAGTCATCCCCGGCGGGTTTATGAGCTCAAGCTGAAGCGCGCGGCGATCCCGCAAAGTTATCGGCAACTTCCGGACACGCGGCCATTTCTGAGTGTTCCAGACGTCAATAGAAGCTCACTTCCCTTTTGATACCTGATTAGCCGCCCGGAGTGCTTCATGCCTGATTACCGCTCGAAAACATCCACCCACGGCCGCAACATGGCCGGCGCCCGCGCACTGTGGCGCGCCACGGGGATGAAAGATGACGACTTCAAGAAGCCGATCATCGCCATTGCCAACTCCTTCACCCAGTTCGTACCGGGCCACGTCCACCTCAAGGACCTGGGCCAACTGGTCGCCCGCGAAATCGAACGCGCTGGCGGTGTGGCCAAGGAATTCAACACCATTGCTGTCGATGACGGCATCGCCATGGGCCACGACGGCATGCTCTATTCGCTGCCGAGCCGCGAGATCATCGCCGACTCCGTCGAGTACATGGTCAACGCCCACTGCGCCGATGCGATCGTCTGCATTTCCAACTGCGACAAGATCACCCCAGGCATGCTGATGGCGTCCCTGCGCCTGAACATTCCGGTGATTTTCGTCTCCGGCGGCCCGATGGAAGCCGGCAAGACCAAACTGGCCAGCCACGGCCTCGACCTGGTCGACGCCATGGTGATCGCCGCCGACTCCAGCGCTTCTGACGAGAAAGTCGCTGAGTACGAGCGCAGCGCCTGCCCGACCTGCGGTTCGTGCTCCGGCATGTTCACCGCCAACTCGATGAACTGCCTGGTCGAAGCGCTGGGCCTGGCACTGCCGGGCAACGGTTCGACCCTGGCCACCCACAGCGACCGCGAGCAGTTGTTCCTGCAGGCCGGCCGCACCATCGTCGAGCTGTGCAAGCGTTACTACGGCGAGAACGATGAGTCGGTGTTGCCGCGCAACATCGCCAACTTCCAGGCGTTCGAAAACGCCATGACCCTGGACATCGCCATGGGCGGTTCCACCAACACCATCCTGCACTTGCTGGCCGCCGCCCAGGAAGCCGAGATCGATTTCGACCTGCGCGACATCGACCGTCTGTCCCGTCACGTGCCGCAACTGTGCAAGGTCGCGCCGAACATCCAGAAGTACCACATGGAAGACGTGCACCGTGCCGGCGGGATCTTCAGCATCCTCGGCTCGCTGGCCCGTGGTGGTTTGCTGCACACCCAACTGCCGACCGTGCACAGCCACAGCATGGAAGAAGCCATCGCCAAGTGGGACATCACCCAGACCACCGATGAAGCCGTGCACCACTTCTTCAAGGCCGGTCCGGCGGGCATCCCGACGCAAACCGCGTTCAGCCAGTCGACCCGCTGGGAAACCCTGGACGACGACCGTGAAAACGGCTGCATCCGTAGTGTCGAGCACGCTTACTCGAAAGAAGGCGGCCTGGCCGTTCTCTACGGCAACATCGCCCTGGACGGCTGCGTGGTGAAAACCGCTGGCGTCGACGAGTCGATCCATGTGTTCGAAGGCAACGCGAAGATCTTCGAAAGCCAGGACAGCGCCGTGCGCGGCATCCTCGCCGACGAAGTGAAAGAAGGCGACATCGTCATCATTCGCTACGAAGGCCCGAAAGGCGGCCCGGGCATGCAGGAAATGCTCTACCCGACCTCGTACCTGAAATCCAAAGGCCTGGGCAAAGCTTGCGCCCTGCTCACCGACGGCCGTTTCTCCGGCGGTACTTCCGGCCTGTCCATCGGCCACGCTTCGCCTGAAGCGGCTGCTGGTGGCGCGATTGGCCTGGTACAGGACGGCGACAAAGTGCTGATCGACATTCCGAACCGCTCGATCAACCTGTTGGTCAGCGATGAGGAACTGGCCGCGCGCCGGGCCCTGCAGGACAAGAAAGGCTGGAAACCGGTGGAAGTGCGTCCACGTAAAGTGACCACTGCGCTGAAAGCCTACGCCCTGCTGGCCACCAGTGCCGACAAGGGTGCTGTGCGTAACAAGGCGATGCTCGACGGGCTGTAAGGCTTAATCGTCGAACATGAAAATGCCCCGCCAAGTGCGGGGCATTTTTTTGCCTGATACAAATCTCCCAAACACGGGAGATCAACTGTGGGAGCGGGCTTGCTCGCGAAGGCGTCGTGCCAGTCAACAACCCTGTCTACTGGCTGACCGCTTTCGCGAGCAAGCCCGCTCCCACATGGGGTTTATGCAGCCCTTACTGAATCTCTTCCGGCTTCACGATCACCCAGTTCTTGTCCGCCGTCACCGTCAACCCTTCCTTGGCCTGGGCCGCAGCGTTCTTGGCCATCATGCCGTTGATCTGGGTCATGTACTTGTCCTTGCGGTTGACCCACAGGTGGATGCCGCCCTTGGCCACGTCAACACTGTGGAACAGCATGTAACCGTCGCTGCTCGGGGTATCGCCGCCAACCAGCACCGGTTTCTTCCACTCATCGATGTAGGTCAGGATCGCCGCGTGCTTGCCGGCCATCCAAGTCGCCGGAGTCCACAGGTACGGGGTCAGTTCGAGGCCGAGGTTGGCCTTCTCGTCATATTTGCCAGCCGTGACCTGCTTGCGCGCAGTGGTCAACTCGCCGGTCTTCGGATCCTTGAGCAGCAGCGACACGCCGATCACGTTCTGCGGTTTGACGTTGTAGCCGTACTTCGGATCGGCCGCGACCATGCGCACCAGTTCTTCGGAGGCGGCGGTCATCACGTAGACCTCGATGCCGTTCTCCATCAGCTTGTTGTACAGCTCTTGCTGGCCGGTGAAGATCTTCGGCGGGTTGACGTCGAGTTTCTTGACCACGTCGCCTTCGTAGTAAGTGGCCGGCACCGGTTTGCCGGACGCCATCATCTCGTCGACGTAGCCCTTGAGTTCCTTGAGGGTAAAGCCTGAGAACACCTGGGCGACCCATGGATAGCAAACCATGTCGTCGACTTCGCAGAGGCGGTAGTAGTAGCTGAACAGGCTTTCCTTGTGGTCGGCGGTGTCCTTGAACGGCATCAGTTTCAGGGAGGGATCGAGCTTGTCGCGGGTGATCAGGCCCTTGTTCTCCATGAACGGCAGCAGCGACTCTTCGAGGTCGTAGCGGTAACTGGTGTTGTCCATGTCGAACACCGCGTAGTTACCCTTGTTGGCGTTGGCCGCGATCATCGCGTCCAGCGCCTTGGCCTGATCGGCGGGCCAGTGTTTCAGATCCGTTGCGAGTACCTGGCCGGCAAGGCCGAGGCAAAGTGCTGCTGCCACAAACTTCGGTGCGAACTTCATTAGCGCTTCTCCCTGAATGAAAGACATCGACGCTAACAAATAAGTGTGACAGTCCTCGTCTGCCAGCGACCGCCCTCGTCCCTTTCGCGCCAGTTGCATTTCTGACAGCGACATCCGCTTATTCCAAAAACGACGGACACCCTGCGTTTTTGATATTAATTCATTAGTTTTCAAGCTGTTAGGCTTGCCGGTTCGCGGTTGCCCAAGGGTGCAACCGGCACAAGCCTTATCGGAGTCTTCATGAATCTGCCCCTGATCCTCAATCTGCTGGTGTTCCTCGCCCTGCTCTTCGGCCTGGCGCAAACCCGTCACACGACATGGAGCCTGGCGAAAAAAGTCCTGCTCGCACTGGTGCTGGGCGTGGCGTTTGGTGTGGCGCTGCATACTGTCTACGGTGCCGGCAATCCGGTGCTGAAAGCCTCGATCGGCTGGTTCGATCTGGTGGGTAATGGTTATGTGCAATTGCTGCAAATGATCGTGATCCCGCTGGTGTTTGCCTCGATCCTCAGCGCGGTGGCCCGTCTGCACAACGCCTCTTCGCTGGGCAAGATCAGTTTCCTGACCATCGGCACGCTGCTGTTCACCACGGCCATCGCGGCGTTGATCGGCATCGGCCTGACCAACCTGTTCGGCCTGACCGCCGAAGGCCTGGTCGCCGGCACCCAGGAAATGGCGCGCCTGCAAACCATTCAGACCGATTACGCCGGCAAGGTCGCCGACCTGAATGTGCCGCAGTTGCTGCTGTCGTTCATTCCGCAAAACCCGTTCGCCGACCTGGCGCGGGCCAAGCCGACGTCGATCATCAGCGTGGTGATTTTCGCTGCATTCCTGGGTGTCGCGGCGCTGCAACTGCTGAAGGATGACGTCGAGAAAGGTCAGAAAGTGCTCAACGCCATCGACACCCTGCAAGCCTGGGTGATGCGCCTGGTGCGCTTGGTGATGAAGCTGACCCCGTACGGCGTGCTGGCGCTGATGACCAAAGTGGTCGCCGGTTCCAACCTGCAAGACATCATCAAGCTCGGCAGTTTCGTGGTGGTGTCCTACATCGGCCTGGGCCTGATGTTTGTGGTGCATGGCGTGCTGGTGTCGGTTGCCGGGATCAATCCGCTGCGGTTCTTCCGCAAGATCTGGCCGGTGCTGACGTTTGCCTTCACCAGCCGTTCCAGCGCTGCGACGATTCCGCTGAGCATCGAAGCGCAGACCAGCCGTCTGGGCATCCCGCAGTCCATCGCCAGTTTCGCCGCTTCGTTCGGCGCGACCATTGGCCAGAACGGTTGTGCTGGCCTGTACCCGGCGATGTTGGCGGTGATGGTTGCGCCGACCGTGGGCATCAACCCGCTGGACCCGTTGTGGATCGCGACGCTGGTGGCGATTGTCACGCTGAGTTCGGCCGGGGTGGCCGGGGTGGGTGGCGGCGCGACGTTCGCCGCGCTGATCGTGCTGCCGGCGATGGGCTTGCCGGTGTCACTGGTAGCGTTGTTGATTTCGGTCGAGCCGCTGATTGATATGGGGCGTACGGCGTTGAACGTCAGCGGTTCGATGACGGCCGGTGCGATTACCAGCCAGGTGATGCAGCAGACCGATAAGGCGCTGCTGGATGCAGATGAGCATTCGGCGTTGGCGCAGGCTTAAATCCTTCAGCGACTGAGGGGGGCCCCTTCGCGAGCAAGCCCGCTCCCACATTGGAATGCATTTCCCTGTGGGAGCGGGCTTGCTCGCGAAGCTCTTAAGCTTTTTCCCACACTTCGAAGTTGTACGCCGGCTTGTCGCCCTCCGCCGGGTTCGGCACATTCGACACCAGTTTCCACTGGTTCAAATCAAACTCCGGAAACCACGCATCCCCTTCCGGGCTCAACGCTACGCGGGTCAGGTACAAACGATCAGCCTGTGCCAGGCCTTGCGCATACAACTGAGCACCGCCAATCAGCATCAACTCATCGACGCCCTGTTCCTTCGCCCATGCTTCGGCGCGAGCGACGGCGGCTTCCAGCGATGGATAAACCTCCGCGCCTTCGAGCACCAGGTCCGCCTGACGGCTGACCACGATGTTCAAGCGGCCCGGCAGCGGGCGACCGAGGGAATCCCAGGTCTTGCGACCCATGATGATCGGCTTGCCGAGGGTGGTGGCCTTGAAGTATTTGAAGTCCCCCGGCAGGTGCCAGGGCATGCTGTTGTCGACGCCGATCACACGGTTTTCACCGAGGGCTGCAATCAGGCTGAGGGGGAGTGATTTAGTCATGCCGGCGAGGATACCAGAGCCTTGCTTTCGCCGATAAGCGCCACAGCGGTTATGCTCACAGCTCATTTAAGCGACGGGATGCCGCGTGACTGAACTCAATACCCTCTGGCTGACAGAAACCATCCGTCTGCGCGAAGAACACGCAGGCCCCCTGGACGATCTGGAAGCCAACCGACTGGCCCGCAGCGTCGGCGGCGATTTGCCGTCGCGCATTCAACGCCGGGCCCTGTGGCTGGCCGAACGCGATGGCCTGGCGGCGGCCCTCAAACACTGGCTGCAAGGCGCACGACTGGCGCTGCTGGTGTTGGCGGTGCTGGCCGTGATCAGCGGCACCGGCCTGGCGTTTGCTGCATTAAATGACGGGCAAACCCCGGTGAATGTGTTCTGGGCCTTGGGCAGTCTGCTC
Source organism: Pseudomonas sp. GW821-FHT01C01 (assembly GCF_059422645.1). Classification (NCBI taxonomy): domain Bacteria; kingdom Pseudomonadati; phylum Pseudomonadota; class Gammaproteobacteria; order Pseudomonadales; family Pseudomonadaceae; genus Pseudomonas; species Pseudomonas sp. GW821-FHT01C01. Next base: position 55,135 of record NZ_JBWKXF010000021.1, on the reverse strand, counting down.
GGGCTGAACCTGATTCTGCTGCTGAGCTGGGCCCTGGGCCTGGTATTCGCCGGCGAACACGGCGCCAGCCTCGGGAGATTGTGGCTGTGGCTAAGTGAAAAACTCGCCCGGGACGCCAAGGCCGCACAACTGGCCCCCGCGCTGCTCCTGTTGTTGCAACGGCAGAAGCTCAATCGCTGGGCCCTCGGCGTGCTGGTCAACAGCCTGTGGTTGCTGGCGATGCTCAGCGCGCTGGTCATCCTGCTGATGTTGCTGGCAACCCGGCGCTACGGCTTCGTCTGGGAAACCACGATTCTCGGCGCCGACACCTTTATTGCCGTGACCCAGGCCCTAGGCGCGTTGCCGGCCCTGCTCGGCTTCAGTGTGCCGACCGAGGAAATGATCCGCGCCAGCGGCGATGCGGCGTTGAACATCGAAAGCGCCCGACAGGCCTGGGCCGCGTGGCTGGTCGGTGTGCTGTTGGTCTACGGCGCGGTGCCACGCCTGCTGCTCGCGCTGTTTTGCCTGTGGCGCTGGAAGACGGGTCAAACTGCGCTGCGCCTGGACTTGAATCTGCCCGGCTACGCCCAACTGCGCGAACGCTTGATGCCCACCAGCGAGCGCCTCGGCGTCAGCGATGCGGCACCGGCACAACTGCATCGCGTGGAAAGCGGTGTCACCGAGCAGCAAAGCGACGGCGCGCTGTTGGTCGCCATCGAGCTGGACGACCAGCGCCCATGGCCGCCGCATTTACCGAAAAACGTCAGCAACGCCGGCATCCTCGACAGTCGCGAATCGCGGCACAAACTCCTCGAACAATTGAGCCGTTTCCCTCCGGCGCGCCTGGCCATCGCCTGCGATCCACAGCGTTCGCCGGATCGCGGCAGTCTGGCGCTGATCGCCGAACTGGCCCGCAGCGCCAGCGCCACTCGCGTGTGGTTGTTGCAGGCGCCCCCCGGTCAAGCGCTGGACGCCGAACGCCTGGGCGACTGGCACGTGGCGCTGCAACAGCTTGAGCTGCAGTTTGCCGATTGTGCACCGATGAACTGGCTGGAGACGGGTCATGACTGACACCTGGAAGCAGCCTCTGAAACTCGCCGTGGTCGGCCACACCAATGTCGGCAAAACCTCGTTGCTGCGCACCCTGACTCGCGACGTCGGCTTCGGTGAAGTGTCCCATCGCCCCAGCACCACGCGGCATGTCGAAGGCGCACGGCTGTCGGTGGACGGCGAGCCGCTGCTCGACCTCTACGACACCCCGGGCCTGGAAGATGCCATCGCCCTGCTCGATTACCTCGAACGCCTGGAGCGTCCCGGCGAACGCCTCGACGGCCCGGCGCGGTTGGCTCGGTTCCTGGAGGGCAGCGAAGCACGCCAGCGCTTCGAACAGGAGGCCAAGGTGCTGCGGCAATTGTTGACCTGCGATGCCGGCCTCTACGTGATCGACGCCCGCGAACCGGTGCTGGCCAAGTACCGTGACGAACTGGAAGTGCTGGCCGGTTGTGGCAAACCACTGCTGCCGGTGCTGAATTTTGTCAGCAGTGCCAACCACCGCGAACCGGCGTGGCGCGAAGCCTTGGCGCGTCTCGGTTTACATGCGTTGGTGCGGTTCGACAGCGTCGCGCCGCCCGAGGATGGCGAGCGTCGACTCTATGAAAGCCTCGCGCTGTTGCTGGAACATGCCCGCCCGCAACTGGAGCGGTTGATTGCCGATCAACAGGCGCAACGCCTGGCTCGTCAACAGAGTGCCGCGCGGCTGATTGCCGAGTTACTGATCGATTGCGCCGCCTGCCGGCGCAGTGTGGCCAGCGATACCGAACAAGAACAGCAGGCGATCAGCGAACTGCGCAAAGCCGTGCGCCAACGTGAACAGCGTTGCGTCGAAGCCTTGCTCAAGCTCTATGCCTTCCGCCCCCAGGATGCCGCGGCCAGTGATTTGCCGCTGCTCGATGGCCGCTGGGGCGACGATTTGTTCAACCCGGAAACCCTCAAGCAATTGGGCGTGCGCGTCGGTGGTGGTATCGCAGCGGGTGCCGCTGCCGGGGCCGGAGTCGATTTGCTGGTCGGTGGCATTACCCTCGGTGCGGCCGCACTGGCCGGTGCCATCGCCGGCGGCGCGCTGCAAACGGCGCGCAGTTACGGCAGCCGCTTATTGGGCAAGATCAAGGGCCAGCGCGAACTGACCGTCGATGACAATGTGCTGCGGCTGTTGGCGCTGCGCCAGCGACAACTGCTGCACGCCCTGAATGCCCGCGGGCACGCGGCGATGGACAGCATTCAGGTGGCCACGCCCCAGGACAAAACCTGGCGCGAAGGCAAACTGCCGGACGCCCTGAACAAGGCCCGGGCGCATCCGCAGTGGTCGTCGCTCAATCCTCATCCCAAGTTGAATCAGGCGGAACGGCAGGAGCAGGTTGAGGTGTTGGCGCAGCAGCTTTAGTGGCCTGACCGATGATTTATGGTGTCAGCGCTGGCCTCTTCGCGAGCAAGCCCGCTCCCACAGGGTTTTGTGCTGGAACATCCATCAGTGACCAGATGCAAATCCAATGTGGGAACGAACTTCAAAAACTCGCGCACCAAAGCCCTGACCCGGTTCCGATCCGTGCGATTTGCCCGGCCGTCATTGTCCACATCGCTGCTCAAGATCACCTCGAACACCCCGTCGCGATCAAGGTCATGGGCCGCGGCCTTGTAGACGACCGTTTGGCCGTCATGGAAATGCAGCCGCACCGAACCGGGGGTTGGCGAGAACATTCGCAGGTGCCGTTCTTCATGTTCGCCCGCGTTAAACCAGGCGCACTTCAAATAGGTCACCCCCAACGACTTGAGCTGCCGAAGCTCAGCGGGAGTCGCTTCACGCTGCATCTGTTCATTTTCATGAAACCGAAAATGCAGACTGTCCGGCAGCCCCTTGCCGCCTCGATCCTGTGCGATGACTTTTAAATAACGCATCCGTGCGCTCCTTGCCGAAAAGCTCAGTCTGAACCTTGCCGGCAACGCACTCCATGCGCTCTTTCGCTATCGCCAGTCAGACAACTCAACAGGCTTCGCGGGACAACAGACCGGCAGCCTTGCCTTTCAAAATACTGAGGTCGATCACCGGTACGTGCATTTCCTTGGCCAGCTCATCCCACTGGCGCATGCGCAAACTCACGGCACACAGCGGATCCTGTTCGAACGCCTCAGCCTCTTCAGCCGTCATCACCCCGCCCTGATACTCCAGGGTCCGGCGGCTGGCTTCGCTCAGGCGATCGTAGTATCCCGCCTCCTTGAGCGTCAGATAACGCTTGGCCTGCACGTGGTATTCGACCAGTCGTGCCATGCGTTCGCTGAAGCCGGCGCGGCGCAGGTAGTCGGCACCGAGGCGCTCATGGCTGACCACCCCGAAGCCGCCCATGTTCTGCGCGCTTTCAGCGCAGATATGCCCGATGTCATGAAAGAACGCCGCCAGCACCACTTCATCATCGAAACCTTCGGCCATGGCCAGCTCTGCTGCCTGGGACATGTGCTCGATCTGCGACACCGGCTCGCCGATGTAGTCGCTGTCGCCAAAGCGCTCGTACAAACCGAACACCTCGGCGATCACTTGTTCATTGCGCTCCATCAGATTTCTCCCAATACCGTGGCCACATTGCGTTCGGCCATTGCCGGTCCGACGCTCATGCCGACGCCAGTGTGCATCAACGCCACACTCAGGCCTTTTGCCGGGCGCAGGAACGAGAACGGTCCCGGCCCCCGTGAACCATAGACACCCTGCCAGCGTTCGACCACTTGCACCTTGCAGCCCAGGGTCTGCTCGGCCAGCTCGATCATCCAGTCGTCGACCTGCTCGGCATTGAAGGGCAACGGATCGCGGCCGTAATGGTGCGAATCGCCAATGATCAACTCGCCATAGGGCGTCGGGCTGATCAGCAGGTGAATGCCGTTTTCCTGCAGGTGCGGCGCGTACTGCAGAATTTCTGCCTGCACCGCCACGGCCTCCGGCAAGTCGGCGAAGGCGCCGTAGTGCACACAACTCAAACCGGTGAGCAACGCGTGTTGCAGGTTGAGGTTGATGTGCGGGCGGGCGCGGAGCATTTGCAGGCGGCAGATTTGCGGGTCGAGTTCGGCGATCTGCTCGGCCAGCAAGGTCTGATAATCATGGCCGGAACAGACGATGATCTGCTCGGCGCTGAAGCTGCCGGCGGTGCTGTGCAAACGGCCCGGCTCGATGTCACGCACCAGGGTGGAGAAGTGGAACTTGACGCCCAGGTCGCGGCGCAGAAAGTCGATCAGTGCCGGAATCGCTTCGCGCGAATACAGTTGCTGGTCGTCCATGCCGTGCAACGCCGCGCGGTGGTGGCGGAACTGGCCGCCGTACAAATCGCGCAATACGGCGCCGCGCAACAGGTCGACGCGGTAACCGTGCTCCACCGCGCGGCCATCGCAGAAGGCTTCCAGCAATTGCTCTTCCGCCTCGGTGCGGGCGAACAGGTACGAGCCATTGCGCTTGAGTTGCAGGCCGGCGAGCTGTGCCCAATCGCCCCAGATTTCACGACTGGCGCGGGCCAGTTCGAGCATCGGTCCCGGCGGTTGGCCGGTGACCAGTGCCTGACCGAAGTTACGCACCGAAGCGCCGACAGGCGTTTCGCTGCGCTCGAAAACCGTGACCTTCAGACCGCGTTTGGCGGCGGCATACGCGTGGGACAAACCCAGGATGCCGGCGCCGACGATCAGCATGTCGTTGTGTTGTGTCATGAAGTCTTGTCCTGAATTTGAAACCGCTTTCGCGAGCAAGCCCGCTCCCACATTGGAATGCATTTCCCTGTGGGAGCGGGCTTGCTCGCGAAGAGGCCCTTTCAGCCGATGAAGATCTTACTTGGCTACGACTTTCTCGGACTTGCCGTCATAGCGCTTGCGCCATTCGGTCAGGATCTCGTCGCGGTTCTTCGAAGCCCAGGCGAAGTCGTTCTTGATCAGGCGCTGCTCGTAGTCAGCCGGCAGTTCGGTCTGTGGCTTGGCGATGCCAGGCTGGGCGAGCACGGCGAAGTTTTCTTTGTAGAGTTCCATCGCCTCGGGGCTGGCGGAGAAGTCAGCCAGTTTCTTTGCGGCTTCTTCGTGAGCCGTGCCCTTGATCACGGCAGTCGCTTCGATCTCCCAGCCCAGGCCTTCCTTCGGCAGGATGATGTCCAGCGGTGCGCCCTGGCGCTTCAACTGAACAGCCGGGTATTCGAAGGAAATACCGATCGGGAATTCGCCAGCAGCCGCCAGCTTGCAAGGCTTGGAGCCGGAGTGAACGTACTGGCCGATGTTTTGGTGCAAGCCGTCCATGTACGCCCAGCCCTGCTTCTCGCCGAAGGTTTGCAGCCAGGCGCTGACGTCGAGGAAACCGGTGCCGGACGATGCCGGGTTCGGCATCACGATCTTGCCTTTGTACTCAGGCTTGGTCAGGTCTTGCCAGCTCACCGGCTTGGTCAGGCCCTGTTTTTCGGCTTCGACGGTGTTGAAGCAAATGGTCGCGGCCCAGACGTCCATGCCGACCCAGGCTGGCGGGTTGGCGGCGTCGCGGTAGTTGGCGCCGATCTTGCCAAGGTCCTTCGGTGCGTAGCTTTGCAGCATGCCTTGCTGATCGAGGATCGCCAGGCTGGAAGCGGCCAGGCCCCAGACGGCGTCAGCCTGCGGGCGGGCTTTTTCGGCCAGCAGTTTGGCGGTGATGATGCCGGTGGAATCACGCACCCATTTGATTTCGACGTCCGGATTGGTCTTTTCAAACGCTGCTTTATAAGCGGTCAGCTGTTCGGCTTCGAGGGCGGTGTACACCGTCAACTCGGTTTTCGCCGCATAGGCGTTCAGGCTGAAAGCGGTGAGGACAGCAGCGGCCAGGGCCATAGGCTTGAACATGATCTTTTCCTGTTGTTGAGTTGAGTGGGTTGTACAGAATCAGTGACCGGGTGCGGTCTGCCGCCAGGCTTGGGACCGGCGCAGCAAGCCGCGCGAAGCCCAGGCCAGCAGCAGGGACACGCCCGCCGAGGTGATCAGAATCAGGGTCGACATCGCTGCCGCGCCGCCGACGTTGCCGGCGTCGTCCATGTTCAGCACCGCCACCGCCGCGAGGATGGTGTCGGGGCTGTAGAGGAAGATCGCCGCCGAGACAGTGGTCATGGCCGAGACGAACAGGTAGCGCACGATGTCCAGCAACGCCGGCAGGCAAATCGGCACGGTGACGCGCAGGTAGTGGCGGTACAGCGGCGCCTTGAGCGACAACGCGGCCGCTTCGAACTCGGCATCGAGTTGACGCAGCGCGGTGGTGGCGGTCATTTGCGCGGTGGTCAAATAGTGAGCAATGGTGCAGACGATCAGCAGGGTCATCGTGCCGTAGAGCACATGCAGCGGGTTGCCGGTGAGGTTGAAGAAGAAGACGTAACCCAACCCGAGCACCAGGCCCGGCACCGCCATTGGTACGAAACTGAGCATGCGCAAGGTCAGGTTCAGGCCGCGCTGACCCTTGGTTTTTTCCATCAGGTAGGCACCGGTGAAAATCAGCAGGCTGCCGATCAACGCCGTGCCCAAGGCCATCTTCAGACTGTTGCCATAGGCCAGCCAGCCACCGCCGGCGGTTTCGTTGAACTGGTAATGGTTGAGCGACAGCGACAGGTTGTACGGCCAGAACTTCACCAAGGACGAGAACACCGCCATGCCGAACACCAGCAACAACGCGGTGCTGATCAACAGGACAATGGCCAGGTAGCAGCCGTCGCGCAGTTTCGATGGCGCCGGTTTGAACACCTGGGCACGACCACTCATGGCGTCACCGTGACGTCGACGCAACCAGGCATCGACGCCGAAGCTGAACAGCGCGGGCAGCAGCAACACCATGCCGATCAACGCACCACGACCGAATTGCTGCTGACCCACCACAGCCTTATAGGCCTCCAGAGCCAGCACTTGATAGTCGCCACCGACCACCACCGGCACGCCGAAATCGGTGATGGTCAGGGTGAACACCAGGCAGAACGCGGCGAACACGGCCTGACGGGTCGCCGGCCACGTAATGCTGCGAAAGGCTTTGGCAGGACTGGCGCCCATGCTGGAGGCGGCATCGAACAGTCGTGCATCGGCCAGGGACAGGGCCGACAGCAGAATCATCAAGGCGTGTGGGAACGTGTAGATGACTTCGCCGAGCACAATGCCCCAGAAGCCGTAGATGTTGTCCGAGAGCAGGCCACGCAACATGCCCTGGTTGCCAAACAGGTACACCAGCGCAATACCCGGCAGCATCGATGGCGCCATCAATGGCAGTAGCGAAATACCACGCCAGATGCCTTTGGCCGGAATCAGGGTTCGCTGCAGGGCGTAGGCAAACAGATAGGCCAGCGGTACGACAATGGCCGCGACACTGAGGGAAACCTTCAAGCTGTTACCGAGCAACCAGTGGAAGTTTTCGCTGGTCACCAGTTCTTTGGCGGCGACCCAGCCACCACCCTGCCCGGCTTCTGCGCTAAAACCACGCCAGAAGATCGCCAGCAACGGCATCAACACGGCAACGCCCAACAACACCAGCAGGAGGACTTTGCCGCCGACCACGAACAGCCGGTCACCGATCTCGGCACGAGAAGTCTGCCGAACCTGCTTGTGTGGCAGCGGCAGCGCGATGTTCGCGCTCATCAGGCAAACACCTGCAGGCTGCGCGGCGGCAAGGCGACCATGATCTGCTGGGCGCCAAGGCGCGGCATGGCTTCCGGTGCCAGTTCCGCCAACAGCGCATGGCCCGGCAATTGATCGAGCTCGAAGCTCATGCGGCAACGGTTGCCGAGGAAGGTGATTTCACGAACCTTGGCCGGGAACAGGTTTTCCTCATGCACCAGCGGGTTGACGTTGATCGCTTCCGGACGGCAGAACAAACGGCCGGACGAGGTTTTAGCGCTGCCATTGGCCAGGCGCATGTTCATCCCGCCGACTTGGGCATGGCTGTCGCTGCTGCTATGGAACGGCAACCAGTTGCCCTGGCCGACGAACTCCGCCACGAATGGTGTGGCCGGGCGGTTGTAGATTTCCTGCGGCGTGGCGTACTGCTCGACCTTGCCGTTGTTCATCACGGCGATGCGGTCGGCCATCAACATGGCCTCGTCCTGGTTGTGGGTGACCATCAGGGTGGTGATGCCGAGGTTGCGTTGCAGTTGACGCAGCTCGGTGCACAGATGCTCGCGCACCCGGGCATCGAGGGCCGACATCGGTTCGTCCAGCAGCAACAACGAAGGCGCAGGCGCCAGTGCGCGGGCCAGTGCCACACGTTGCTGCTGGCCGCCGGACAATTGACCGGGATATTTTTTCTCGCTGCCGGTCAGGCCAACCAGTTCCAGCATCTGACCGACCCGACGGCGCACTTCGTCGCGACCGCTGCCGGCGAGGCCGTAGGCGATGTTCGCTTCGACGGTGAGATTGGGGAACAACGCGTAGGACTGGAACAGAATGCCGTAGTCCCGCGCCTGGGGTGCCAGGTGGGAAACGTCTCGATCACCCAGGTACAACTCGCCGCTGTCCTGCTCTTCCAGACCGGCTATGCAGCGCAGCAAGGTGGTTTTGCCACAGCCCGACGGGCCGAGCAGGCACACCAGCTCACCGGCCGCCACGTCGAGGGAAACGTTATCCAGCGCCGTGAAGGCGCCAAAACGTTTCTGTACGCCGCGCACTTTCATCGGTGCGCCGGGGTTGGTCAGGGCAGTTGCGATCGAGTTGTTCATGGACGGACCTCATCTAGCAGATGGGGCCATCCTAGGGTTGTAATGAGTCCGTCATGTGGCAGTAAGGCAAAAACTGCCGATAGTGGTATTCAAGGATTTTGGTTCAGGTGCTGTGTTGTCAGGACTGACGCCTTCGCTGGCAAGCCAGCTCCTACAAGGTTATCGCGCTCCTGTAGGAGCTGGCTTGCCAGCGAAGAAGCCCGCACAGGCAATGAAGAATTCAGGCCGGGGCCATTTCCTGCGCCAGCCCCAGAAACGCCGCCGGCAATCGTGCGCCTTTGCGCTCCTTGAGGCAGTACAGGTACTCGGGAATCTGCGGCGCATTCTCAATGGTCAGCACCCGCAGCTGCGGATCATGGGGCACCTCCTGGCGGGCAATGATGCTGATACCGATATTGCGCAGCACTGCTTCGCGGATCGATTCGCGACTGCCGATCTCCAGCAGCGGACCGAAACACACGCCGGCGCTGGCCAGCAACTCTTCGGTCAGACGACGTGTAGTCGAGCCCGGTTCGCGCATCAGCAAGGTATGTCCGGCCAAGGCGCCGAGCGGCACATGATCGTGTACCGCCAGCGGATGATTGCGATGCACCGCCAGCACCAGTGGATCGCTGCCGAGCACCCGGCGAATCAGCCGCGTGTCATCGAGCAACTGCGACGACGCCGCGACATCGACCCGGTAATCTTCCAGCGCTTCAAGCACCTGTTGGGAATTACCGATCTCTACCGACACCTCCACCTGCGGCAGGCGTTCGCGGAAGGTCTTCACCAGGTCGAGGATGTAATACGGCGCCGTGGCGGCAATGCGCAAAGTGCCCTGGACTTGGCCGCAGTTGCGCAGGAAAAACTCGATGTCGGCTTCCTGCTGCATCAGCGTCTTGACCATCGGCAGCAGCCGCGCACCTTCTTCGCTGACGCTGAGGCGCCGGCCGCCACGGTAGAACAATTCGACCGAATACTGACTTTCGAGGTTGCGGATCTGTGTCGTCACCGTCGGCTGGCTCAGGCCGAGCTTTTTTGCAGCCTGGGTAATGCTGCCCAGGCGGGCCACCATGTAAAACGCCTTCAGCTCGGCACTCAGCACAACCGTCCCTCATCCTTTATTTGCGCAGCAGGCGCAAACCGTTGAACACCACCAGCAAACTCACGCCCATGTCGGCGAACACTGCCATCCACATGGTAGCGAGCCCGGCGAAGGTTACCCCAAGAAAGATCGCCTTGATGACCAAAGCCAGGGCAATGTTTTGTTTGAGGATGCTCGATGTCTGCCGCGACAGGCGAATGAATGCCGGGATTTTGCGAAGATCGTCGTCCATCAAGGCGACATCGGCAGTTTCGATAGCGGTATCGGTGCCCGCGGCGGCCATCGCAAAACCGATCTCGGAACGCGCCAGCGCCGGAGCGTCGTTGATACCGTCGCCGACCATGCCGACCCGATGCCCTTGGCCATAAAGAGCCTCGATAGCCTGCAATTTGTCCCCCGGCAACAGGTCGCCCTTGGCCTCGTCGATGCCGACTTGCGCAGCAATGGCTTGCGCGGTGTGGACGTTATCGCCCGTGAGCATCAGGGTTTTGATGCCCAGGTCATGCAGTTGCCGGATGGCTTCGCGGCTGGATGCTTTTACCGTATCGGCGACGGCGAACAGCGCCAACGGGCCGGACGAATCAAGCAGCAGCACCACCGACTTGCCCTGTTTTTCCAGGGCAAACAGTTTTTCTTCCAGCGCCGGCGAGCACAGGCCAAGATCCTCCACCAGACGATGGTTGCCCAAATGGTAGAGCTGGCCGTTGATTTCGCCGCGCACACCACGCCCGCCCAGCGCTTCGAAGTTATCCACAATCAGCGTCGCGATTTGATTATCCACAGCCGCTTTGGCGATGGCCTGGGAAACCGGGTGATCCGAGCGCCCGGCCAACGCTGCCGCAATCGCCGGGGCCGATTCGTCGGCGGTCGGGTCAAGCGACAGGTAATCGGTCTGCACCGGTTTGCCGTGGGTGATCGTCCCGGTTTTATCGAGAGCCAGGTAATCCAGCTTGTAACCGCCTTCCAGGTACACGCCGCCCTTGACCAGAATGCCTTTGCGCGCCGCCGCCGCCAGACCGCTGACAATGGTCACCGGGGTGGAAATCACCAGTGCACATGGACAAGCCACCACCAGCAACACCAGCGCGCGGTAGATCCAGTCGAACCACATAGCGCCCATGAACAACGGCGGAATCACCGCCACCGCCAGGGCCAGGACGAACACCGCCGGGGTGTAGATTTTCGAGAAGCTGTCGACAAAACGCTGGGTTGGCGCCCGAGCGCCCTGGGCCTGCTCGACGGCGTGGATGATGCGGGCCAGGGTCGAGTTATCTGCCGCGGCGGTCACCGCGAACTCCAGGGACCCGGCCTGATTGATGGTGCCGGCGAATACTTTGTCGCCGACGGTTTTTTCCACCGGCAGACTTTCACCGGTAATCGGCGCCTGATCGATGGTCGACCGGCCGGACAACACTTCGCCGTCCAGGCCGATACGCTCGCCGGGACGGACCCGTACCCGCGCACCGAGCCCAATGGTTTTGACATCCTGTTCCAGCCAGCTGCCGTCAGCCTGCAACACCGTCGCCGTGTCCGGAGTCATCTGCATCAGGCCGCCGATGGCATTGCGTGCGCGGTCGAGGGATCTGGCTTCGATCAACTCGGCCACGGTGAACAGGAACATCACCATCGCCGCTTCCGGCCACTGACCGATCAGGACCGCGCCGGTCACGGCAATGCTCATCAGCGCATTGATATTCAGGTTGCGGTTTTTAAGGGCGATCCAGCCTTTTTTGTAGGTACCGAGGCCACCGCTGAGGATCGAAACCAGAGCGATAACCGCCACCACCCAGTTCGGTGCGGAACTGCTGAAGTGGATAACTTCTGCCAGCAATGCACCCACACCGGACAGCGCCAAGGGCCACCACGGCTTTTTCCGGGACACCGGCGTCGGGGTTTCAGCCCCCTGATCCATCGGCTCGGCCTGCATGCCCAAGGATTTGATGGCCTCGACGATCGGCTCGATACCGGGCAAATCGTGGGTCACGCCGAGCACTCGATTAATCAGATTGAACTCAAGCTGCTGCACGCCGGTCAGTTTGCTTAACTTGTTCTGGATCAGCGTCTGCTCGGTCGGACAGTCCATCGCCTCGATGCGAAAACTGCTCAGTCGGGCCCCTGGCGTCGGCGCTGCGCTCAGTTTTATCAACGCGGGTACCGTCACACTGGATGAACAGCAGGTGTCGTCGTGACCGCCGTGGCCATGTTTTTGCACGGGCTTGAGCTTGTGGCTGTGCTCGTGTTCAGCCCCGGGTTTGTGGGAATGCAGGGAATCGCTCATTGGGTGTGTCCATAAGAGTGCCTGTTGCCTAGTTAAGACCCTGTAGCCACTATAGGGTCAAGCACCCATTCTGGAGTTTTGGAGATTGTTGTCATGAAGATTGGAGAATTGGCGAAACTCACGGACTGCGCCGTGGAAACGATCCGCTACTACGAGCGCGAGAACCTGCTGCCGGAACCGGCCCGCAGCGACGGCAACTATCGCGTCTACACCCAGGCCCATGCCGAGCGCCTGACCTTCATTCGCAACTGTCGCACCCTCGACATGACTCTCGAAGAAATCCGTAGCCTGCTGGCGTTTCGCGACAGCCCGCAGGATCAGTGCGAAAGCGTCAACGCGCTGATCGACGAGCACATCCACCACGTCAAGGCGCGGATCGACGGCTTGCTGGCCTTGCAGACGCAACTGCTCGACCTGCGCCAACGCTGCAGCGAAGGGCCGGGTATCGATCAATGCGGGATTTTGCAACGGCTGGAAGTGAGCGGCGGGGTTATGGCGACGGAGGTTGAGCATTCCCATGTTGGCCGTAGCCACGGCCACTAAAAACACCGCAAAACCCAATGTGGGAGCGGGCTTGCTCGCGAAGGGGCCGTGTCAGTTGATATAGATTTCACTGACAGACCGCTTTCGCGAGCAAGCCCGCTCCCACATTGGTTCGGTGCTGTGCTTCAGACCGCCATCGGTGCCGTCATCGGCGCGTGGTGTTCGTAGCCTTCCAGCGAGAAGTCGCCCGGTTCGACCAGTTCCAGCCATTCCGGCTGGTACACGCCGGTCTTGGCAAACTCTGGCACACGGTCGGAAATCACCAGTTTCGGCATCGGGAACGGCTCGCGCTTGAGCTGTTCATTGAGCATGTCCAGGTGGTTTTCGTAGACGTGCGCATCACCGATGAAATAGGTGAACCAGCGCGGCGTGTAGCCGGTCAGGCGACCGATCAGGCTCAGCAGTGCGGCACCTTCGGTCAGGTTGAACGGCGTGCCCAGACCCAGGTCGTTGGAGCGGATGTAGAGGGTCAAGGAAATCTCTTTGGTCTCGACATTCGGGTGGAACTGGTACAGCAGGTGGCACGGCGGCAGGGCCATTTCATCGAGTTGGGCGCAATTCCAGCCGTGGAACAGGATACGGCGGCTGCCTGGGTCCTTGATGATGGTGTCGACGCATTGGCGGACCTGATCGATGGCCTTGTACAGCACCACGTAGGCCTGACCGTCTTCTTCACCTTCGGCGATCTGGCGGTAGCCTTGCTTCAGAGTCTGCTCGATGGCGGCCTGATTGCTGACCGGGATCTGCTTGTACGCCGGCCATTTGCGCCATTGCACGCCATAGATTTCGCCGAGGTCGTCTTCACCCTGGCGGAACGGGTTGGCCAGCCACTGAGCGTTTTCGTTGGCGTTCTGGTCCCAGACCTTGCAGCCCAGGGCACGGAATTCGGCAGCGTTGTTCACGCCACGCAGGAAACCGCACATTTCGCCGATGGCCGATTTGAACGCCATCTTGCGCGTGGTGATCGCCGGAAAACCTTCCTGCAGGTCATAACGCAGCATCGCACCGGGAAAACTGATGGTGTTCACGCCGGTACGGTTGGCCTGCTTGGTGCCGTTCTTGATGACGTGGGCGACCAGTTCGAGATATTGCTTCATGAGTTACCTGTGTCCTTGAACCCGCAGCCATCGCTGCGGGGTTCGAATTTTATACGGCTGCCGCTGGAGTCGCCGGGGCGCGGTGATACGCCAGCCAGATCAGGACCAGGCCGCCGACGATCATCGGCAGGCACAGCACCTGGCCCATGGTCAGCCAGTTCCAGGCCAGATAGCCCAGCTGCGCGTCCGGTACGCGGACGAATTCGACGATGAAACGGAAGATACCGTAGAACAGCGCGAACATGCCCGATACCGCCATGGTCGGCCGCGGCTTGCGCGAGAACAGCCAGAGGATCAGGAACAGCGCCACGCCTTCGAGGGCGAACTGGTACAGCTGCGACGGGTGACGCGGCAACTGCGCCGGGTCGCTGAACGGCGGGAAGATCATCGCCCACGGCACGTCGGTCGGCTTGCCCCACAACTCGGCGTTGATGAAGTTGCCGATACGTCCGGCACCCAGGCCAATCGGTACCATCGGCGCAACGAAGTCCATCAGTTGGAAGAACGACTTGTTGTTCTTCTTGCCGAACCACAACGCCGCCAGCATCACGCCGATGAACCCGCCGTGGAACGACATGCCGCCCTTCCACACTTCGAAAATCAGCGTCGGGTTGGCGAGGTAAGCGCTCAGATCGTAGAACAGCACATAACCCAGTCGCCCGCCGACGATCACCCCCATCGACATCCAGAACACCATGTCGGAGAGTTTTTCCTTGGTCCAGGTCGGGTCGAAACGGTTCAACCGGCGGGACGCCAGCAGCCAGGCGCCGCCGATGCCGATCAGGTACATCAGGCCGTACCAGTGGATTTTCAGCGGACCGATGGCCAGGGCCACCGGGTCGATCTGCGGGTAAGGCAGCATTGCGACTCCTCGTTAGAGTTCAAATCTTAAAAATTCCCGGGCGACGCTGCCACCTCAGGATTAAGCCAGGATTGCGCTGTGCGTCAGAGCAGATGCTTCAGACTAGAAAGTTCAGGCCGACGCAGAACAGCAAAGCGGCAAACAGCCTTTTCAGCAACTTCGGCGACAACCTGTGGGCCAATCGCGCACCCAAGCGGGCGAACACCATGCTGGTCAGGGCAATGCCCAGCAGCGCCGGCAAATAAATGAAACCCAGACTATGGGCCGGGAGCAACGGATCGTGCCAGCCCAAAATCATGAAACTTAACGCACTGGCCAGGGCAATCGGCAGACCGCAGGCCGATGAAGTGGCCACCGCTTGCTGCATCGGCACGCTGCGCCAGGTCAGGAACGGCACGGTCAGCGAACCGCCGCCAATGCCGAAAATCGCCGAAGCCCAGCCAATCACGCTGCCGGCCACGGTCAGACCGAGTTTACCCGGTACGGTTCGGCTGGCCTTGGGCTTGAGGTCCAGTGTCAATTGCGCGGCGATCACCAACGCGAACACGCCAATGATTTTCTGCAGGTTCGGCCCGGAAATCGCCTCGGCGGTCAGCGCACCGAACCCGGCACCGATCAGGATCCCGACGGTCATCCACACGAAGACCGGCCAACGGACGGCGCCACGGCGGTGATGCTCGCGCACTGCGTTGACCGAGGTGAAGATGATCGTCGCCAGGGAGGTACCCACTGCCAGATGCGTGAGGATCGACGGGTCGAACCCTTGCGCCTTGAAACTGAACACCAGCACCGGAACGATAATGATCCCGCCGCCTACCCCGAACAGCCCGGCCAGCACGCCTGCGCAGGCGCCGAGCGCCAGATAGAGCAGAAATTCCATGGTCGTCCCCGCTCACCTCCCCAAAACCGGAGCGGCATGGTAACGGATGCATGGCCTCAAGCTCCACTGTGCAAGGCGATGGATCGATGAGCGATGTCTGCGTAGAGTGGGCAAAAAACACACAAGGACAGCCTTATGTGCCTGATTGTTTTTGCCTGGCGCCCGGGTCATGCCCAGCCGCTGGTCGTGGCGGCCAATCGCGATGAGTTCTACGCCCGCCCCAGCCTGCCGCTGGCGCAATGGCCCGAAGCGCCGCAGGTGTACGCCGGACGCGACCTGGAGGCCGGTGGCACCTGGCTCGGTGTCGGCGCCAACGGACGCTTTGCCGCGCTGACCAACATTCGCGATCCCCACCAACCACCGGGGCGCAAGTCTCGTGGAGAACTGGTGGCGCGGTTTCTCACAGCGGAACTACCGATTGATGAATATTTGAGCGACGTTGTCGCACGTTCGCCGGAATATGGTGGGTTTAACCTGCTGGTTGGCAATGCCAACGAACTCTGGCACTTCAATGCCCGGGAATCCGAGGCTGTGATGTTGCCTGCGGGGGTTCATGGGCTGTCGAACGCCGGGCTGGATACGCCCTGGCCGAAACTGCTCAAGGCCAAAGCCGCGTTGAGCGAGGTGCTGGACGATCCGCAGCCTCAAGCATTGCTGGCCTTGCTCAGTGATTCGCAGCCAGCGCCGTTTGCCGAGTTGCCGGACACGGGGGTCGGCCTGGCCACCGAAACATTGCTATCGAGTGTGTTTATCGCCAGTCAGAGTTACGGGACTCGGGCGAGTACGGCGTTGATCGTGCAGGCGGATGGGACGCGTCATCTGGTCGAACGGAGTTTCGGGCCGTTTGGCGGGCATCTTGGGGAGGTGGAGATCAGGCTTTAGGGATGTGTTGTCTGACCTGCCGTCTTCGCGAGCAAGCCCGCTCCCACATTTGATCTCCAGGGCACACAGATTTTGTGTACGACGCAGATCCAATGTGGGAGCGGGCTTGCTCGCGAAGGGAGCACCGCAGGTTTAGAGGGGTTTGATCGCCGCCGGGTTGATCATCCGCGCCAACCCGAGGTTCTTCAACGCCAGTTGCAGCGAGCTGTGGATAACCTGCGGGTTGTCGATGGTCATCAGCTCGGCCAGCAATTCCTTGGCCTTGCTCAGGTTGATCTGGCGCAGCATCCACTTCACTTTCGGCAAGTTGGTGGCGTTCATCGACAAGCTGTCGAAACCCATCGCCATCAACAGCACGGCCGCCGCCGGGTCACCGGCCATTTCACCGCAGATGCTGACTGGCTTGCCTTCGGCATGGGCGTCGCGCACTACGTTTTGCAGGGCTTGCAGCACCGCCGGGTGCAGGTAGTCGTAAAGATCGGCGACCCGCGGGTTGTTGCGGTCCACGGCCAACAGGTACTGGGTCAGGTCGTTGGAACCGACCGACAGGAAGTCCACTTGCCGCGCCAGCTCCTTGGTCTGGTACACCGCAGCCGGGATCTCGATCATCACGCCAATCGGCGGCATCGGCACGTCGCAGCCTTCATCGCGCACTTCGCCCCAGGCGCGGTGGATCAGGTGCAGCGCTTCTTCCAATTCATGAGTACCGGAGATCATCGGCAGCAGAATGCGCAGGTTGTTCAAGCCTTCGCTGGCCTTGAGCATGGCACGGGTCTGCACCAGGAAGATTTCCGGGTGGTCGAGGGTGACGCGAATGCCGCGCCAGCCGAGGAACGGGTTGTCTTCCTTGATCGGGAAGTACGACAGTGACTTGTCGCCACCGATGTCCAGGGTGCGCATGGTCACCGGTTGCGGGTGGAACGCGGCCAGTTGTTCGCGGTAGATCGCCAGTTGTTCCTTTTCGCTCGGGAACCGCTGGTTGATCATGAACGGCACTTCGGTGCGGTACAGGCCCACGCCTTCGGCACCGCGCTTCTGCGCCCGCGCCACATCCGCCAACAGGCCGGTGTTAACCCACAGCGGCATGCGGTGGCCATCGACCGTGATACATGGCAGATCGCGCAAGGCATCCAGCCCGAGAGCCAGTTGCTTCTCTTCCTCGACCACCTCGGCGAATTGCTTGCGCAGCACATCACTCGGGTTGGTGTAGACCTCGCCGTGGTAGCCGTCGACGATCATCTGGATGCCGTCGACCTTGGAGTACGGCAGGTCGACCAGGCCCATCACAGTCGGGATGCCCATGGCACGAGCCAGGATGGCGACGTGGGAGTTGCCGGAGCCGAGTACCGACACCAGACCGACCAACTTGCCTTCCGGCACCTCGCCGAGCATCGCCGGCGTCAATTCTTCGCTGACCAGAATGGTGTTGTCGGGGTAGACCAGGGTTTGCTGGCGTTCTTCCTGCAAATAAGCCAGCAAGCGCCGGCCGAGGTCCTTGACGTCCGAGGCGCGCTCACGCAGGTAAGCGTCGTCCATCAATTCAAAACGGTTGACGTGATCGGTGACCACCTGGCGCAACGCGCCCTGGGCCCACTGGCCGGTCTTGATCACGGTGGTGACTTCGCTGCCCAGCGCGGCATCGTCGAGCATCATCAGGTAGACGTCGAACAAGGCCCGCTCTTCCGGGCGCAATTGCGTGGCGAGCTTGGTGGACAACGCACGCATGTCGGCGCGCACGCCTTCGATGGCGGTCTTGAACAGCCCGAGTTCGGCGTCGATGTCAGAGATGGTCTTGTCCGGCACCACGTCCAGATCGGCCGGTGGCAGCATGACCACCGCCGTACCGACCGCCGCACCCGGCGAACCCGGCACGCCGACGAACTTGGCTTCCTGGATGCCCTTGCCCTGACGACCGAGGCCACGAATCGAACCGGTGGCTTCGGCGTGGGCGATAACGCCGGCGAGCTGCGCGCTCATGGTCACGAGGAAGGCTTCTTCACCCTCGTCGAACTGGCGGCGCTCCTTTTGCTGGATAACCAACACGCCGACGACGCGACGGTGGTGAATGATCGGCGCGCCGAGGAACGACGCGAAACGCTCTTCACCGGTTTCGGCGAAGTAGCGGTAGCGCGGGTGGTCCGCGGCGTTTTCGAGGTTCAGGGGTTCTTCGCGCGTGCCGACCAGGCCGACCAGACCTTCATTGGGCGCCATGCTGACTTTGCCGATCGAGCGCTTGTTCAAGCCCTCGGTGGCCATCAGCACGAAACGGTTGGTCTCGGGATCAAGCAGGTAGACCGAGCAGACCTGGCTGCCCATGGCCTCTTTGACGCGCAACACAATAATCCCCAACGCCGCCTTGAGATCCTTGGCGGAGTTAACTTCCTGGACGATCTTGCGCAGCGTATTGAGCATGGCTCGGGGTCGAACTCCGTCGTCAGTCGCGCGCTAAAAGGCGCGGGGCAAGCTCTTTGAGAGCGCGTCGATACACCTCGCGCTTGAATGTCACCACCTGGCCCAACGGATACCAATAGCTGACCCAGCGCCAGCCATCGAATTCCGGTTTACCGGTCAAATCCATCCGCACCCGCTGCTCGTTGGAGATCAGGCGCAGGAGAAACCATTTCTGTTTCTGGCCGATGCACAGCGGTTGGCTGTGGGTACGCACCAGACGTTGCGGCAAACGATAGCGCAACCAGCCCCGGGTGCAGGCGAGAATTTCAACATCTTCGCGCTCCAGGCCTACTTCTTCGTTCAACTCGCGGTACAAGGCGTCTTCCGGCGTCTCTTCGGGGTTGATTCCCCCCTGCGGAAACTGCCAGGCATCTTGATTGATTCGGCGAGCCCATAGCACCTGGCCGGCGTCATTCGTCAGAATGATCCCGACATTGGGGCGAAAACCATCGGGGTCGATCACGGCAACAACCTCGCAAACGCATGTCGCCGCATTGTTCCACAAAGGTTGTTAAGGCGGCAACGAAGGTTCCTACCTTATGTGCACTCTTGTGAAAAGACCGTATTCTTGTCGCCTTTTTACTGACTTTTCAGCGGGTAACTGCAATGCGCCTGGCTTTATTCGATTTGGACAACACCCTTCTGGGCGGTGACAGCGATCACGCTTGGGGCGATTACCTGTGCGAGCGCGGCTTTCTCGACGCCGTCGCCTACAAGGCACGCAACGATGAGTTCTACCAGGATTACCTGGCCGGCAAACTGGATAACGCCGCGTACCTGAACTTCTGCCTGGAAGTCCTCGGGCGTACCGAAATGGCCACGCTGGATCAGTGGCACAGCGACTACATGCGCGACTGCATCGAACCGATCATGCTGCCCAAGGCTATCGAGCTTTTGGCCAAGCACCGCGCGGCCGGCGACAAACTGGTGATCATCACCGCGACCAACCGCTTCGTCACCGGGCCGATTGCCGAGCGCCTGGGCGTCGAAACCCTGATCGCCACCGAATGCGAAATGGTCGACGGCCGCTACACCGGGCGCAGCACCGATGTGCCGTGCTTCCGTGAAGGCAAGGTGACGCGGTTGAATCGCTGGCTGGAGGAAACCGGGTATACGCTGGAAGACAGCTGCTTCTATAGCGACTCGATGAATGATTTGCCGTTGCTGGAGCTGGTGGCGAATCCGATCGCTGTCGATCCTGATCCGAATCTGCGGGCCGAGGCCGAGAAGCGTGGCTGGCCGGTGATTTCGTTGCGCGACTGATTACGCCTGTAGCAGCTGCCGAGGCACGAGGCTGCGTTGCGGTCCGCAGGACCGCCCTTAGGGGCCGCTTCGCAGCCCATCGCAGCCTCGTGCCTCGGCAGCTGCTACAGATCCGCCTTAAACCGGTTTGGCACCCATCAACCCGGCAATGGCGATCAAACAGACAAAACTGAACAACGCCAGGGCAAAGGTGAATTTCCCCACGCTACCCGGCGCCTTGCGCAGTTTGTTCAGCCGCACCAGCAACCAGAACCACGCCAGCGCCGCCACGGTGTACAACACGCTGGACGCCAGCAGCCAGGTCTGACCCAGTGGCCAGCCCACCAGATGCACCATCCACCAGCCGGTAAACGGCATGCTCAGCAGCGCCAGCCCCATCAACAGCCAGATAAATACACGCGGCCGTTGCAGGGTGCGGCTTCCCGCCGTCGCATCACCCTTGCGCCGCGCTAGCAAAACCCAGACTCCCAGACCCAGCGCACAGGCCAGCAGTACAACAGTTGCCACCATGTGCGCCGCTTTCAGGGCTGTTAACGTTTCCATGGTTCGATTTCCTTATGCCTTGCCCATCAGCGTAGCCGTTCAACCAAGAAACAGTTGATAGGCCGGGTTGTCGCTTTCGTCCCAGTACGGGTAACCGATTTCTTCCAGCGCCGCCGGCACCAGGTGGCGCTCGTCGTGCGGCACTTGCAGGCCCGCGACGACCCGGCCATCCGCCGCGCCATGGTTGCGGTAATGGAACATCGAGATATTCCAGCGCCCGCCGAGCTTGTTGAGGAAGTTGAACAGCGCCCCCGGACGCTCCGGGAATTCGAAACGCAGAATCACTTCATCGACCACATGCGCCGCACGCCCGCCCACCATGTGGCGGATGTGCAACTTGGCCAACTCGTTGTCGGTCAGGTCCAGCACCGGGAAACCTTGCTCGCTCAGGCTGGCGATCAGGGCGCTGCGCGGGTCGTTTTCCGGGTGCGTCTGCACGCCGACAAAGATGTGCGCTTCGCTGCCGGTGTTGTAGCGGTAGTTGAATTCGGTGATCTGGCGCTTGCCGATGGCCTCGCAGAACGCCTTGAAGCTGCCCGGTTTCTCGGGAATGGTCACGGCGATGATCGCTTCGCGGCCCTCACCCAATTCCGCACGCTCGGCGACATGGCGCAGGCGGTCGAAGTTGACGTTGGCCCCGGAGTCGATGGCCACGAAGGTCTGGCCACTGACGCCGCGCTGCTCGACATACTTCTTGATCCCGGCCACGCCCAAGGCGCCGGCAGGTTCGGTGATCGAACGGGTATCGTCGTAGATGTCCTTGATGGCGGCGCAGATTTCGTCGGTGCTGACGGTGATCACTTCATCGACATGATCCTTGCAGATATCGAAGGTGTGCTGACCGATCTGGGCCACCGCAACACCGTCGGCGAAGAGGCCCACAGTCGGCAACACCACACGCTCGCCCGCCGCCATGGCGGCTTGCAGGCAATTGGAGTCATCCGGTTCGACGCCAATGATCTTGATGTCCGGACGCAGGTACTTCACGTACGCCGCGATACCGGCAATCAGGCCACCGCCGCCTACCGGGACGAAAATCGCATCCAGTGGCTGCGGGTGCTGGCGCAGAATCTCCATGGCCACGGTGCCCTGCCCGGCAATGGTGTGGGGATCGTCGTACGGGTGAATGTAGACGTAGCCTTTTTCATCGACCAGTTTCAGCGAGTAGGCCAGGGCTTCCGGGAACGAATCGCCGTGCAGCACCACTTTGCCGCCACGGGAACGCACGCCTTCAACCTTGATCTCCGGGGTGGTCTTGGGCATGACGATGGTCGCTTTCACGCCCAACACCTTCGCCGCCAGGGCCAGGCCTTGGGCATGGTTGCCCGCTGATGCGGTGACGACACCACGTGCACGTTCTTCGTCGCTCAACTGTGTCAGCTTGTTGTAGGCGCCGCGAATCTTGAACGAGAACACCGGCTGCAAGTCTTCGCGCTTGAGCCAAATGCTGTTACCCAGCCGCTCGGAGAGCTGGCGGGCAGTCTGCAACGGGGTTTCTACGGCAACGTCATAAACGCGCGAGGTGAGGATCTTTTTGACGTACTGTTCAAGCATCGGAAAGCATCACTGAGCGAGTTGGGCAGGACCAAGGAGTCTAACCCGGCTTTTGTCCGGACGACCACACTAAACCGGTGGTTTTAAAGCGCCGCGAGAGATCATTACCTGTAGGAGCGAGCTTGCTCGCGAAAAATCCATTGGCGCCGTTGGGTGTCTGGTTTCACGCGTTATCGTTCAAGACCATCGCGAGCAAGCTCGCTCCTACAGTTGTCGGGGCTGCAGGTATACACATCTGACCCGCCAATCGGGCAATGACCTTCCTCTCCCCCCGGCCTATAATGCCGGCCTTTCGTTCCCTCCTCGGCACCTCGGAGCCCGCATGAACCAGGATCAACTCAAACAGGCAGTGGCTCAGGCCGCCGTCGACTTCATCCTGCCGAAACTCGACGACAAGAGCATCGTCGGGGTCGGCACCGGCTCCACCGCCAACTGCTTCATCGATGCTTTGGCCCAGCACAAGGGTGCGTTCGATGGCGCCGTCGCCAGTTCCGAAGCCACCGCCGCGCGCCTCAAGGGCCACGGGATTCCGGTGTACGAACTGAACACCGTCAGCGACCTGGAGTTCTACGTCGACGGCGCCGATGAAAGCGACGAACACCTGAACCTGATCAAGGGCGGCGGCGCCGCCCTGACCCGCGAGAAAATTGTCGCGGCCGTGGCCAGGACCTTCATCTGCATCGCCGACGCGAGCAAACTGGTACCGGTCCTCGGTAATTTCCCGTTGCCGGTGGAAGTGATCCCGATGGCCCGCAGCCACGTCGCCCGCGAGCTGGTGAAGCTCGGCGGCGATCCGGTTTACCGCGAAGGCGTGCTGACCGACAACGGCAACATCATCCTCGACGTGTTCAACATGCAGATCACCAACCCGGTGGAGCTGGAGACGCAGATCAATGCGATCGTCGGCGTGGTCACCAACGGCTTGTTCGCGGCGCGTCCGGCGGATTTGCTGCTGCTGGGTACAAGCGAAGGCGTGAAGACACTGCGCGCTGAGTAAGCCAGACGCATATCCCTGTAGGAGCTGGCTTGCCAGCGAAGAGGCCTTAATGCTCAACATCGATGTTGGCCATTACGCCGCTTTCGCTGGCAAGCCAGCTCCTACAGAAGCCAGCCGGTTTTAGGGTTGTGCCGGTTTCTTGAATACGTAAAACAGGTTCGGCTCACTGACGAGATACATCGTACCGTCGTCATCCATGGCAATCCCTTCCGCTTGCGGCACGTTTTTTTGCAGGCCCTGGCTCCACTTGCTCAGGGACATGGTACTCAGTGGACGCCCGTCCACATCGAGTTCCAGAATCAACCGCGACTCATCGGACAGCGCCAGCAAATGCCCGCTGCGCTCGTCGTATTGCAGGCTCGACAGGTCCCGCACAAACATCCCGGCATCACGCTTGGGGTCGTTGATCACGTGTACCGAGTAGGATTCTTCGGGATTGAAGCGCGGAAAACCGTGCACCTCGTAGATCAGCATCGGGTCGCGCTCCTTGGCGACGAACAGGCGCTTGCCCACCGAATCGTAAGCCAGACCCTCGAAGCCCTTGTTGCTGCCCATGTGTACGCCAATGGTCATCTGCTCCGCGTCTGCTGCATCGACGAAGACGGTGTCCTGTTCCAGATGAATCTTGATCAGCCGTTGCTCGCTTTCATCAGCGACCACATAGGTGTCCGCGCTGATGAACTCCACCGCCTCCGGATCGCCGAAACCGACCAGCGCCACACGGCGCAAAACCCTGCCGTCGAGGGACAGCTCGATCAACTCGCTGTGTTTGTTGGTGACGGTGAACAGGCTTTTGCGCACCGGGTCGTAGGTCAACGCTGAAACGTTGTCAGTCTGGCCATCGATCACCTGCGCTTCGGTCACGACCTGATATTGGTCCAGCCCCATGGACCGGGAGTTCACCGGTTGCAACAGCGTGTGCAGATTGAACCAGGCGCGCTCGAACAGGCGCTGGTACTGGGCGATCACTGTCAACGTGATCAGCAAGACCACCGACAGGATCAGAATCAGGGATTTGGGGCGGGCAAATCGACGCATTCGGGCGGGCTCAGAGTCAGAACAGGCGGATGAAATATCACGCCTGTCTGAATTGCAGCTTAATGGCCGCTGGCCCGATCCTACAACCGAACACAGGCAATCCTGCAAATCGTAACCGTCAGTGCTGTTTTTCGAAGCGATAAAACAGGTTCGGCTCACTCACCATGTACAGCGTGCCCGCTTCATCCATGGTCACGCCTTCGGCACGGGGAATGGTATGTTTCAGGCCGTTGAAGCCACGCAGCAGGGTGATGAAACTGACCTGCTCGCCCTTCTTGTCCAGCTCCAGCAACAGGTGCGATTCGGCGGACAGCACCAGCATGTGGCCGGTCCGCGGGTCGATGGCCAGTGCCGACAGGTTACGCACGTCCAGCGCATGGCTGGCCAGTTTCAGCTTGTCACCGGTAAGGGTCTTGCCATCACCGTTCCAGGTAAACAATGCCGGCGGGCGCTCTTCGCCCAGCACCAGTTGCTGATTTTGAGGATCCCAGGTGACACCCTCAAAGGCCTTGTTCTGGTCTTTGGAAGGCCCGAGGTCGTATTTCGGGAAATCGGCGATGTTCAGTTCGCGGGTGTCGGCATCGACCTTGACGATAGCAATCAGATGCTCGCGCTCATCGACTATCGCCAGTCGGCCGTCGCCCAGCACGGTGACGCCCTCAGGGTTGCTCCAGCCCACCAGCGGCATTTTACGCAGCACATCGCCTTGCAAGGTCAATTCGACCAGGAACGGGTTCTTGCCCATGACCGAAAACAGGGTCTTGGTCTGGGGATCGTACGAGAGGTCTGACGCTTCGTCCTTTTCCATGCCCGGCAACGGCTTGGCATCGATCACCGCCCGATAGTCCGGAAGCCAGATGCTCGCCTGGCGCTCGGCCGGGCTCTTGAATTGCTCTTTCACCCAGAGCACGCCCCGCGCATCCCAGTGCATGGCGAATGCAACACCGTAGGCGACAACGGCCACCAACAGAAGCCAGGTGTACCAACGCAGGGCGAAGCGCGAGCGGCGGGCAGGATCAAGCGTGGAAAGCGGAGGAGTGGCCATCGGGGAATGCATTCCAGAAATTCAGGTATGGGTAATAGCTGTAGGAGCTGGCTTGCCAGCGAAAGCGGTGTAACAGCCAACATGGATGTTGAGTGTCAGGGCCTCTTCGCTGGCAAGCCAGCTCCTACAGGGGCAGGGGTAGATCAGCGAACGCTGCTGGTAAAGCGGCTGGCGCCCGGCAGCTCCAGGACGATCTCATCACCGACATTCAGCGGACCAACGCCCACTGGCGTGCCGGTGAGGATCACGTCCCCGGCCTGCAACGAGAAGCAGCCGGCCATGTGCTGGATCATCGGCACGATCGGGTTGAGCATTGCGCTGCTGTTGCCGTCCTGGCGAACCTCACCGTTGATGGTCAGGCGAATGCCAATGTCGGTCAGGTCGGCAAACGTGCTGCCGGACACGAACGGAGCAATCACTGCCGCACCGTCGAAGGACTTGGCGATTTCCCAAGGCAAACCCTTGGATTTCAGCTCGGCCTGCTTGTCGCGCAGGGTCAGGTCCAGGGCCGGGGCGAAACCGGAGATGGCGTCGAGCACTTCTTCACGGCTCGGTCTGGTCGACAAAGGCTTGCCGATCAACACCGCGATTTCCGCTTCGTAATGCACCGAACCGCGCTCGGTCGGAATGCTGAAACCACCTTCCAGCGGCACCACGCAACTGCCCGGCTTGATGAACAGCAGTGGCTCGGTCGGCACCGGGTTATCCAGTTCCCTGGCGTGTTCGGCGTAGTTACGACCGATGCACACCACTTTCCCCAACGGGAAATGAATACGCGTACCGTCGACATACTGGTGCTGATAGCTCATTTCCGACTCCTTCCTTCATTGACGCTTGAGGGGTGCAGATCAAACCGCGAAGATCTTGCCCGGGTTCATGATGCCGTTCGGGTCGAACACCGCCTTGACCGCTTTCATGTACTCGATCTCAACCGGCGAACGGCTGTAGGTCAAGTAGTCACGCTTGGTCATGCCCACGCCGTGCTCGGCGGAAATCGAACCGTTGTACTTCTCGACGGTTTCGAACACCCACTTGTTCACGGTCGCGCACTTGGCGAAGAACTCGTCCTTGCTCAGGTTATCCGGCTTGAGGATGTTCAAGTGCAGGTTGCCGTCGCCGATGTGGCCGAACCAGACGATTTCGAAGTCCGGGTAATGTTCGCCGACGATCGCGTCGATTTCCTTCAGGAATGCCGGGACTTTCGATACGGTGACCGAGATGTCGTTCTTGTACGGCGTCCAGTGGGAAATGGTTTCGGAGATGTATTCGCGCAGCTTCCACAGGTTCTGCAGCTGGGTTTCGCTCTGGCTCATCACGCCGTCCAGCACCCAGCCCTGCTCGACGCAGTGCTCGAAGGTTTCCAGGGCGTGGTTGGCCACTTCTTCGGTGGTCGCTTCAAACTCCAGCAGTGCGTAGAACGGGCAGTCGGATTCGAACGGCGCCGGTACATCGCCACGGGCCATGACTTTGGCCAGGGCTTTGTCGGAGAAGAATTCGAAGGCGGTCAGGTCGAGTTTGCTCTGGAAGGCGTGCAGCACCGGCATGATCGAGTCGAAATCGGCGGTGCCGAGAACCATCGCGGTGAGGTTTTTCGGTGCGCGGTCCAGACGCATGGTCGCCTCGACCACAAAACCGAGGGTGCCTTCGGCGCCAATGAACAGCTGACGCATGTCGTAGCCGGTGGCGTTCTTGATCAGGTCGCGGTTCAGTTCCAGAACGTCGCCCTTGCCGGTGACCACTTTCATGCCGGCGACCCAGTTACGGGTCATGCCGTAACGAATCACCTTGATTCCGCCGGCATTGGTGCCGATATTGCCGCCAATCTGGCTCGAACCCGCCGAAGCGAAGTCCACCGGGTAGTACAGGCCCTTTTCTTCGGCCACGTTCTGCAAATGCTCGGTGACCACGCCCGGCTGACAAACGGCGGTACGGTCAGTGAGGTTCACGTCGAGGATCTGGTTCATGTAGTCGAACGATACGACCACTTCGCCATTGGCCGCCACGGCAGCGGCGGACAACCCGGTACGACCGCCGGACGGCACCAGCGCCACCTTGTGTTTATTGGCCCACAGGACAATGGCCTGGACCTGCTCGGTGGTCTTGGGGAACACGATGGCGGTCGGGGCCGGAGCGAAATGCTTGGTCCAATCCTTACCGTAAGCATTCAGGGAGTCGGCATCGGTCAGCACCTTGCCAGGCTCAACCAGGGTCTTCAGCTCTTCAATCAGGGCAGGATTGGTCATCGACAGAACTCTCGAACAATTCATGGTCATCCTGAGAACGCTTCACGTCGCAGGAATGAGTGTTTAGCGGGGCGCATATGCTAGCATACCGACCCCGCAGCATAGTGCCCAACGGCTATTCTGCGGCGACGGCTGTCATGCCGCTCGGGTCAGCGTCTGTTGACCATTTCCTGCCAATTTTCTCCGGGATACAGGTTTACGCAGATGAGCAAGACTTCTCTCGATAAGAGCAAGATCAAGTTCCTTCTTCTCGAAGGCGTCCACCAATCGGCTGTCGACGTCCTCAAGGCGGCGGGCTACACCAGCATCGAGTACCTCACAGGTTCTCTGCCGGAAGCCCAGCTCAAGGAAAAGATCGCTGATGCTCACTTCATCGGCATTCGCTCCCGCACTCAACTGACCGAAGAGATCTTCGATCACGCGAAGAAGCTCGTGGCTGTAGGGTGTTTCTGCATCGGCACCAACCAGGTCGACCTGGACGCTGCTCGCGAGCGCGGCATCGCGGTGTTCAACGCGCCGTACTCCAACACCCGCTCCGTTGCGGAGCTTGTGCTGGCAGAGGCGATCCTGCTGCTGCGCGGCATCCCTGAGAAGAACGCTTCCTGCCACCGTGGCGGCTGGATCAAGAGTGCGGCCAACTCCTTCGAAATCCGTGGCAAGAAGCTGGGCATCGTCGGCTACGGCTCGATCGGTACTCAACTGTCGGTCCTGGCTGAAGGCCTGGGCATGCAGGTGTACTTCTACGACACCATCACCAAGCTGCCACTGGGTAACGCTACTCAGGTAGGCAACCTGCACGAGCTGCTGGCGATGTCTGACATCGTTTCGCTGCACGTACCGGAAACTGCCGCCACCCAGTGGATGATGGGCGAGAAAGAAATCCGCGCTATCAAGAAAGGCGGCATCCTGATCAACGCCGCCCGAGGCACCGTGGTCGAACTGGACGCCCTGGCGGACGCGATCAAGGACAAGCACCTGATCGGCGCGGCCATCGACGTATTCCCGGTGGAGCCACGCTCCAACGACGAAGAGTTCGAAAGCCCGTTGCGTGGCCTGGACAACGTGATCCTGACCCCGCACATCGGCGGTTCCACTGCCGAAGCCCAGGCCAACATCGGTCTGGAAGTCGCGGAAAAACTGGTCAAGTACAGCGACAACGGTACTTCGGTATCGTCCGTGAACTTCCCGGAAGTGGCCCTGCCGGCTCACCCTGGCAAGCACCGCCTGCTGCACATCCACGAGAACATCCCGGGTGTGATGAGCGAGATCAACAAGGTCTTCGCCGAAAACGGCATCAACATCTCCGGTCAGTTCCTGCAGACCAACGAGAAGGTCGGCTACGTGGTGATCGACGTCGACGCCGAGTACTCGGACCTGGCGCAAGAGAAGCTGCAACACGTCAACGGCACCATCCGTAGTCGCGTGTTGTTCTGATCACGACCTGAGCGACAAAAAAGGGAGCCTCCGGGCTCCCTTTTTCATTCACGCAACAAGGTCACTTGACGTTGACAGTGATCTTCTCGGAAACGATCGGCGGATCGAACGGCATGTGGTTGCTATCGCCCAGTTCAAGCTGCAGGGTGTGTTTGCCCGGCGTGAGCGTTATTTCCGCCTGGGTTTGCGCGCCGCCGAAATGCAGGTGGTTGGCATCCTTGGGGATCGGCGCACCGGCGGCTGGCAGCTCATCGACGTCGATCAACACGTGGTGATGACCGGTGTTCTTGGTGGGATCGCCCGCCGGTGCCAGGGCAATGTTCTCGACCGCGAACTTGACGACGACTGTCTGTGGAATCGTCGCGCCGTCCTTGGGAGACACGATGGACACTTCGGCACCTTTCGGAGCCGGCGTGGCAGCACTGGCCAGCACTGAAACACCCATCAACAAGCCAGCCAAAGCAGCACGTGACATAAAGGTTTTCATTCTCTTCTCCAGTTTTTCCGTAAAATTCGCGTGGTCATGACAACTTCATGGCCATTTGTTGTCGAAGGCACTCGACAACCATAGCAAAGCGAGCCTGAATCAGAGGGTCGCAATAAAAAATCAAAGGAGTGACCATGCGCTTTCTGCCTGGCCTGATCTGCCTGCTACCCCTTCTGAGCCCTTTGGCTCACGCCGAACTGATTGATGACATCAACGACCGGGGCGAATTGCGCATTGCCGTTGAAGCCAACACTCCCCCATTCAATTTCAAGGAAGACGACAAACTCACCGGGTTCGAAGTCGAGCTGGGCCAAATGCTGGCAAGTGAACTCGATGTCCGGGCCGACTTTGTCGTCACCGACGGCAGCGATCTGCTGAGCGGCGTCGAAAGCGGCAAATACGACATCGCCATCAATCACATAACAGAGACGCCGGATCTCAAGGATCGTTTCGACTTCAGCGAACCCTACATTCAAACCAATGCGCAATTGATCGCGCAGAAAGAGGAGCCACGCTCCATTTTGCTGGTGCAGTCACTGACAGAAGAGAAGCCCAAGAGCAACCCGGCCGTGAGCCTGGCAATTCCGTTTCAGAAGGGTAATCCGGCATTCCATGCCAGCCTGGAAAACGCCTTGCAGCGGATCAAGGATGATGGGCGCCTGCAAGCGCTGGAACAGAAGTGGCTGGGAGCGGATACGGATGTGGTGCCAAAACAATAACCTGTAGGAGCTGGCTTGCCAGCGAAGAGGCCTTAACCTTCAACACCTGTGTTGCCTGTAATGCCATCTTCGCTGGCAAGCCAGCTCCTACAGGGTTATGTGTGGGGCGTTAATCGAGTGCGGCCAAGGCTGCCGCCACCTGCGGCAACTCCAGCTCACTGAACACCTGCACCCCGTGGCGCCTGAGCAGCGCCGCCGTCACGCCCTCGCCACTGACCTTCACACCGCTGAACGTCCCGTCATAGGTCAGCAGATTGCCGCAGGACGGGCTGTTGGCCTTGAGGATGGCGACGCGGATGCCATGCTTCCGGACCAGTTCCAGTGCCTGATACGCCCCTGAGAGAAACTGCGCACTGACGTCCTCGCCTTCGGTAGTGATCACCGACGCCTGGCCGTCGAGGACTTGCGCGCCCTGCCCGCCAGGGATTTCCGCTGCCGCCCGAGGTGTTGGCAAGCCACCGGCCACCTCCGGGCACAACGGCACGACCCGTCCTTCATCAAGCCACTGCTGAAGCTGATCGAACGGCCCGCTGGCCCCACCGTCGTAACGGACCCGGTGGCCCAACAGGCACCGGCTGACGAGAACTTTCTGCATGATCAGAACGGCTCGTTGCCGCGCCGGCGGAACCAGCCGGTCAGTGACAGGCGATCCCGGCTCGCAGGCAGGACTTCGTGGGGCACCTCACCGGAGAGAAACACCACCAGGCAGCCGCCAATAGGCTGCACGTCGTGGATGCGATCATTGTCGAGGTACATGCGCAACTGGCCGCCGTGTTCGGGAAGCCAGGCGTCATTGAGGTAAACCACCGCCGAAACCATGCGCCGGTCGTCATCGCGAAAGCGGTCGACGTGCTTCAGGTAGAACGCACCGGGCGGGTACATCGCAAAATGGCTTTCGAAATCCTCCAGGCCGAGAAACAGACCGCGATTGATCGCCTCGCGCAGGCTGTCCATCAAACTCAGGTAGCTGTCGCAGGCTTCGGCCTGGCCGGGATCGATCCACTGGATATGGTCGCCACGAATCCCTTCGCGGATCTCCGATGACGGCCCACGGCCCACGGCGGCCGGAGCCAGTTCACCCTCGGCGGCACGTCTGTGGCACTCGGCCGCCAGCGCTCGGGTCAGATCCAGAGGCAGGAAAATATTCTGCTGCGACCAGCCGTGCTCGGCCAGGTCGTCGACGATTCGTAACAGCAGCGGGTGATCAGAGGATATTTGCATGTCGCGCATAGTATTCCTGCGCCCGGAAATCCGACAGAGCCGCGCAGCGGGTTGATACGAATTCTCGACAAGTACGGATGCCGCACGGAGAATAGTCGCCTGCTGACTGGAGTCCCTATGCGCCGTTTGCTTTTATCACTGCTGATGTTCTGCGTTTTGCCCGCCTGGGCAGACGGCCACGACCAGTTGTACAAGGTCGCCGGCTGGCCGGAACAACGCGCGCACTTCAACGACGCCCTCTCGGCTGCTCAGCAACGCTACCAGGGTAGCCTGCCTCCGGCGGTGTTTCAGGCACTGGTCAATAACAGCAATCAACGTTTTGCCGACCAGGCCGTGGACCAGCGCGCCGAAGCACAATTGCGCAAGAACCTCGCCGACCCCAAACCCGCGCTGACGTTTTTCCAGTCGCCCCTGGGCAAGAAAATCGTCGCCGCCGAGCTGCTGGCGACCCGTCGCGACCAACTGGCGAAAAACGCCAAGGGTCTGCCGAAGATGCAGGCGAGCGACAGCCGCATGCTGATCATCGGCCATTTGGCACAAGCCCTGCCCGCACGCGAAGCCGGCGCGGAAGTCAGCCTGGCGATTGCTGGCGTCGCTGCGGACAGTTTGAGCTCGATGATTCCTGGTCTGCTGGGTGCCGGTCAGGCACAGGGCATGTTGAACGGACAACGTCAGCGCCTGATGGATCAGATCGGCAGTGACCTGAACAACACGCTGCTCTACGTCTATCGCGACCTGTCGGACAACGAGCTGGAAGAGTTCGCGACCTTTGCCGAATCGGCGCAAGGCCAGGCTTATTATCAGGCGGCACTGGCGGCGATTCGCGCAGGGTTGGCGGTGGGGCAGAGTAATTCGAACCTGACCCAGTGATTTTTAGCGCCTGATAGATCGCTTTCGCGGGCAAGCCCGCTCCCACAGTGGATCGGTGTAAGCCCCGAAAAACCTGTAGGAGCGGGCTTGCCCGCGAAGGGGCCATAACTGCCGCTAGGGATTCCGGCCCTTGATCCGCCTGGTCAAAAACCCGAAATACTCCTGCCGCATCACCAGCGTCTCATTCGCCAGATGATGCCGGGCCTCGGGCAGCATCAGCACCTGTGGCCGATCAAACTTGCCCCGCAACATTTCCAGGTTGTGCTCCCAATCCACCGTCATGTCGGCCTGCCCCTGCACGATCAACGGCCGGCGGGTACTCATGGGCGCGGCTTCGATGCGCTTGATCCAGCGCGCCAATGCGCCCACCCAGGCCGTCGGCAGGCGCAGCGGCTGCAACGGATCGGCTTGCAGGAACGGTAGAAAGGCCGGGTCGTTGGAGTTCTCGCTGAAGCGGCGGGCGATGGCTTTGACGAAAGGCTTGAGCATGTAGTAACTCAGTTGCGACCAACCCCACGCCCGCGGCCGCACCAGTGGCGACAGCAGAATCACCTGGCCCTGGGCCGGGCTGTCCGCCCCCGCATTCAACACATGATCGATCACGATCGCCCCGCCGGTACTCTGCCCGCACAGGTGCCACGGTTGCGGCAAGTCGAGGGATTGCGCCTCGCTGAACAACCCTTGCAACGCGTCCTGATACTCGGCGAAATCCTTGATGCTCGCCCGTTCGCCGCTGGACAAGCCATGCCCCGGCAAGTCGCAGGCAATCACCGCAAAGCCCTGGTCCAGCGCCCATTCGATCACATGTCGGTAAAGCCCGGTGTGGTCGTAGAAACCGTGGATGACAAACAGCGTCGCCTTGGCCTGCTCAGGCCACCAGAACTGGCTGACCAGCTCATAACCATCGACCTCGAATCGCCCAAGGCCACTGCGCACCTGACGCTGCGCAAAATCCAGCCCGTAGAATCGCTGATAAGCCTGCGCCTGTGCCGACAACGGCTGCCCGGCCGCCAATGGCAGCAAGCTTGCGCGTAGAAGATCGGGGTCGAAAGTAGCCGGCATGGACGATTCCAGAAGGTGAAACGGACTTTATAAGCCTGCGATATTCTTCTGTCGCGGCAAGCATGGCAAGCTAGCCGCCCTTCGAGGATTGAACCGATGCGCTCGCCCTTTCGCGCCACCCTGTTTGCCAGCCTGTTCGCCGTGGTGTGTGCCGGCGTACTGTGGGCGGCCTACGACTGGTTTCAAGGGCGTTACCTGCGGGCGTTCAGCGAGCACACGGCGATGTTTTCGGGGGATCCGCTGCGCCTTCCCGAATCCCTCGCCGGCCCCGGCCCCATCCGCCTGGTGCATTTCTGGGACCCGGCCTGCCCGTGCAATGTCGGCAATCAACAACACCTGAGCGAACTGGTCGAGCGCTATGCACCCCATGGCGTGGAGTTCTATGCCGTGCAAAAACCCGGCAGCCACGGCCAGTTGCCGAGTACCTTGAGCGGCCTCAAATCCATCGACATCCTGCCCGGCTCCGAACAGGTCCCCGCCAGCCCGGCCGTGGCGATCTGGGACCGCAGCGGCAAACTGGCGTACTTCGGCCCTTACAGCGAAGGCCTGACCTGCAATTCGAGCAACAGCTTTATCGAGCCGATCCTGCAAGCGCTGGATGAGGGGCGTGCGGTGAGTGCCACGCACACACTGGCCGTGGGTTGTTACTGCCCGTGGCCTGTCGATCCAGCGAAGGAGGGAAAGACGCGGTAATACGAATCCCTCCTACGGGCGATGCGCCAAGCCGGCGCGCCGTGTTACACAGTGGCACCAGGAATCACAATAACAACAAGGAGTCGCCATGAAACGCAGCTTGACCGCTCTCGCTCTGTTGATCGTCGTGCTGGCCGTCGGGGCCGGCGGGTATCTCTACAGCAAGCAGCCGTCACGCCAGGGCATGGTGGAACTGCAACACCTGCAAGGCTCCGTCACCGTGCGCTACGACGAGCGTGGCATCCCGCACATCCGCGCCGACAACGAAACCGACCTGTACCGCGCCCTCGGCTATGTGCATGCCCAGGACCGCCTGTTCCAGATGGAAGTCCTGCGTCGCCTGGCCCGTGGCGAGCTGGCCGAAGTGCTCGGGCCAAAATTGCTCGACACCGACAAACTGATGCGCAGCCTGCGCATTCGCGAACGTGCCGAAACCTACCTGGCGAATCTCTACAAACAGTCACCCTCGTTCATCGCCCTGCAAGCCTATCTGGACGGCATCAACCAGTATCAGGACAGCCACGCAAAACCCGTGGAATTCGATGTGCTGGGCATTCCAAAACGCCCGTTCACGGCCCAGGACACCATTAGCATCGCCGGTTACATGGCCTACAGTTTTGCCGCCGCGTTTCGTACCGAACCCTTGCTGACATTCGTGCGCGATCAACTGGGGCCCGAATACCTGAACATCTTCGACCTCGACTGGCAGCCTAAGGGCGTGCTCAACGGCACCGCACCCTCCCTGGCCAGCGCCGACTGGAAAGACCTCAATGCCCTCGCCCGCCTGAGCGAACAAGCCCTGGCTGACAACGGCCTGCCACAGTTCGAGGGCAGCAACGCCTGGGTCGTCGCGGGCAGCCGGACCCAAAGCGGCAAGCCGCTGCTGGCGGGTGATCC
Organism: Pseudomonas sp. GW821-FHT01C01; assembly: GCF_059422645.1. NCBI lineage: Bacteria > Pseudomonadati > Pseudomonadota > Gammaproteobacteria > Pseudomonadales > Pseudomonadaceae > Pseudomonas > Pseudomonas sp. GW821-FHT01C01. Next base: position 20,293 of record NZ_JBWKXF010000021.1, on the reverse strand, counting down.
GCATATCCGTTTTTCCGCGCCGTCGGTGTGGTACGAAGCGCAGCTCTCGGCGCCGGGCTTCGAACTCTACGGCCACTATCAGGCCTTGATGCCGTTCGCCTCCCTGGGCATGAACCGTGACTTCGGCTGGAGCATCACCATGTTCCAGAACGACGACCTCGACCTGATCGCCGAGAAGGTCAACCCGGATAACCCTAATCAAGTCTGGTATCGCGGCAAGTGGGTGGACATGACGACCAGCGAACAGCAGATCGCGGTCAAAGGCCAGGACCCGGTCACCCTGGTGCTGCGCCAGTCGCCCCACGGCCCGATCGTCAACGATGCCTTGGGCAACGGCGTCGGCAAGACACCGATCGCCATGTGGTGGGCGTTTCTCGAAAGCCAGAACCCGATCCTGGAGGGCTTTTACCAGCTCAATCGCGCCGACACCCTGGCCAAGGCCCGTGGTGCCGCGGCAAAAATCCAGGCACCGGGCCTGAACGTTGTCTGGGCCAACGCCAAGGGTGACATCGGCTGGTGGGCCGCAGCGCAATTGCCCAAGCGCCCTGCGGGTGTACGCCCGTGGTTCATCCTCGACGGCAGCACCGCCGAGGCGGACAAGGACGGCTTCTATCCGTTCACGGCCAACCCTCAGGAAGAAAACCCGGCGCGGGGCTACATCGTCTCGGCCAACTTCCAGCCCGTGTCGCCGACCGGCATGGAGATTCCCGGCTATTACAACCTTGCCGATCGTGGCCAACAGCTCAATCGCCAGCTCAGCGACAAAGCCGTCAAATGGGACCTGGAAAACAGCCAGACACTGCAACTGGGCACCACCACCGCCTACGGCCCGCGCTTGTTGGCGCCGCTGTTGCCGGTGTTGCGCGAAGTGGTAAGCGATCCTGCCGAGCTCAAGCTCGTGGAACAACTGGCCCAGTGGAAAGGCGATTACCCGCTCGATTCGACCAGCGCCATGCTGTTCAACCAGTTTCTGTTCAACCTGGCTGACGCGACGATGCACGATGAGCTGGGTAACGACTTCTTCGAGACACTGCTCTCGACCCGGGTGATCGACGCCGCACTACCCCGCCTGGCTGCCAGTGCCGATTCGCCGTGGTGGGACAACCGCGACACGCTCGGCAAGGAAACCCGTGCCGATACGGTCAAGGCTGCGTGGCAGGCCAGCATCGCGCACCTCAAGACCACCTTCGGCGCAGACTTCACTCAATGGCAGTGGGGCAAGGCGCACACATTGACCCATGGCCATCCGCTGGGGCAGCAAAAGCCGCTGGACCTGATCTTCAATGTCGGCCCCTTCGCCGCACCCGGCAGCCATGAAGTGCCGAACAACCTCTCGGCGAAAATCGGACCGGCACCATGGCCCGTCACCTACGGTCCCTCGACCCGCCGCCTGATCGACTTTGCCGACCCGACCCACAGCCTGACCGTCAACCCGGTCGGCCAGAGCGGCGTACTGTTCGACAGCCACTATGATGATCAGGCCGAGGCCTACATCGAGGGGATGTACTTTCAGGCGCATCTCAATGACGAAGAAGTCATGGCCAATACCCGCAGCACCCTGAAGCTGTTGCCTGCGCGGTAGGTTTTTGCTGGCTGGACCGGCCCCTTCGCGAGTAAGCCCGCTCCCACAGTTGCAATGCGTTCCCCTGTGGGAGCGGGCTTGCTCGCGAAGAGGCCCTCACAGGCAACAAAGATGTCAGCTCAAACCATTGCCGCAAAGTTCAGCCGGAACTGTTGCGGCGTCACCCCCAGCCGACGATTGAACACGCTGCGCATGTGCTGGGCATCACGAAAACCGCATTGATAGGCCACGGTCTTGAGCGGTGCCCGCGTGCTTTCGAGCATCACCCGCGCCGCATCGACCCGCGCGCGTTCGACGAACTCGGCCGGGGTGATTTTCGCTTCCCTGGCAAACACCCGGGAAAAATTGCGCGCGCTCATGTTGGCGGCATTGGCCAGGTCAGCGATGGCTAAATCACCCGTCAGGTTGGCCAGCACGTAATGCTGGACCATCGCCACCGCCGAAGTCGGTTCGGCGTGAGGTGTGAGGAACGGGCTGAACTGCGACTGCCCACCCGAACGCTGGGTAAACACCACCAGACGCTTGGCGACATTCAGTGCCACTTCCGGCCCGTGATCCCGGCCCAATAGATACAACGACAGATCGATCCCCGCTGTGACCCCGGCCGAGGTGAACAGGTCGCCGTCCTCAACGTACAGTCGATCCGCCTCCACCCGGGACGAGGGACAAAGCACCGCCAGATCCGATGCGTCCTGCCAATGCGTGGTGACCGTGCGCCCTTCCAGCAACCCCGCCCGGGCGAGCATGAAGGCACCGTTGCAGATCGAGCCAAACCGTTGCGCCCGCCCGCAGGCTTCGCGCAGCCAGGTGTCAAATGCCGCGCCGAAACTCATGAACGGCAGCTGCGGCCCGCCAGCGACCAATAACAAGTCGTACCCCTCCAGCGCTTCGCTGAAATGCCGATGGGCATTGAGTGCCAAGCCATTGGAGCACGCCATTTTCCCGTGCTCGACGCCAATCACCTCCAGCCGATAGTGATCTGCCGGGGCAAGAAAACGGTTGGCCTCGGAAAACACATCCATGGGTCCGGTGACGTCCAGCGACTGGACGCCGGCGAAGACCACGATGGCAACGGTTTTACTCATGGTTCGGATTTACCCTCAATGGATCATCAACGCATTCCTGTGGCGAGGGAGCTTGCTCCCGCTCGACTGCGCAGCAGTCGTAAAACCATCAAATGCGGTATGACTGGCAGAATTCGGTTGCAGGTTTTGGGGCTGCTTCGCAGCCCAGCGGGAGCAAGCTCCCTCGCCACAAAAGCGGGTTTAGTGCGAGCAACCCTAGCCAATCCGCGCCCAACAAGCGAGGTTGGCGCGATATGCATGCTCATTGGCCGGGATCGCAGCCATGGCGCGATTGTCCGGTTTCGGGGGGCGGAACAGACTGAACCCCTCAGCGCCGCCAAGGCGTTCACGACGAGGAAAACTCCATGAGCACCACCATCGCCGGCATCAAAATCCCCGACAGCGCATTGGCCAAGGCCACCACCGAATACATCCGCGACATCGAATCCGACCTGCTCTATCACCACTCGCGCCGGGTATTCCTGTTCGGCGCACTGAGTGGTGAGCGCAAGCAACTGGCCTACAACCCGGAGTTGCTGTACGTCGGGGCAATGTTCCATGACCTGGGCCTGGTGGAAGGTCATCGCAGTGACAACGAACGCTTCGAAGTCGATGGAGCCAATGCGGCAGCCACATTTCTCAAGCCTTACGGGCTGAGCGACGACGATATCGAACAGGTCTGGCTATCGATTGCCCTGCACACCACACCGGGTGTTCCTCAGCACTTGCGGCCCACCGTGGCGCTGGTCACGGCGGGTGTCGAGATGGACGTGCTGGGCATGGACTACGCGGCGTTCTCCGCCGTGCAGCGTGAAGCGGTGGTGCATGCGCACCCACGGGGTGAGGGATTCAAGGAGTGCATCATCTGCGCGTTTGCCGACGGTTTGCGCCATCGTCCGCTGACTATGTTCGGCAATGTGAAGACTGATGTGCTGGTGGATCAGGAGCCGGGGTTCAAACCGATGAACTTCGTCGAGGTCATCCGCAAATCCCCTTGGGTCGCCTGAAAAACCTTGTAGGAGCGAGCTTGTTCGCGAGGGTGTATCAGTCACATTGACCTCGACTGACACACCTTCGCGAGCAAGCTCGCTCCTACAGAGGATTGGGTTGATCACAAGAGCGTGGTCAACCCGACTTCAGGCTCAAGCCGCTTCCGGTGCCTGCGCGCGACGCACGTCCGGTTGCTTCCACGAATCGGCTGCCGCTTCTTCGATCGCTTGCTGGATCGCACGACGACGGCCTTCTTCGGCGCGACGGCTGAAGAACCAGACCATGAAGGTCACGATCGACACCGCCAGCAGGATCAGGCTGGCCACGGCGTTGATCTCGGGTTTAACACCCAGACGTACCGCCGAGAACACTTCCATCGGCAGAGTCGTGGACCCCGGACCCGACACGAAACTCGCCAGCACCAGGTCATCGAGGGACAACGCGAAAGACATCATGCCGCCCGCTGCCAGCGACGGCGCGATCATCGGAATGGTGATCAGGAAGAACACCTTCCACGGTTTCGCACCGAGGTCCATGGCCGCCTCTTCGATGGACAGATCCAGCTCGCGCAAGCGCGCCGAGACCACCACCGCCACATAGGCCGCACAGAACGTGGTGTGGGCGATCCAGATGGTGATGATGCCGCGCTCCTGCGGCCAGCCGATCATCTGCGCCATGGCCACGAACAGCAGCAACAGCGACAGACCGGTGATCACCTCAGGCATTACCAGCGGCGCGGTGACCAGGCCACCGAACAGGGTACGGCCCTTGAAGCGCGTAATACGCGTCAGGACGAACGCCGCCAATGTACCCAGTGCCACCGCCGCCACCGCCGTGTAGCAGGCGATTTCCAGCGAACGCACCACCGAGCCCATCAATTGGCTGTTGTCGAGCAGGCCGACGTACCACTTGATCGACCAGCCACCCCACACCGTTACCAGTTTCGAGGCGTTGAACGAGTAGATCACCAGGATCAGCATCGGCAGATAGATAAACAACAGACCCAGTACCAGCATCAGGCTGGAGAAACGGAAGCGCTTCATTCTTTACCCTCCATTTCCTTGGCCTGACTACGGTTGAACAGGATGATCGGCACAATCAGAATCGCCAGCATCACCACCGCCAGGGCAGACGCCACCGGCCAGTCACGGTTGTTGAAGAACTCTTGCCAGAGCACTTTACCGATCATCAGGGTTTCCGGACCGCCGAGCAGTTCCGGAATCACGAACTCGCCCACCACCGGGATGAACACCAGCATGCAGCCGGCGATGATGCCGTTTTTCGACAGCGGCACGGTGATTTTCCAGAAGCTGTTGAACGTGCTCGAACCCAGGTCCGATGCGGCTTCCAGCAGGCTATGGTCATGCTTCACCAGGTTGGCGTACAGCGGCAGGATCATGAACGGCAGGTAGGAATAAACCACGCCGATGTAGACCGCCAGGTTGGTGTTGAGGATTTGCAGCGGCTCGTCGATCCAGCCCATGCTCATCAGGAAACCGTTGAGCAGGCCGTTGTTGCTGAGGATGCCCATCCACGCGTAAACGCGGATCAGGATCGCGGTCCAGGTCGGCATCATGATCAGCAGCACCAGCACCGTCTGCACTTCCTTGCGGGCAACGGAGATGCCGTAGGCCATCGGGTAGCCGATCAGCAGGCAGAGGATGGTGCTGAAAAACGCCATCTTCAACGAGCCGAGGTAAGCGGCGATGTACAGCTCGTCACCGCCCAGCATCGCGTAGTTGCCCAGGTTAAGCAGCAGTTGCAGCTTCTGCTCGGCGTAGCTGTAGATTTCGGTGTACGGCGGAATGGCCACGTCGGCTTCGGCGAAGCTGATCTTCAGGACGATGAAGAACGGCAACATGAAGAACAGGAACAGCCAGATGAAGGGAACCCCGATGACCAGTTGGCGGCCACCGGGAATTATTCGATTGAGTCGGCGTTTGAGTTTGCGCATGTTCATGAGCGAAGTACCACGCCACTGTCGTCTTCCCAGTACACGTAGACCTGATCACCCCAGGTCGGACGAGCGCCACGGCGTTCGGCGTTGGCCACAAAGGACTGGACGATCTTGCCGCTCGGCAGTTCAACGTAGAACACCGAGTGACCGCCGAGGTAGGCGATGTCGTGCACCTTGCCGCTGGACCAGTTGTATTCGCAAGTCGGCTGCGTCGGTGTCACCAGCAGTTTTTCCGGACGAATCGCGTAGGTGACCGATTTGTCCTGCACTGAAGTGCTGATGCCGTGGCCGACATAGATCTTGCGGTCCAGGTCTTTGCAGGTGATGGTCGCGTGGCCTTCGGCGTCGTCGATCACTTCACCGTCGAAGATGTTGACGTTGCCGATGAACTCGCAGACCAGGCGGCTGGTCGGGGTTTCGTAGATGTCGATCGGGCTGCCGATCTGGGCGATCCAGCCCAGGTGCATGATCGCGATGCGCTCGGCCATGGTCATGGCCTCTTCCTGGTCGTGGGTCACCATCACGCAGGTTACGCCGACGCGCTCGATGATCTCCACCAGCTCCAGCTGCATTTGCGAACGCAGCTTCTTGTCCAGTGCACCCATCGGTTCGTCGAGCAGCAACAGTTTCGGTCGCTTGGCCAGGGAACGGGCCAGGGCCACACGCTGACGCTGACCACCGGACAACTGATGCGGCTTGCGCTTGGCGTACTGGCTCATCTGCACCAGCTTGAGCATGTCGGCCACGCGGGCGTCGATTTCAGCGTTCGGGATCTTGTCCTGCTTGAGACCGAAGGCGATGTTCTGCGCCACAGTCATGTGCGGGAACAGCGCATAGGACTGGAACATCATGTTGATCGGACGCTCGTACGGCGGCATATCGGTGATGTCTACGCCATCAAGGAAGATCCGGCCTTCGGTCGGTCGCTCGAAACCGGCGAGCATGCGCAGCAAAGTGGATTTGCCCGATCCCGAGCCGCCGAGCAGGGCGAAAATTTCGCCTTTCTTGATTTCCAGGGACACATCGTCCACGGCAATCGTCTCGTCGAACTTCTTCGTGACCCGGTCGATTTTGACCAGCACCTGCTTAGGTTGCTGGTCGCCCTCGAGGGCTTTCTTATAGGCGCCGGAGGCAACTGCCATTTACGAAACTCCCAGAAAAAAAGAGTGCAGTTCGCTCAAGGTGAGCCAACCTTGGATAGTTTGAGCCTTGAAGCTACTTACTTGCCCGACTTGACCTTGGTCCAGCTGCGGGTCATCAAACGTTGAATATTGGGTGGTAACTCGATGGACACGTAGGTCTTGTCGAGGACCGCTTGCGGTGGATAAACCGCTTCGTCGGTGCGTATGGACTGTTCCATCAGTTTGTCCGACCCCGGGTTAGGGTTGGCATAGCCGACGTAATCACTGACCTGGGCAATCACCTCAGGCTTCAGCAAATAGTTGATGAAGGCGTGGGCTTCCTTGACGTTGGCCGAATCCTTCGGAATCGCCAGCATGTCGAACCACAGCGCACCACCTTCCTTGGGAATCGAGTAGGCGATGTTCACGCCTTTCTTCGCTTCAGCCGCACGGTTGCGGGCCTGGAACATGTCGCCGGAGAAACCGATCGCGATGCAGATATCGCCATTGGCCAGATCCGCAATGTATTTGGAGGAGTGGAAGTAGGTCACGTAAGGCCGGACTGCCAGCAATTTGGCTTCGGCCTTTTTGTAGTCTTCGGGGTTGGTGCTGTTGGCATTCAGGCCCATGTAGTTGAGGACCGTCGGCATCATTTCATCGGCAGAATCGAGGAACGCCACGCCGCAGCTGTGCAGCTTCTTGATGTTCTCCGGTTCGAATACCGCAGCCCAGGAATCGATCTTGTCGACGCCCAGCACAGCCTTGATCTTGTCGACGTTGTAACCGATGCCGTTGGTGCCCCACAGGTAAGGAACGGCGTAGAGGTTACCCGGGTCGTTCTGTTCGAGACGCTTGAGCAGGACAGGATCAAGGTTCGAGTAGTTCGGCAATTTGGACTTGTCGAGTTTCTGGAAAGCGCCGGCCTTGATCTGCTTGCCCAGGAAGTGGTTCGACGGCACGACCACGTCGTAGCCCGTACGCCCGGCGAGCAGCTTGCCTTCCAGGGTTTCGTTGGAATCGAAGACGTCATAAACCGGCTTGATACCGGTCTCTTTCTGGAAGTCGGCCAGTGTCGTCTCGCCGATGTAGTCCGACCAGTTATAAATATGCACGGTGCCGGCGGCCTGAACACTGACGGCAATCGTCAGCCCGGCGCCAACCAGCATGGCATTGCGCAACAAAGAAAAAATAGGCAAGTGGAGGTCCTCTAAAATTAGTTGGGCCCAAGTTGCCCAGCGTTACATGACAACCGTGGTTGCCCAGCAACAAAACCGGCGCGCAACTTACCCTCGAAAAACCGTTCCAGCAAAACTTTTATGCAGACCCTTGTAGGAGCGAGCTTGCTCGCGATGGTCGTCAACGATAACGCGTGGTGCCTGACACCCTGCGGTGTTCCGGCTTTTTTCGCGAGCAAGCTCGCTCCTACAAGGTTTAACTACTTACTTGCCCGATTTGATCTTGGTCCAGCTGCGGGTCAGTTCACGCTGAGTCGCCGCCGGCAAATCGGCAATCGCGTACAGCTTGGCCTGAACGTCCGCCGGCGGGTAAATGCCCGGATCGCTGGTGATGTCCTTATCCACCAATGCCGTGGCAGCTGCGTTACCGTTCGGGAAACGTACGGCGTTGGTGATTTCAGCCATGACTTCCGGCTTCTGCAGGAAGGTCATGAACTTGTAGGCGCCTTCGACGTTTGCGGCATCTTTAGGGATGGCGACCATGTCGTAGAAGCTGCCTGCACCTTCTTTCGGAATGTTGTAGCTGACTTTCACCTTGTCACCGGCTTCAGCCGCGCGGGACTTGGCCTGGTACACGTCACCCGAATAACCCACGGCTACGCAGATGTTGCCGTTGGCCAGGTCGGAGATGTACTTGGACGAGTGGAAGTAGGCGATCGAAGGACGCACCTTGAGGAGCAGTTCTTCCGCTTTCTTGATGTCTTCTTTCTTCTGGCTGTCGGTTGGCAGACCCAGGTAGTGCAACGCCACAGGAATCATCTCGGTTGGCGAGTCGAGCATGCTGATACCGCACGCTTTCAACTTGGCGGCGTTTTCAGGCTTGAAGATCAGGTCCCAGGAATCGGTTGGTGCGTCGGCACCCAGTGCAGCCTTGACCTTCTCGGCGTTGAAACCGATACCGATCGAACCCCACATGTACGGGAAGGCATGTTTGTTGCCCGGGTCGCTCACCGATACGGCCTTGAGCAGCGACTCGTTGAGGTTTTTCCAGTTAGGCAGCTTGGATTTGTCCAGTTCCTGGTAAACGCCAGCCTTGATCTGCTTGGCCAGGAAGTTGTTCGACGGCACGACGATGTCGTAACCGGACTTGCCTGCCAGCAACTTGGCTTCCAGGGTTTCGTTGCTGTCGAAGACGTCATAGACAACTTTGATGCCCGACTCGTCTTCAAACTTCTTGATGGTGTCCGGTGCGATATAGTCGGACCAGTTGTACACGTGCAGAACTTTGTCGTCGGCCTGAACCGCGCCCGCCATCAAGCCCATCAGGGACATGGCAAGAAGAGTCTTGCCAGCGAGCTTTTTACCTAGTGCCTTCATGCGTAATGCTCCAAATTTTTCTTTTTTGAACCACTTGTTCAGCGGCCGAACCCGGGCAACTGGAACCGCGGCTAGTCTGGCAAGATCCACATCGGTCTTTCAAGGAAACGGCCATGCTTTCTGACAGTTCTGAGCGAAAGTTCCTACTTCATACGCAGAACTTTGGACCTTCGCTCAGAGCCTAGCACTTAGCCCTGCAATGCACTCAGGGTCAGGTCAAGACACTTGCGAGCCTTGGTCACCAGCTCATCGATTTCCGCCGGTGTGATCACCAGTGGCGGAGCGATGATCATGGTGTCGCCGACTGCGCGCATGATCAGGCCATTATCGAAGCAGAACTGACGACAGATCATGCCGACGCCCTTACCTTCGTAACGCTTGCGAGTGGCCTTGTCCTGGACCAGTTCGATGGCCCCCAACAGCCCAACCCCACGCACTTCACCCACCAGCGGGTGATCGTTCAGTTCCCGCAGACGCTTTTGCAAATACGGTGCCGTTTCTGACTTCACGCGCTCGACAATTTTTTCGTCGCGCAGGATACGGATGTTTTCCAGCCCCACAGCCGCCGCCACCGGGTGACCGGAGTAGGTGAAGCCGTGGTTGAAGTCGCCGCCCTCATTAAGCACGTCCACCACTTCATCACGCACGATCAGGCCGCCCATCGGGATGTAGCCCGACGTCAGGCCCTTGGCGATGGTCATCATGTCGGGCTTGAGGTCGTAGAAATCGGTACCGAACCACTCGCCGGTACGACCGAAACCGCAAATCACTTCGTCAGCCACGAACAGGATGTCGTATTTGGCGAGGATTTCCTTGATGCGCGGCCAGTAGGTGTCAGGCGGAATGATCACGCCGCCGGCGCCCTGGATCGGCTCGGCAATAAAGGCACCGACGTTGTCGACGCCGACTTCCAGAATCTTTTCTTCCAGCTGGTTGGCCGCCCAGATACCGAATTCTTCCGGGGTCATGTCGCCGCCTTCGGCGAACCAGTACGGCTGGGCAATGTGGACGATGCCCGGAATCGGCAAGTCGCCCTGTTCGTGCATATAGGTCATGCCACCCAGGCTCGCGCCGGCCACGGTGGAACCGTGATAGCCGTTCTTGCGGCTGATGATGACTTTCTTGTTCGGCTGGCCCTTGATCGCCCAGTAGTGACGAACCATGCGCAGCATGGTGTCGTTGCCTTCAGAGCCGGAACCGGTGAAGAACACATGGTTCATGCCTTGCGGTGCGATGTCGGCGATGGCCTTGGCCAGTTCCAGTACCGGCGGGTGCGCGGTCTGGAAGAACAGGTTGTAGTAAGGCAGTTCGCGCATCTGTTTGCTGGCGGCATCCGCCAGTTCATCGCGACCATAACCAATCGCGACACACCACAGGCCGGCCATACCGTCGAGGATCTTGTTGCCTTCGCTGTCCCAGAGGTAAACGCCCTTGGCGTTGGTGATGATCCGCGGGCCTTTCTCTTTCAGCTGCTTGAAGTCGCTGAACGGAGCCAGGTGGTGATCGTTGCTCAGGGTTTGCCATGCACGGGTTTGCGGATTGTTACTGGTCATACGAATCTCCTAAAAAATCAGGTGAAAGCGCCACCAGACAACGGTGGCGCCCGGCGTATCAGACGGCAAAGAGCAGGAATTCCCTTTCCCACGAACTGATCACGCGCTTGAAGTTTTCATGCTCGGCCCGCTTGACCGCAACGTAGCCAGTGATGAAATTTTTGCCCAGGTAGCGCTCGATGATCGCGCTGTTTTCCATGCGTTCCAGCGCGTCTTCGATGGTCAGCGGCAGGCGCAGGTTGCGGCGCTCATAGCCACGCCCCACCACCGGCGCACTCGGGTTCAGGCCTTCGACCATGCCGATGTAACCGCAGAGCAGGCTCGCGGCAATCGCCAGGTACGGGTTGGCATCGGCGCCCGGCAGGCGGTTTTCCACCCGACGGTTTTGCGGCCCCGCATCCGGAACCCGCAGGCCCACGGTGCGGTTTTCTTCGCCCCACTCCACGTTCACCGGCGCCGAGGTGTCCGGCAGGAAGCGGCGGAACGAGTTGACGTTGGGTGCGAACAGCGGCAACAGCTCGGGAATGAGTTTCTGCAGACCACCGATGTGGTGCAGGAACAGCTGGCTCATGGTCCCGTCTTCATTGGAAAAGATGTTCTTGCCGGTCTCGATGTCGATGATGCTCTGGTGCAAGTGCATCGCGCTGCCCGGCTCGCCGGTCATCGGCTTGGCCATGAAGGTCGCGGCCACGTTGTGCTTGAGCGCGGCCTCGCGCATGGTGCGCTTGAACACCAGGATCTGGTCGGCCAGAGACAGGGCATCGCCGTGACGGAAGTTGATTTCCATCTGCGCCGTGCCGTCCTCGTGGATCAGCGTATCGAGGTCAAGGTCCTGCAGTTCACACCAGTCGTAGACGTCTTCGAACAGCGGATCGAACTCGTTCGCCGCTTCAATGGAGAACGACTGACGACCGGTTTCCGGACGACCGGAGCGACCGATCGGCGGCTGCAACGGGTAGTCCGGGTCGTCACTGCGCTTGGTCAGGTAAAACTCCATTTCCGGCGCCACGATGGGCTGCCAGCCTTTGTCGGTATAGAGTTTCAGGACTTTCTTGAGCACGTTGCGTGGCGACAGCTCGATCGGGTTGCCTTGCTTGTCGTAGGTATCGTGGATGACGATGGCGGTCGGCTCGATGGCCCAGGGCACCAGGTACACCGCGCTCTGGTCGGGGCGGCAGATCATGTCGATGTCGGCCGGGTCGAGCAGTTCGTAATAGATGTCGTCTTCGACGTAATCGCCGGTCACGGTCTGCAATAGAACGCTTTCTGGCAGACGCATGCCTTTTTCGGCGATGAATTTGTTGGTCGGCGAAATCTTGCCCCGGGTAATCCCGGTCAAGTCGGCGATCATGCATTCGACTTCTGTGATCTTGTGGTTTTTCAACCAATCGGTGAGCTGGTCGAGGTTGTTACTCATAAATGCCTCTAGGCTTGAGTTGTCTGACCCTTTTAATGTCAGGCGTTGTTTGACGCATCGGCGTCGCGTTGTAGAGCGCTTGCGCGGCAGATTATCGTGTTTGCCAACACGGCTGCAGAAGCCAGGCGTGCAGAATCGCGAGCGGTGCCCTGAACGATGGTCAGGCCGCTATTGTGAATCGGTTCTATATTGAATGGAGTAACCGTAATGGGGGTGCCATCGCGACCGTCCAGAATATCGGACGGGGACGGTCGAACCGTCAGGGACGGAAGGATCATCGGAACCGCTGGGGCCACTGAGCGGACGGACGTGTCACCACTGATGTGATAAACATGCCGACCGACCTGTCTTGAGCAGTCGATGATGCCGATTATCGGCAGGCGAGACATGAAGCACCCCGGTATTATTGCTGTTATGGGTTTGATTCGAGCTTAGCCTTGTTCATTTTTTTACACAACACCCCCGTAAAAAATACAACACGGCCCGCTCAAGCCCGCGGCCGCCACCACGTCCAGCGGAGTAAAAACGCCCTAAAGTGCCTCAAAAAAGCCACACGAGCGCTTTTTTAGGGCAAAAAAGGCCTCGCTTGACTTCGGCATGCCGTTCGGGTTGACTGAAACCAGAAAAGATCAATGATTGATATTTTTAACAACAAAGGTGTTGCATCATGTCGGTACCCCCGCGTGCCGTTCAGCTTAACGAAGCGAACGCGTTCCTTAAGGAACATCCTGAGGTTCTGTACGTTGACCTTCTGATTGCGGATATGAATGGTGTGGTGCGCGGCAAGCGCATTGAACGCACCAGCCTCCACAAGGTTTACGAGAAAGGCATCAACCTGCCGGCCTCTCTATTTGCTCTGGATATCAATGGCTCCACGGTGGAAAGCACCGGCCTGGGCCTGGACATCGGCGACGCCGATCGAATCTGCTATCCAATCCCCGATACCCTGTGCAACGAGCCATGGCAGAAGCGCCCTACCGCGCAACTGTTGATGACCATGCACGAACTCGAAGGTGACCCTTTCTTCGCCGACCCGCGCGAAGTGCTGCGACAAGTCGTGGCCAAGTTCGATGAGATGGGCCTGACCATCTGCGCCGCGTTCGAACTGGAGTTCTACCTGATCGACCAGGAGAACGTGAACGGTCGCCCGCAACCGCCTCGCTCGCCAGTGTCCGGCAAGCGTCCGATGTCGACCCAGGTGTACCTGATCGACGACCTCGACGAATACGTCGACTGCCTGCAAGACATCCTCGAAGGCGCTAAAGAGCAGGGCATCCCGGCTGACGCCATCGTCAAGGAAAGTGCCCCGGCACAATTCGAAGTCAACCTGCACCATGTGAAAGACGCGATCAAGGCCTGCGATTACGCGGTCCTGCTCAAGCGCCTGATCAAGAACATTGCCTATGACCATGAGATGGACACCACCTTCATGGCCAAGCCGTACCCGGGCCAGGCAGGTAATGGTCTGCACGTGCATATTTCGATTCTCGACAAAGAAGGCAACAACATCTTCGCCAGCGAGGATCCCGAGCAGAACGCCGCGCTGCGACACGCGATCGGCGGTGTGCTCGAGACCCTGCCTGCACAGATGGCGTTCCTCTGCCCGAACGTCAACTCCTACCGTCGTTTCGGCGCACAGTTCTACGTGCCGAACTCGCCGAGCTGGGGCCTGGACAACCGTACCGTGGCCGTTCGCGTACCGACCGGTGCTCCAGACTCCGTACGCATCGAGCACCGCGTGGCCGGTGCCGATGCCAACCCGTACCTGCTGATGGCGTCGGTGCTGGCCGGTATTCACCACGGCCTGACCAACCAGGTCGAGCCAGGCGATCCGGTGGAAGGCAACAGCTACGAGCAGAACGAGCAGAGCCTGCCGAACAACCTGCGCGATGCACTGCGCGAGCTGGACGACAGCGAAGTCATGGCCAAGTACATCGATCCGAAATACATCGATATCTTCGTGGCCTGTAAAGAGAGTGAGCTGGAGGAGTTCGAACACTCCATCTCCGACCTCGAGTACAACTGGTACCTGCATACCGTGTAAGCGGTTGCAGTAAAAAAAACGCCGCCGGCCTACAGCCTGCGGCGTTTTTTTATGGGTGATTTCAGTTGGACCGAGTCGCCTGCTTCGCGAGCAAGCCCGCTCCCACACTGGAGCTGCGCCGTACACAAACTCTATGTTCACCAAGGGCAAAATGTGGGAGCGGGCTTGCTCGCGAAGGCGTCCGGGCAGACAACACACAACCCGACTCGTACAATGCCCGCTGCCCCGCAGGAGACTCCAATGACACGCGTAGCCACTCCCCGCAAACCCCGCGCACGCAGCCAGGCCCGGATCGATTCGATACTCGATGCGGCCCGCACGCTGCTGGCTGCCGAGGGTGTGGCCAGCCTGTCGATCTACAGCGTCGCCGAGCGCGCGGAGATTCCGCCCTCCTCGGTCTACCATTTCTTCGCCAGCGTGCCGGCGTTACTGGAAGCCTTGACCGCCGACGTCCACGCCGCGTTCCGCGCCTGCCTGCAAGCGCCGATCGAGCATGATGCACTGAGCGGCTGGCGCGATCTGTCGCGACTGGTGGAACAACGCATGCTCGACATCTACGGTGAAGACGCCGCCGCCCGCCAACTCATTCTGGCCCAGCACGGCCTGACCGAAGTCACCCAGGCCGACCGTCAGCACGACATCGAACTGGGCGACCTGATGCACAAACTCTTCGACCACCACTTTGAGCTGCCGAAGCTGCCGGGGGACGTCGATGTGTTCGCTTTGGCCATGGAACTGGGCGACCGGGTGTATGCGCGCTCGGTGCAGCAGCATGGGCAGATAACACCACGCATGGCTGAGGAAGGGATGCGGGTGTTTGATGCTTATCTGGGGCTGTATTTGCCGCCGTATTTGCCCAAGCGCAGCATTCCAGCCTGACGGCCTCTTCGCGAGCAAGCCCGCTCCCACATTTGAAATGCGTTCCCCCTGTGGGAGCGGGCTTGCTCGCGAAGGCCACACCACCGTTCTCACTGAATCACACGCACAAAAAACCCCGAAGGGCTCAAACCCTTCGGGGTTGTCGTTTACGCGCACGATTACAATTTGGCGATCGACACCTCCGTGGACTTCACAAACGCGATCACTTCACTGCCGACCACCAGTTCCAGCTCTTTTACCGAGCGCGTGGTGATCACCGAAGTGACGATGCCGGACGCGGTCTGCACGTCGATTTCCGACAGCACGTCGCCGAGGACGATTTCCTTGATGGAGCCTTTGAACTGGTTGCGAACGTTGATGGCCTTGATAGTCATGATGTTGATTCCTGTCGTTGGATAAAACTTGAGTTATTGAGCCCAACGCAATTGCGTGGGCAAGGGTGAAACAGGTTCCGGTTCCGGCGGCTGGCCGGGCAGCGCCAGCACGCGATTGAGCACTTCGGTTTCCAGCGCCGCCAGCCGGTGGGAACCGCGCACCCGAGGGCGCGGCAGTTCCACGTGCAGGTCAAGGCCGACTTCACCGTCTTCGATCAGGATCACCCGATCGGCAATCGCCACCGCTTCGCTGACGTCGTGGGTCACCAGCAACACCGTGAAGCCGTGCTGCTGCCAAAGCCTTTCGATCAACTGCTGCATTTCAATTCGGGTCAGAGCATCCAGCGCCCCCAAGGGTTCGTCGAGCAACAGCAGGCGCGGCTGATGAATCAATGCACGAGCCAAAGCCACGCGTTGCTTCTGTCCACCGGACAACGCGGCCGGCCACTCGTTGGCGCGGTCGGCCAGGCCCACCGCTTCCAAAGCTTCAAGTGCTTGCGGCCGCCAGTTGCCCTTGAGGCCGAGGCCGACGTTATCGATGATCTTTTTCCACGGCAGCAATCGCGCTTCCTGGAACATCAGCCGCGTGTCCTCCCGCGCGTCACTCAATGGCGCGGCACCGGCGAGCAATTCACCGCCCGTGGGTCGATCGAGGCCGGCGAGCAATCGCAGCAAGGTACTTTTGCCGCAACCGCTACGGCCCACCACGGCGACAAACTGCCCCGCCGGAATGTGCAGATCGATCTCGCGCAGCACCTGCCGCGAGCCAAAGGTTTTTTGCAGCTTGCGCACCGCCAGCGGAATCCCGCGCAGCAGGCGTGGAGGTCGCTCTGCGATCATGCTGCACCTCCCTTGGCAACCTGATACGCCGGGTGCCAGCGCAGCCACACACGCTCAAGTCCACGGGCCGCGAGGTCGGCCAGTTTGCCGAGCACCGCGTACAGCAGAATCGCCAACACCACCACGTCGGTCTGCAAGAACTCCCGGGCATTCATTGCCAGATAGCCGATGCCGGAACTCGCGGAAATGGTTTCCGCCACGATCAACGTCAGCCACATGAAGCCCAGGGCGAAGCGCACGCCGACCAGAATCGAGGGCAGTGCACCCGGCAGAATCACCTGCCAGAACAGACCGAAACCGGACAAGCCATAACTGCGCGACATCTCCACCAGCGCCGGGTCGACGTTGCGGATGCCGTGATAGGTGTTGAGGTAAATCGGGAACAACGTGCCCAGTGCCACCAGGAAAATCTTCGCTGACTCGTCGATGCCGAACCACAGAATCACCAGCGGAATCAACGCCAGGTGCGGCACGTTGCGGATCATCTGCACCGAACTGTCGAGCAAGCGTTCACCCCACTTCGACAGGCCGGTAATGAAGCCCAGGGTCAAGCCCAGGCCACCGCCGATGGCGAAGCCCAACGCGGCACGCCAGCCACTGATGGCCAGGTGCGTCCAGATTTCGCCACTGCGCACCAGGCTCACACCGGCTTCGATCACGGCGATCGGTGCTGGCAGGATCCGTGTCGACAACCAGCCTGCCGACACACTCAACTGCCACACCGCCAGCAACAACACCGGTAACGCCCAGGGCGCCAGGCTGTGGATGATTTTCTTCATGAGCGCGCCTCAGCTCTGGGACGCGGCTTTGGGCAGAATGTCGTTGGCGACCATCTCGCCGAACGGGCTGACGTAACCGGCACTTTTCGGCAGCTCGGGACGCTCGACATCGAGGTGCGGGAACAACAACTCGGCGACGCGATACGACTCCTCAAGATGTGGATAACCGGAAAAAATAAACGTATCGATGCCCAGATCCGCGTACTCCTTCACGCGGGCGGCCACAGTCGGACCATCGCCCACCAGCGCCGTACCGGCACCACCGCGCACCAGACCGACACCGGCCCACAAATTAGGGCTGACTTCCAGATTGTCGCGGCTACCGCCATGTAACGCAGCCATGCGTTGCTGACCGACTGAATCGAAACGTGCCAGCGAAGCCTGGGCACGAGCGATGGTCTCGTCGTCGAGATGGGAGATCAGCCGATCCGCAGCTTTCCAGGCCTCATCGTTGGTTTCGCGCACGATCACATGCAGGCGGATGCCGAAGCGCACGGTGCGGCCAAGCCTGGCGGCTTTGGCACGGACTTGTTCGATTTTTTCCGCGACGGCGGCCGGTGGTTCGCCCCAGGTCAGGACCATTTCCACCTGTTCGGCGGCCAGATCCTGTGCGGCTTCCGAGGAACCGCCAAAGTACAGCGGCGGACGCGGTTGCTGGATGGGCGGATAGAGCAATTTCGCGCCCTTCACGCTGATGTGCTGGCCGTCGTAATCGACGGTTTCACCTTCCAGCACGCGGCGCCAGATGCGGGTGAACTCCACCGAGGCCTGATAACGCTCTTCGTGGCTGAGGAACAGGCCATCACCGGCCAACTCTTCCGGATCACCGCCGGTTACCAAATTGAACAACGCACGCCCGCCGGACAGTCGATCCAGGGTCGCGGCCTGCCGCGCCGCCACCGTCGGAGAAATGATCCCGGGGCGCAGGGCGACAAGGAATTTCAAGCGCTGGGTCACCGGAATCAGCGATGCCGCCACCAGCCATGAGTCCTCGCAGGAACGCCCGGTAGGAATCAGCACCCCGCCAAAACCCAGGCGGTCAGCGGCTTGCGCGACTTGTTGCAGGTAACCGTGATCGACGGCGCGTGCGCCTTCGGCGGTGCCAAGGTAATGGCCGTCGCCGTGGGTAGGCAGGAACCAGAAGATATTGAGGCTCATGGAGTGGTCTCCTTGGGGAATCGAATTATTGGGCTTGGGCAACGGCGGCCGGCGGCGTCCAGATCACGTCTTTGATGCTCAACGGCTTGGGAATCAGCTTGAGCTGGTAGAAGCTGTCGGCGATTTTCTGCTGTGCCGCGACGACTTCCGGGGTGAGGAGCAGCGCGCCGTAGCCCTGGCGTTTCACCGCGGTCAGAGTGATATCCGCCGGCAGGCCGAGCAGTGGTGACACCTGTTCAGTCACCTCCTGGGGATTGGCCCTGGACCACTCGCCGACCGCGCGCACTTCTTCCACCAGGGTCTTGATCACCTCGGGATTTTTTTGCGCGTAGGGTTTGGTCGCCAGGTAGAACTGGTGGTTGTCGACGATGCCCTGGCCATCGCGCAGGGTGCGCGCTTGCAGTTGCTGTTCGGCGGCGGCCTGGTACGGGTCCCAGATCACCCAGGCGTCGACGCTGCCACGCTCGAACGCGGCGCGGGCATCGGCCGGCGGCAGGAATACGGTCTGGACATCGGTGTATTTGAGGCCGGCATCTTCCAGCGCACGCACCAGCAGGTAGTGCACGTTGGAGCCTTTGTTGAGCACGACTTTCTTGCCCTTGAGCTCTGCTACCGATTTGATCGGCGAGTCCTTCGGCAGCAGGATCGCTTCGCTGTGTGGCGCTGGCGGTTCATAGGCGACGTAGAGCAGATCAGCGCCAGCCGCTTGGGCAAACACGGGAGGGGTTTCGCCGGTAACGCCAAAGTCGATGGAGCCAACGTTCAAGCCTTCAAGCAGTTGCGGGCCGCCGGGGAACTCAGTCCATTGCACGTCCACACCTTGGGCGGCGAGGCGTTTTTCCAGGGTGCCTTTGGCTTTGAGCAGCACCAGGGTGCCGTACTTCTGATAGCCGATGCGTAATACGCCTTCCTGGGTAGAAAGCGCCTGAGCTTGAGTAATAACGCCGAAGGCGGCCGCAGCAAACAGAGCGACCAGACCACGACGCAAAATGACAGGGCGCATGGCGCTCTCCTTTTTGCAGTTGGGTTTTGGCTGCACCTGCTTGCCCGTTGGCGGGCGAGTAAGGCCAGTACTTCAATTTTCGGTGGGGCTAATGTTCAGTGGAGCTCATATGCTCCAGCGAGCACTCAGCAAACGATCATTCAACAGGTTCGGATCGAGCGGCTTGGGCCGCCGTGCCATGGCACTGAAAAACAGCTCCAGCGATTCATTCAGCCGTTGCTCCAGCTCCGGCGCCAACTGCGCCAGGGCGCTGCCTTCGCCATAAGCGATCTGACTGTCGACGGCGAAAATCCCTTGCAGCATTTCCTGGGCCTTCAATGCCGACAGCACGGGCTTGAGCGCGTAATCCACCGCCAGCATGTGGGCGATGCTGCCGCCAGTGGCCATCGGCAGAACCACCTTGTGGCTCAAGGCGCGTTCGGGCAGCAGATCCAGCACGACTTTCAGCGCTCCGGAAAACGATGCCTTGTAAACCGGTGTGGCGATCAGCAGGCCATCGGCGTTTTCAATCTGTTGCAGCAGGTCGATCACCTTGGGGCTGTCGAAGCGTGCGTGCAGCAAGTCCTCGGCCGGGAAGTCCCGCACCTGATAACTCACCACTTCCACGCCCTGCCCTTGCAACCAACGCCGGGAGCGATCCAGCAGCACCCCGGAACGAGAGCGCTGACTGGGACTGCCACCGAGTGAGACAACCAACATTCAGACGATTCCTTGTACGGTGTTGGCGATTCGCGGTTTGCGATCTCGCTTCGATGGAGTGACCTTAACAGCTGATTTATATATCCATAAATCATATTTATTCATTTGGTTATTCGTTTAAGAGATATACAAGCTCACTTCTTCCAGGCAAAAAAACAGGCCGTCGAAACGGCCTGAAATCCCCTGCTTTGTGGGTGCCTTTACTGTGAAAGCTGTGGTGTCTGAACCGCCGCTTTCGCGAGCAAGCCCGCTCCCACAGGGGGGTGGGAGCGGGCTTGCTC